>DATLXM010000111.1:0-38861 GCA_035575835.1 Gaiellaceae bacterium
GAGAATGCCGAGTACCTTGGTGACGCGACGTTCGCCGGGCTGCCTCACCGCTCCCCCATCCTCCGGATGACTGGCAGGCCTTCCAGATGGCGATGGAGCTTTTCGTCCTCGAGCCGACTCCGGACGGATCCGATTCCTGAGTATTGTTGATAGTTCGTCAGTTCCGCGCTAGATTGGGCGAGCGCTGTCACAGCACCTGAGGCGCGAACGCACGTTGTGGGCCCTTAGAAATCGGGTCCGCGCACGAGCCGCCCTCAGCAACCGGGTCGGAGCCGGGTTCGCGCCGGAGTCGACGTTCGCCGAGGGATTGCAAAATGGCCGACAGACACAAGATCCTCGTCGTCGACGACGATCCCGGCATCCGCGCGCTCTGCGTCGCCGTCCTCGAGGCCGAGGGGTTCGAGGTGCTCGAGGCCGGGGACGGGCGCGAGGGCCTGGCCCGCGCGATCCTGCATCGTCCCGATCTCGTCGTCTGCGACGTCACCATGCCCATCCTCGACGGCTTCGGCTTCGCGGTCGCACTGCGCCACATCGACCAGACGAGGCACATGCCGCTGGTCTTCCTGACCGGCGAATCCGAGGCCACAGTCGAGGAGCACCGCTACGAGACCGGCTCGCTCGGGTTCTTCGCGAAGCCGTTCGAACCGAATGCGCTGATCTCGTTCATCGCGAGCGTGCTCACCCCGCTCGAGCCGCTGGCGCCGGTCGCCGGCGGGAGCGCGGCCTAGCCGAAGAGCAGAAGCAGCGCGTCGGTCGGCGCGTAGTCGTCGGTCAGCACCGGGACGTTCGCGATCGGGATCGGGGCGTCGACCCGGTCGCGGATTGCGCGGCCGAGATCGGGAGCTCCGGGCGAGTCCTCGCGGACGCCGCGCCAGCGCTCGGCGAGGAAGGACTTCGCGGGTGCGGCCCCCTCCCCCGCGACGAAGATCACGTTCCGCACCTCCTCGGCCTGCGTGTCGCCCTGGGTGAAGACCGGGTGCACGGAAACCGTCGGGAAGACCGTCCGGTAGGTGCGGAGCATCGAGCGGAGCAGCCGCGACTGCTCGCCCTTGATCGCGCCGATCACGTTCGTCGCGATCACGCCCCCGGGTGTGAGCCGCGATCGCGCGAGGTCGAGGAACTCCTGAGTCGCGAGGTGGAACGGGATCGAGTCGGAGTAGAAGGCGTCGATCACGATCGCATCCCAGGGCCCCTCGTTCTGGGCGAGGTAGCGGCGCCCGTCCTCGACGTCGACCTTCATGCGCGGATCACGCGGGAGGTCGAAGAAGCGATAGGCGACGTCCACGACCTCGGGGTCGAGCTCGACGGCGTCGAGGCGGATCCCGGGGAAGTCGCGCCAGATTCGCTTCGGCGCGGAGCCGCCACCGAGGCCGATGAAGAGGATCCGCTTCGCATCCGGGTTGTACGCGAGCGCGAGATCGAGGTAGTCGGTGTAGTCGAAGCGCGTCCGGAACGGCTGTCCCCGGTACATCCCGCTCTGGAACGAGCTGTCGAAGCGGAGGTAGCGGGTCTCCGTGTCCTCGACGACCGCGATCCGGTGGTATTGCGTGTCCTTCGCGTAGAGCACCTCGTAGCCCGCCTGCCCCGAGTCGGCCTCCCCTTCGCGCTCTTCGATCCCCTGCTGGCGGTAGACCGGCGACCAGTTGCGGAACTCGGAGGCGGCGACGACGCCGCCCTTCTCCGGTGCGAGCGAGAGGACGCCGGCGACTCCGGCCGCCGCGATCACGATCGCGAGCACGAAGGCCGCCGCGAGCCGCTCGACGAGTGCGACGGCCGCAGCTGCGAGCATCAGCGTCACCGCGGCAGCGGCGAGGAGCTGGTCGGTGCCGAGCTCGGGGATCAGCCAGAACGCGGTCGCGAAGGTGCCGGCGATTGAGCCCGCCGTCGAAACGGCGAAGAGACGCCCGGCGGTGCGGCCGAGATTCTCGAGCGAGCGCGCACGGAGCTTGACCGCGATCGGCGAGACGGTGCCGAGCACGACCGCGGGGATGCCGAAGAGCGCCACCGTGGCGACGAGCGGGTTGAGCCGAGGACCGGGGTTCCAGTCGACGACCAGGTCGAGCACCCAGCCGTCGATGAATGGGATCACGAGCACGAGCAGCGCGCCGAGCCCGAGGACGCCGACGAAGAGACTCGGGGTCGGTTGCCTGTCGGCGGCGATTCCCCCCAGCCAGTAGCCGGTCGAGAGGCCTGCGAGGACGACGCCGATCAGCGCGCCCCAGACGTAGAGCGAGCTCCCGAAGAACGGTGCCAGGACGCGGCTCGACGCGATCTCGAGCCCGAGCAGAACGGCGCCGGCAACGAAGACCGCGACCCCGATCGCAGCCGAGCTGCGCTGCTCCCCCCTCATGCGCCCAGGTTACAGACGGTAGACGGCGACCCAGGGGCCGGCCCTGTCACCGCCCGGGTCGATCCTGAAGACCCGCTTTGCGCGCCCTTCGAGCTGGGCGTAGAAGCGCGTCTCCGCCGGGTAGACGGTGGTGGCGGCGACGACGCGATCGGCGACGGCGCCGGTGATGACGACGTACTCGACGCCGGCGGCCGCGAGCGCGTTCAGGTCGCGGTTCGGGTCGGGCGCACGGCCCGGCCCCGGAAGCTCGAGCCTGAGCACCCGGGCGGCGTCGACGGGCGCGGTCGACGAGTCGATGGCGACGACCGCCGAGCGGGGAACGTGTTCCTCGATCCACGCGTGCGCGACGAGGCGTGTATCGGTGCGCGTCAGCTCCCGCACCTCGCCGATCGACCAGACGAGCGGAACGACGAGCAGGAGCAGAGCAACGGGCGCGAGCACGCGTGTCCTCCCCGCGAGCACCCCGAGCACGGGCACGAGCGGGAGCACGTAGCGGTCGAAGTGGGCGTTCAGCGTCAACAGATCGACGAAGTAGACGATCGCGAAGACGGCGAGCACGAGGTCGGCCCGCCGGGAGCGAAGTTCGCGTCGATGGCGCACCAGCGCTCGCAGCGCGAGCGCGAGCCCGACGAGGGCGAGCAGCAGGAACGGACCGAGGCTCTCCCAGAGTCGGTCGAGGAACGCGAGCGGGGTCGGATAGTCGTTCTCGAAGCCGAGCCATCCAGCTCGGGCCAGCCGCTGGACGCGGCTGATGTCGTCCCACGCGGCGCCGGGATGCAGGACGACGAAGGGGCTCGTCAGGGCGAATGCGAGCGCACCGAGGACGGCCGCGGCTGCCAGCCGACGCCACTGCCCCCAGCCGGCGACGAGGAGCGGAGCGGCGAGGAAGACCCCCGGGTACTTGGCCGAGGCCGCGAGCCCTGCGACGAGGCCCGCCCACTCGAGCCGGCCGAGCACGAGGAGCGCGAGCGAGACCGTAACGAGCGTCGTCAGGAGGACATCGGTGACCGCGACGTGCGAGTAGGCGACGTGGACGGTCGCAACCGCGACGGCCGCCGCGGCCACCACTCCGGCGAGCGAGCCGTAGGCGCTCCGGCCGAGCCACCACGCCGCGGCGACCCCCACGATCCCGAGCAGAGCCGCGACCACACGAGCCGCGCCGTACGAGGGCTCGTCGAAGAAGGCCTGCACCGGCGCGAGCAGCTCGAGCAGCAGGCTCGGATAGTCGTACCAGCCGGGGTCTAGCCCACCCCCGTGGACGATCTCCCACGCGCGCGGGACGATCGACTCCTCGTCGGGGTTGAGGAGGGGAAACGGCAGCCCGTACCAGAGCCCCGGGAGCCGCAGCGCCGCCGCGAGGGCGAGCACGGCTGCGAGCGCGAGGTGCTCGCTACGAAGCCGGAAGCGGCTCACGCAGCAGCACGGCGTCGACCCCGGCCCGCTCGAGCTCCTCGATCGCCTCGCGCGTCGGGGTGCCGACGTCGGCGATCGCTAGCTTGCCGGCCGGTACGTCGGAGAGCAGGTCGAGAACGCGCTGGAGCGGGTCCTCGGCGTTCCCGGCCGCAAGCAGGAAGAGCTCGGGATCGAGCCGCTCGAGCACGTCCTCGAGCGCGTCCTCGTCGCTGACCTGGATCACCCGCTCGATCCCGTCGTGATGCTCGTTCGCGTCCTCGGAGGCCACGATGCACGCGTCTGCTCCGGAATCCTCGTGCCAGGCATGGGCGAGAACCGGCAGCGTGGTCACGCCGCGGACGAGCTCGAGCACGCCGTCCTGGGAGATGAAGACTGCTTCGGCCCCGTCCGCCTCGGCGGCGGCGGCGGCCTCGGGGCCGTCGACGGCGACGATCAGCGAGATCCCGTCGCCCTCGGAGATGGCTTGGCTGAGACGTCGGGAGGCCGTCACGCGGCGCGAGTCTACCGGAGCGGATCCCGGCTACCGTGAGCTGATGCGCGTCATGCTCGCCGCCTTCGTCGCCCTCGCGCTCGCTGCCACCGCTGGTGCCGCGACGATCCGAGGCACGAAGCAGGGCGAGCTCATCCCCGGAACGATCCGCGCCGACCTGATCATTCCCGGCCCCGGCCGTGACGTGGTCGACGCGCGCCAGGGAGACGACCGGATCGTGCTCCAGTACGACGGCGCGGTGGACACGGTCGCCTGCGGTGCCGGCCGAGACATCGTCAACGCCGACCTCGCCGACCGGGTCGAGCGGGACTGCGAGGTCGTGAGCCGCCGCATCTCGCGCGACATCTACGCGAACCGCGACAACCAGCACGAGACCCAGGTCGAGCCGGACAGCTTCACCTTCGGGCGGACGACCGTCGCAGTCTTCCAGACCGGCCGCCGGTTCGAGGGCGCGTCCGCGAACAACGCCTTCGCGACCTCGAGGGACGACGGTCGGACGTGGGCGGCCGGGGAGCTCCCGGGAATCACGAGGCTCGCACCGACGCCGGGCACATCGGAGCGCGCGAGCGATCCGGTCGTCGCCTACGACGCTCTCCACGGGGTCTGGCTCGCGAGCTCGCTCGCCGTCTTCGAGCCGACCCGCCTGACGATCAACCGCTCGCCCGACGGGCTTCGGTGGAGTGACCCGATCGACGCGAGCTCAGGCACCGGCTCCGACGGGATCGCCTACGACAAGCAGTGGCTCGCGTGCGACAACGGCACGACGAGCCCCTTCCGTGGCCGTTGCTACCTCGCCTACAGCGACTTCGTCCGGGGCGGGCTCTCGCTGCAGAGCTCGACCGATGGCGGGCTCACCTGGTCGCAGCCCGTCTCGATCGCGCCGCTCTCGCTCGTCGGTGCCTTCCCGGCGATCCAGCCGGACGGCACGCTCGTCATCGTCTACCGGACGGGGACGCGCTCGAACGAGGAGATGAACGCCGTTCGGTCGCGCGACGGCGGAGCGAGCCTCGAGCCGCCAGTCCGGGTGGGTGCCATCGATGCCTTCGTCGTCGGGCTGCGACTTCCCGTTCTTCCCTCGGTCGAGGTCGATCGGAGTGGGCGGATCTGGGTGACGTGGCACGACTGCGGGCTGCGGCCGAGCTGCCTCGGCAACGACGTCGTCGTCACCACGTCGACCGACGGGATCGTCTGGGCTCCGCTGCGACGAGTGACCAGCGGGCGCATCGCTGCGATCCCCGCGCTCGCCGCCGACCCGGCGAGCGACCGGCTCGCGATTCTCTACTACGCCGTCGGCCCCGGGGGAATTGACGCCGAGCTCGTCGAGTCACGCAACGCGGGTGCAACCTGGAGCGCTCCACAGCGGCTGAGCGCGCAGACGATGCAGCGCCGCTGGCTCCCTGACACGACCCAAGGCCGGATGCTGGCGGACTACATCTCCGTCTCCTACGCCGGCGGGCGTCCGCTCGCCGTGTGGGCGCTCGCCTCCGCGCCCGCTGGCCGGGAGCTCCGGCAAGCGATCTTCGTAACCAGGGGCTAGCCACCCGGCCATTGTGCGGCGGGGCCACGAATGTGGCCCCCTTTAGGGGTCTTGCAGGTGTCCGGGCTTTGCCCGGGCGCCTGCCTATTGACCAATCGGGTGCCAGATCGTCTTCAGCTCGAGGAAGTTCGCGATCGTCCAGGGGCTCTGCTCGTCCGCCGAGCCGAGCACCACTCGCTTGACGTTGTCCGCCGCGAGCCGCTCGAGCTCCGCGAGCATCCCATTCGAGTTGGGACCGCTGGCGCCGGTGACGTCGATCGCGTTCACGTCCATGTGCCCGGCAAGGATTGGCCCGAGCTCCTCGCGGAACCCGGTGAGGATGTTGACGACACCGCCGGGTACATCCGAGGTGGCGATCGCCTCCGCGAGCTCGATCGCGGCGACGGGATTCGTCTCGGACGCAACGGCGACGACGGCGTTGCCACTCACGATGACCGGTGCGATCCGCGAGAGCAGGCCGCCGAGCGCGGGCTCGTCCGGGGCGAGAACGGCGACGACGCCCGTCGGCTCCGGCACGGTGAAGTTGAAGTAAGGGCCGGAGACCGGGTTCGCGGAGCCGATCACCTGGGCGAGCTTGTCGGCCCAGCCCGCGTACCAGACGACGCGGTCGATCGCGACCTCGACCTCCTTCTTGCCCGAGCAGACGGCGGCGAACTCCGTGGTGCGCGCCTCGAGCATCTCGGCGAGCCGGTAGAGCACCTGGCCCCGGTTGTAGGCGGTCGCAGCAGCCCACCCAGGCTGAGCCTTGCGGGCGGCGACGACGGCGTCGCGGACGTCCTTGCGGGAGGCGCGCGCCATGTTCTGGCCGTCCGCGGCCTCGTAGGTGCGGCCGGACTCCGAGCGCGGGAAGGCGCCGCCGATGAAGAGCTTGTAGGTCTTGCGGACGGGGAGGCGCCTGGCCATCAGCGCACGCTCCCGAAGCGGCGGTCGGAGGCGATCAGCGCCGCGAGACCCGCGAGCAGGAGTAGTGGAAGGCGGAACCGTCTAGCCACCCCACGCCTCCCCGCCCTCGAAGCTGAGATACGGCTCGAGCCCGTGCCTGCCGCCCTCGCGCCCGAACCCCGACTCCTTGTAGCCGCCGAACGGCGACGCGGGATCGAAGCGGTTGAACGTGTTCGCCCAGACGACGCCGGCGCGGAGCCGCTCGGCCATCCAGAGGATCCGCGAGCCCTTCTCCGTCCAGACGCCCGCCGAGAGGCCATAGGCGGTGTTGTTCGCCTTCTCGACCGCCTCCTCGGGGGTGCGGAAGGTGAGCACGGAGAGCACCGGGCCGAAGATCTCCTCCTGAGCGATTCGGTAGCTCTGGGCGACGTTCGTGAAGACGGTCGGCGCGAACCAGTAGCCCTTCTCCGGGAGCTTGCACGGGAGCTGGTAGATCTCGGCTCCCTCGTCCTTGCCCGACTGGACGAGCTCGGTGATCCGGTCGAGCTGCAGCTTCGAGTTGATCGCGCCGATGTCCGTGTTCTTGTCGAGCGGGTCGCCGAGCCGGAGGGTCTCGAGCCGGCGCTTCAGCTTCGCGACCGTCTGCTCGTAGATCGACTCCTGGACGAGGAGGCGCGAGCCGGCGCAGCAGACGTGGCCCTGGTTGAAGTAGATCCCGTTCACGATCCCCTCGATCGCCTGGTCGAGCGCGCAGTCGTCGAAGACGATGTTCGCGGCCTTGCCGCCGAGCTCGAGCGTCAGCTTCGTGCCGGTGCCCGCGAGCTCGCGCTGGATCGCCTTGCCGACGCCGGTCGAGCCGGTGAACGCGATCTTGTTCACGTCCGGATGCTTGACGAGGGCGGCGCCTGCGCGGCCGTCGCCGGTGACGATGTTGACGACGCCCGGCGGCAGATCGGCCTGGCGGCAGATGTCCGCGAAGAGGAGCGCGGACAGCGGCGTCGTCTCGGCCGGCTTGAGCACGACCGTGTTCCCGGCCGCGAGCGCCGGCGCGATCTTCCAGGCGAGCATCAGGAGCGGGAAGTTCCAGGGGATGATCTGACCGGCGACGCCGAGCGGCTTCGGGCGCCGATTCGGGAAGGCGTACTCGAGCTTGTCGGCCCAGCCCGCGTAGTAGAAGAAGTGCGCGGCCGCGAGCGGGACGTCGACGTCGCGCGACTCCTTGATCGGCTTGCCACCGTCGAGCGACTCGAGCACGGCGAGCTCGCGCGAGCGCTCCTGGATCAGCCGGGCGATCCGGAACATGTACTTGGCGCGCTCCGACGGCGGCAACGTCGACCAACCGTTCGAGAACGCGTCCCGTGCCGCGCCGACTGCGGCGCTCACGTCCGCCTCTCCGGCGTAGGAGACCTCGGCGAGCTTCTCCTCGGTGGCGGGAGAGATCGTGGGCTGCCATTCCTTCGACTTCGGCTTGACGAACTCGCCCCCGATGAAGAGCCCGTACCGCTTCTCGAGCGTGACGATGTCGCGGGCCTCCGGAGCCGGCGCGTAGTCCCACTCGGTGAGCGCGGGCGTCAGCGGCTTGTGCTTCTCGACGGCCACGATCAGTCCAGCGTGAAGTAGTCGGGGGACTGGTACTGGCCGGTCTTCTGCTTGCGCACCTGGAGCAGGACGTCGTTCAGGAGCGAGGAGGCGCCGAAGCGGAAGAGGTCGGGCGTCATCCACTCGAGCCCGAGCGTCTCGTGGAGGACGACGAGGTAGTGGATCGCCTGCTTGGCGCTCCGGATCCCGCCCGCGGGCTTCATCCCGATCACGCGGCCGGTCTCGTCGTGGACGTCACGGATCGCCTCGAGCATGCAAAGGGTCACGGGCAGCGTCGCCGCCGGGCTGATCTTGCCGGTCGAGGTCTTGATGAAGTCGGCGCCGGCGGCCATAGCGAGGAGCGAGGCGCGGCGAACGTTGTCGTAGGTGCCCAGCTCACCGGTCTCGAGGATCACCTTCAGGTGCGCGTCACCGCAGGCCTCCTTGATCTTGACGATCTCGTCGTAGACCTTGGCGTAGCGGCCGGAGAGAAAGGCGCCGCGGTCGATCACCATGTCGACCTCGTCCGCGCCCTCGTTGACCACCCAGCGCACCTCGTCGAGCTTTGCCTCGAGCGGCACCTGACCGGACGGAAACCCGGTCGCGACCGAGGCGACGCGCACACTCGTGCCACGGAGGCGAGCGACCGCGGTCGGGACGAGGTTCGGGTAGACGCAGACCGCCGCGACGGACGGGATCGTCGCGTCGACCGGGTCGGGCCGCACAGCCTTGGAGCAGAGCGCGGCGACCTTCCCGGGGGTGTCGGCGCCCTCGAGCGTCGTCAAGTCCATCATCCGGATCGCGAGGTCGTAGGCCTGCAGCTTCGAGTCCTTCTTGATCGAGCGCTTGGCGAGCGAGGCCGCGCGCTCCTCGAGCGCGACCGCGTCGATCGAGCCGATCCGGGGCAGCCGCGGCTCGAGCGGAAGCTCGAACCCGCGCGGGAGTGCGGGGGCCTGGGCCATGACGCGAGTGTAGCCCCCGCGCGCAAAGCATCCGGTTGGCGGGAGTAGGGTTTGTTCGGACGGGGCACGTACACCGGCGATGAAGTGGCGCAGAGGAACAGGTGCAGGCCAGGTCGAGGACTTTCGCGGTCGCGGCGGCGGTGGTGGCGGGCTGGGTGGCGGCCTGGGCGGCTTCCCCATGGGCAAGGCCGGCGGAGGCGGGCTCGGGATCATCCTGATGCTCGTCGTCCTCTTCCTCTCGGGCGGGCTTCCCGGAGGCGGCGGCGGTGGCGGCTTTCCGATCAACCTCCCGGCAGCGCCCGCGGGCCCGGCGGCCGGAGGCGAGCAACCTCCCGCGAGCGACGACGAGGCGCAGTTCGTCCAGTTCGTGGTCGCCGACGTGCAGGAAACCTGGACGAAGATCTTCGCCGAGGCGAACCAGACCTACGAGCCGACGACCCTGCGGCTCTTCACGAGCGGGATCCAGACCGGCTGCGGGAACGCCTCGAGCGCCGTCGGCCCGTTCTACTGTCCGGCCGACCGGCACGTCTACATCGACCTCGGCTTCTTCCGCGAGCTCCAGACCCGTTTCGGTGCGAAGGGAGATTTCGCGCAGGCGTACGTGATCGCGCACGAGTTCGGGCACCACGTCCAGAGCCTGCTCGGCGTCTCCGAGGACGTGAACCGCCAGCAGCAGGAGGATCCCGAGGGCGCGAACGAGCTCTCCGTGCGGCTCGAGCTGCAAGCGGACTGCCTCGCCGGTGTCTGGGGCTACTCGGCCAACCAGGAGGGTCTGCTCGAGCCCGGCGACGTCGAGGAGGGCCTGAACGCGGCCGCGGCCGTCGGCGACGACCGAATCCAGGAGCAGTCGGGCCGGAATGCCGACCCGGATTCGTGGACGCACGGCTCGGCCGAGCAACGGATGGCCTGGTTCCAGAAGGGCTTCGACAAGGGCGACCCGAGCGCCTGCGACACCTTCAAGGGCGACGTCTAGCTGAGCTTGCGCTCCCGGCGCGCGCCGGGAGATGATGGTCGCGTGAAGGGCGAACGCAGCGACTGCGGCTGCGAGTCGGAGGTGATCCTCGACGTCGTCTTCGACCGCGGGCTCCTCTTCCTCGTGGTCGCGAACATCGGCGACCGGCCGGCGCACGAGGTCCGGATTCGCTTCAAGCGTGCGTTCACAGGGCTTGGCGGGACACGGAAGATGCACCGCCTCGCGCTCTTCGAGCGGCTCGAGTTCCTCGCCCCGCGCAAGTCGATCAATGTCTTCCTCGACCGGAGCGCCTCCTACTTCGCCCGCCGCCAGCCGACGACGCTGACCGCGACGATCGCCTGGCGGACGGCCGACGGCGAGCAGCTCCGGAGCACCGTGACCCACGACCTCGAGATCTATCGCGATCTCGCCTACATCGACAGGGAGGCCCCGATTCATGCCGGTCCAGCGTGACAACCCGTACGCGAACTACAACTTCGTCGTCGAGCTCGGAGGCGAGGAGGTCGGAGGCTTCAGCGAGGTCGACCTCCCCGAGGCGACGATCGAGACGATCGAGTACCGCGAGGGCGGCGACAAGACCGCCAGCGCGCGCAAGCTGCCCGGCCGGGTCAGCTACGCGAACGTCGTGCTCCGCCGCGGGCTCGCCGGGCGCACCGACCTCTGGGACTGGTTCGAGGCGACCCGGAACGGCAGCCTGCAACGGCGCGACGTCACGATCACGCTGCTCGACGAGGCGCGGAGCCCCGTGCAGCGGTGGCTGCTCCGGAACGCCTGGCCCGCGAAGTTCGCCTCCCCCGAGCTCAACGCGCACGGGAACGAGGTCGTGATCGAGACGTTGGAGCTCGCCTACGAGGGCTTAGAGATCGAGTAACCCAGAACCAGTAGCTACAGCCCGAGCCGGTCGAGCTGGTTCTCGTCGCGCCGCCAGCGGGCGCGCACCTTCACTTTCAGCTCGAGGAAGATCCGGTGGCCGAGGAGCTTCTCGATCTCCGGCCGGGCGCGGACGCCGATCTCGCGGATCACCGCGCCCTTCTTGCCGACGAGGATCTGCTTCTGCGACTCGGTCTCGACGAGCACGAACGCGCGCAGGAGCTTCTCATCCAGCTCGTCGATCTCGACCGAGATCGAGTGCGGCACCTCCTCCCGCGTGAGCTGGAGCGCTTTCTCGCGGATCAGCTCGGAGATCCGCTCCTCGTTCGTCTGATCGGTGGCGCGGGCGCGCTCGAAGAACGGCTGGCCCTCCGGTAGGAGGTGGAGGAGGTCGCCGCGGAGCTCGTCGAGGCCGTCCTTCGTCTTGGCGCTGACCGGGTGGAGCGCGTGGAAGTCGCCGAGCGCGGCGGAGGCCTTCATCGCGGTGATGATGTGACTCGGGGTCAGGTTGTCGACCTTGTTCAGCGCCACGATCACGGGGATCCCGAGTGCGTAGACGCGGCGGGCGATGAAGCGGTCGCCGCCGCCGATCCGGTCGCGGGCGGAGAGGACGAAGAGGACGACGTCGATGTCCTCGAACGAGCGGTCGACGGTCGCCTGCATCCGCTCGGTCAGCTTGTCCATCGGCCGCTGGAAACCGGGGAGATCGGCCAGGACGAGCTGGTAGTCGTCTCCGTTCGCCACCCCGTAGATCCTGCGGCGGGTGGTGTTCGGGACCGGCGAGGTGATCGCGACCTTCTCGCCGATGAGGGCGTTCACGAGCGTCGACTTGCCCACGTTCGGGCGGCCGGCGACGGCGACGAAGCCGCTCTTCATCCGGGGAGGTTCCAGGTGTCGGGCAGGAGCTCCGCCGCCGAGTAGCTCGCGATCGAGCCGTCCTCGCGCCGGAAGCTCACCTCCCCGATCCGGAACTCGTGTAGCCATTGACGGCAGCCGCCGCAGGGTGAGGCATTGATCCCGATCGCCGCGAGGTCGCCGGGCCCGTAACCCGCCGCCACGGCCGCGACGATCGCGCTCTTCTCGGCGCAGACCCCGAGCGGATAGGCGGCGTTCTCGACGTTGACGCCCTCGAACTCGCGCCCGTCTGTCGTGCGCACGACAGCACCGACCTGGTACCTGGAGTACGGCGCGTACGCCTTTGCGGCCACCGCCTCCGCCCTGTCGACGAGATCGCTCACGGTGTCACTCATTGGGCGAACTGGAAGACGGCGAGGCAGACGAGCGCACCGAGCGCGCCGCCGTAGAAGACCTCGACGGAGGAGTGGACGCCGGATTCGACGCGGGTCTGGGCCACGAGCAGGGCCATGATGAAGGTCAGCGAGGAGATCAAGAAGCGATGGCTGGAGTCGTCCACGATCAACGTCACCGCCATCCAGCCCGCGAACGCGACCGCCGAGTGACCGGAGGGCAGACCGCCGCGCAACGGCGAGCCGCTCCCGGTGAGCGCCTTCGTCGCGATCACGAGGATCGTGGTCAGGAAAAGCGCGATCAGGGTGAGCTCCGAGGGCGCGTTCGAGAGCCGGTCGAGCAGGCGCGAGCTGCGGTCTGCGACCTGGCCGGAGAAGACGAGGTAGCCGACGGCGACGGCAACTGCCGTCGCGATCAGGACGGCGCCGGCCGCGATGTCCTTCCCGAGCTTCGCCATCGGGTCGAAGGACGTCGTCGCGACGTCGATCGCGGCCTCGACGGCGGTGTTGATCATCTCCGTGATCAGGACGAAGGCGATCGCGAGCAGGAGCGCGATCAGCTCGAGCTTGTCGACCCCGAACGCGAGCGCCGCGACGAGCACGAGGGTTGCGATCACGAAGTGGATCCGGAGATTCCGCTGCGTCCGGAGGACGTGGATGATCCCCTCGAAGGCGTAGTTGAAGCTCTCGAAGAGCGACGTCCCCGGCTTCGACGCGCTCATCCGTGCACCGCTTCCCGCTCCTCCATCTCGTCGCCGTGGTCGTACCCGAGCAGGTGCAGGAGCCCGTGCACGAGCGGCCGTCGCCACGCCTCGCCCACGACCTGCGGGCAGAGGACGACGTCGCCGAGCGCCCGCGGCACTCCCGCCGGCACCTCCTCGCGCCCGTCGAGCGGGAACGAAAGGACGTCGGTCGCCTCGTCGATCCCGAGGTGCTCGCTCTTCAACGCGCGGATCTCGTCTGGGCCGACGAATGCGAGGCCGAGCTCGCCGTCGTCGACGCCCTCGGCGAAGAGAACGGCGCGAGCGAGCTCCGCCGCAGCGGTCTCGTCGACGTCCTCCCCGCTCCGATTCTCCACTTCGACCGCGACCGTCATCTGGTCCGCTCGAGGCCGGTCTCCTCCGCGTGCAGCTTGTAGGCCTCGACGATCCGCTGGACGAGCTTGTGGCGCACGACGTCCTGGTGCCCGAACTCGACGAAACCGATGCTGTCGATCTCGCCGAGGATCTGCCGCACCTGGATCAGCCCCGAGGCCTGTTCGCGCGGGAGGTCGATCTGGGTCACGTCGCCGGTGATCACGACGCGCGAGCCGAACCCGAGCCGCGTCAGGAACATCTGCATCTGCTCGGGGCTCGTGTTCTGCGCCTCGTCGAGGATGATGAACGAGTCGTTCAGCGTCCGGCCGCGCATGAACGCAAGCGGCGCGACCTCGATCGTGCCGCGCTCCATGAAGGCGGTCAACTTCTCGGGATCCATCATGTCGTAGAGGGCGTCGAAGAGCGGGCGCAGGTACGGGTCGACCTTCGCGAGCATGTCGCCGGGGAGGAAACCGAGCCGCTCGCCGGCCTCGACCGCCGGGCGCGTGAGGATGATCCGGCCGACCTGGCGCTCGGAGAGCGCGGAGACCGCCAGCGCCATCGCGAGGTAGGTCTTCCCGGTGCCCGCCGGGCCGATCCCGAAGGTGACGGTGTTGGCGCGGATCGAGTCGACGTACTTCTTCTGCGTGACCGTCTTCGGCGCGATCCTCTTGCCACGGTGGCGCCAGACGACGTCGTCGAAGACCTCGCGGAGATCCTCGGCCTGGTCGAGCGCGGCGACGACGGCGCCGACGGTGTCGGGGCCGATCTCGTGCCCGCCCTCGACCAGCTCGACGAGCTCGTCCACGACCGCGCGTGCCGCGGCGACCTGCTCGTCCCCGCCCTCGATCGTGAGCTGGTTCCCGCGCAGCCGCAGGGTGCAGTGGAGGCGCGCGCGGAGCGCGTCGAGCACGCCGTCGCCCACACCTGCGAGCTCGGCGGCGACTTCGTTCGGGACGGAGAGGACTTCCTGCATGGGGCTCAGTGTAGGCGCGAGGGCTGTCGACTAGGGTCGGCGCGTGGCTCGCCGTCCGCTCGCGCTCGTCGTTCTCCTGGCACTGGCTGCCGCGGGCACCGCAGTGCCGTTTCTCCGCGATGGCCCGGCACCGGAGGCGGCGAGGGGGTTCGAGGACGCGATCGTCCTCCGCGGGCTGCGTGAGCCACTCGGAGTCGCGTTCGCCGCAGACGGCCGGGTCTTCGTCGCCGAGAAGAAAGGGGCGGTTCGCGTCTTCCCCCGGCTCGGCGCCCGGACGTCGACCCTTTGGGCGGATCTCGGCCGGAAGACCTTCACGCTCGGCGACCGCGGGCTCTTCGGGCTCGCGCTCGGCCCGACGGACGGCGCGGTTTACGTGCTCTACACCTTCGACGGGCCGGTCGACGCGGACGAGCCACTCGGGCGTGCACGCTGCCCGGAGCTCTTCGAGGGCGGATGCGTCGTCAGCGGCCGGCTCTCGCGGCTCGAGCGCGGCGGTCGGGAGACGGTGCTCGTCAGAGGCTGGTGCCAGCAGTTCGCGAGCCACGGTGTCGGCGATCTCGCCTTCGACGAAGCCGCGACGCTCTACGCGAGCGGCGGCGAAGGCGCGAGCTACGAGCGCGTCGACACGGGCGCACCCGGCAATGTCTGCGGCGATCCGCGCGGCGAGGGCGGCGCACTTCGCGCGCAGGATGCCTCGACGACCGCAGACCCCACAGGAGTCAGCGGTTCGGTGGTCGCGGTCGACGTGCGGCGCGGCTCGCATCGGATCGTCGCCTACGGGCTCCGGAACCCGTTCCGGTTGGCGCCGCGCCCGGAATCCGACGAGCTCTGGGTCGGCGACGTCGGCTCGACCCGGTCCGACGAGCTCGACGTCGTCGACCTCGGTGGCGCGCCGCCGAACTTCGGTTGGCCCTGCTACGAGGGAGGGGCGCCGCTCCGGAGCTACGACGAGGCGGGCGTGCCGATCTGCGAGCGGCTCTACGCGGCCGAGAACGTGACCGCGCCCGCGCGCGTGCTCCCGCGCGACGAAGAGGTGCTGAGCGGGGACGGCTGCGGCCAGGGGACGCAGGCGATCTCCGGCCTCGCCTTCTACCGCGGCGGCAGCTACCCGGCTCGCTACCGCGGCGCGCTCTTCTTCGCCGACTTCCTCCGCCGCTGCATCTGGGTCGCGCTTCCGGATGCGGACGGCCGGGCCGACCCCTCGCGGCTGGAGCTCTTCTGGCGCGACATCGCGAACCCGGTGAAGCTCGTCACCGGCCCCGGCGGCGACCTCTACTACCTCGACTTCGTCGGCGGGACGCTCCACCGCCTGCGCTACGTGGGCGGCTAGGCGAGCTTCTCGCGGACGAGCTGGCTGACGGCGGAGCCGTCCGCGCGGCCCGCGACCTGCGGCATCACGTCGGCCATGACGCGGCCGATCTCGCGCATCGAGGTCGCGCCGACCTCGGCGATCACGTTGTCCACGATCTCCTCGAGCTCCTCCTCGGAGAGCGGCTCGGGCATGAACTCCTCGAGCACATCGAGCTCCGCCTCTTCCTTGTCCGCCTGCTCCTCGCGGCCGCCGTTCCGGAAGGCCTCCGCCGCCTCGATCCGCTTCTTTCGCTCCCGCTGGAGAACCTGGAGCTCCTCGTCCTCGGTCAACGGCCGCTGCAGCTCCTTCTCGGCGCCCTGGAGGCTCGAGAGGATGAGCCGGAGCGTGTCGCGGCGCGCGTCGTCGCGCTCGCGCATCGCGTCCGTCAACTGCTCCTTGATCTCGGTGATCAGCGTGTCGGTTCCGGGCTCATTCATTGAGGCATCCCCGTGATCCTGCCAGCAAGCACGTGCCAGTGCAGGTGGAAGATGGTCTGACCGCCTCCGGGACCGACGTTCACGAGCACGCGGTAGTCCTCCAACCCGGCGTCGAGGGCCGTTCGCGCGACGAACTCGAGCATCCGCTTCGACTCGTCCGCGCTGAACTCGCCCACGTCGCGGAAGGTGTCGACGTGCCGCTCGGGCAAGACGAGCAGATGCGTGTCGGCCTGAGGGTTGATGTCCTCGATCGCGACGAAGCCGTCGGCGCTCGCGACGTGGTCGCCGTCGCGCACGAGCGTGCAGAAGAGACAGTCGTCGGAGGTCATCGCGGGCGGATTGTTACCGACGGAGGTGCAGGTCGGCGGCCCAGCCGCCGTTGCCGACGCGCCGCTCGAGCCGGTAGCCGGGCAGCTCGGGATCGTCCGAGACGAGGTAGCCGGAGGTGATCACGCGCGCGGCGGTGAGGCTCGGGGCCAGCGCGACGACTGCGGCGGCGGCGATGTTCGCGACCGCGAGCTCGGTCTCGGGCAGCGCGCCGTCGCGGAGGTCGGCCAGGCGGACGTCGATCTCGACCTCGTTCTCGAGCGCATTCCGCTCCGTCGCCTCGACCGCCTGCGGATCGAAGTCGAACGCGAGCACCGGAGCGAAGCCCAGCTTGGCCGCGGCGATCGAGAGCACGCCCGATCCGCACCCGACGTCGAGGAGACTCGCTCGCTCCTCGGCCTCGAGAAGCTCGAGACAGAGTTGCGTCGTCGGATGGCCACCGGTGCCGAAGGCGCGGCCCGGATCGATCACGACGGCGAGCGCGTCCGCATCGGGAGTCTCCCAGGGCGGGCCGATCCAGAGCCGACCGACGCGGACCGGGTTGTGAAACTGGCGCCAGCGCTCCTCCCAGCCGCCGTCCACGTCGGTTCCGGCGGCGCCGCCGAACGCCTGCCAGATCCGTTCCTCGCCCGCGGCGTTCGTGTAGGCGGCGAGCTCGAGGCTGCCGTCGTGGTCGAGCTCCTCGAAGCCCTCGGGAAAGAGTTCGATCATCACCGCGCGTGCCTGCTCCGAGCGGGCCGGCGGCACGGTGATCGACACGCGACGGAGAAGAGGGCTCAGGCGCGATCCATCAGCGGAGTGCGCTTCTGAGCTTCTCGAAGAACGTCTCGTCCCGGCGGTAGGTGTCCTCGGTCGTGTGTCCGTCGAACTGCTCGAGCAGCTTCCGCTGCTCGTCGTTCAGCTTGCGGGGGACGGCCACGTTGACGAGGACGCGGTGATCTCCGCGCCCGTAGCGCTGCAGTGCGGGCATCCCCTTGCCCTTGAGCACGCGCACCTCGCCGGGCTGCGTCCCGGGCTCGAACTCGAGCTCGGTCTCGCCCTCGAGGGTCGGCACGCTCAGCTTCGCTCCGAGCGCAGCCTGGACGATCGTCAGATCGACGCTCGCGAGGATGTCGTTGCCATCGCGCTCGAAGCGCTCGTCGCGGCGGATGTGCACCTCGACGTAGAGATCGCCAGTCGGCCCGCCTTGGGTGCCCGCATGACCTTCGCCACGAATCCGGATCTGCTGGCCGCTGTGGATCCCCGCCGGGATCTCGACGTCGAGCGTCTTCGCGCGCATCGTCCGACCTGCCGCCGCGCACTCCAGGCACGGGGTTTCTGCGACCCGACCGGTGCCGGAGCAGGTCGGGCACGCCTGCGCGCGCACGAACTCCCCGAAAACGCTGCGCGAGACCTGCTGAACCCGCCCCGCGCCGGCGCAGGTGCCGCAGGTGATCGGTGTCGTGCCGGGCTCGGCCCCGTCGCCCGCGCACCGCTCGCACGTCTGCGCGACCTCGAGCTCGACCCGCCTCGTGATCCCGGAGTACGCCTCCGCGAGGTCGATCTCGACCGCGAGGGCCAGGTCGCCGCCGCGCGTGGTCGCGCTCCGGCCGGCACGGCCCAGCAGGTCGTCGCCGAAGAAGGCGGAGAAGATGTCGCCGAGGTTCCCGAAGTCGAAGTCGCCCGGGGTGTAGCCGCCGCGCTTGAGTCCCGCGTGGCCGTACTGGTCGTAGAGCTTGCGGGTGTCGGGCTTCGAGAGCACCTCGTAGGCCTCGGCGACCTCGCGGAAGCGCGCCTGGGCGTCGGGCTCGTCCGAGACGTCCGGGTGGAGCTCGCGGGCGAGCTTGCGGAACGCCTTCTTGATCTCTTCCTCGGTCGCCGCGCGGGCGACGCCGAGAAGCTCGTAGTAGTCCCGTTCCGCGGTCGCCATCGTCGTAGGGTAATCAGCCCTCGTCGTAGGCCGTGTCGACGAGGCGCGAGAGCTCCACGGCGGCCGCGCGCACCGTGTGTACGGCCTTCGCGTAGTCCATCCGCACAGGACCGAGGAGCCCGACGGTGCCGAGCGTCCTCGTCGGCAGCCCGTAGGTCGCCCCCACGAGCGACACGTCGTGGAGCCCGGGATGGTCGAGGCCGACGCGGACGAACGGCCGCCGTGTGTCGAACGCATCGCTCATCAGTTCCAGCACGGCCGCCCGCTGCTCGAGCACCGAGAGCAGCCGCCGACACGCCTCGAGCTCATCGGGGCGGACGTCGTCGAGGAGCGACGCCGCGCCACCGACGTAGAACGCCTGCGTCGTCGGGACGGCCAGCTCGAGGAACGCGGGCCGGAGCGCGTCGAGGAACGACTGCTCGCTCGTCGCCAGGCTCGAGTCCTCGATCCCGCGCCGGAGTGCGTGCGTGCCGAGCTGGACGCCGACGAGCCGCTCGTTCAGGTATTCGTTCGCCCAGGCGGCGAGGCCGGTGTCGATGGCGCGCTCGAACTCGAAGAGCCGCTTGGCGACGCCGCCGGTCGAGGTGATCGTGACGACCATGACGACGGAAGGCTGCAAGACGAGCACCTCGACGTGGCGCACCGTCGCGGTCTCGAGCCCTGGCGCCGAGACGAGCGCGAGCAGGTGCGTGACCTGGGAGAGCATCTCCGTCGTCGACTGGAGCGCAGCCTCGATCTCGCTCCGCATCGCGGTGAGGTCGAGCGGGAACGGCGCAGAGCGTGGCTCGAGCCCCTCGAGCACGCCTTCGGCGTAGAAGCGGTAGCCGGAATCCGTGGGAATGCGGCCGGCCGAGGTGTGGGGGTGCGTGAGCAGGCCGAGCGCTTCGAGCTCGGCGAGCTCGCTTCGAACCGTGGACGCGGAGACGAGGAGGCCGGAGCGCTCGACGAGCGATTTCGATCCCACGGGCTCGCCCGTCGCGATGTACTCGGCGACGACTCGACGCAGGATCTCCCGCTTGCGGGCGCTCAGTTCGCTCATTTGCAGCGAAATTTTAGCCGTCACCTAGGTCAGCAACTCCGCGGTGACGCCCCCGCCGAGAAACCGCCCGCGCCGGGTGAGCTCGAGCAGGCGGCCGTCGTCGAACGTGCGCGCGAGGCCGAGGCGCTCGAGCCGGGCGAGGGCCTCGGCGTCGAGCGCGGCGTCGAGGCCGTCGGTGGCAAGCGGCTCGTCGAGACGGAGGCCGAGGAGCACGCGCTCGCGCGCCTGAACGTCAGCGTCCAGCCGCTCGAGCTCACGCGAGGGCTGCTCACCGGCGGTCAGCGCGGCGAGATATCGGGGTACTCCGGGCGCGTTCCTCCAGCGGAGGCCGCCGACCGTCGAAACGGCCCCCACACCGATCCCGAGGTAGTCGCTGCCGAGCCAGTAGCCGAGGTTGTGGCGGGCACGGAGATCGCGTCGCGCGTCGGGTCGGCAGAAGTTCGCGGTCTCGTACCAGCGGTAACCGGCCCCGGTGAGCGTCTCGACGACGAGCTCGAAATATCCCTCCATCGCGTCTGCCTGACGAGCGAGCTCGTTGCCGTGCGCGCTCGTGAAGCGGGTGCCCGGTTTCGCCTCGAGCTCGTAACAGGAGAGGTGCTCGGGGGCGAGCACGATCGCCTCTGCGAGGTCGCGCTCGAGGTCGTCCGTGGATTGGCCGGGGATCGCGTAGATCAGGTCGAGCGAGAGGTTGTCGAAGCCGGCGGCCCGCAGGTTCGCGAAGGCCGCGCGAACGCCGCGCGGGGTCGTCCGGCGCTCGAGGACGTCGAGCAAGTGGGGCTGGAAGCTCTGAGCGCCGAGCGAGACCCGGTCGACCCCGTGCCCGCGAAGCAGCGCTGCGAGCTCGGGGGTGACGGTCTCGGGGTTCGCCTCGACCGTGAACTCGAGCGCGGCGGGCAGGGCAGCGAGCAGGCGCGCGAGCGCGGCCGGCTCCGTGAAGGTCGGCGTCCCCCCGCCGAGGAAGACCGTCTCGACCCGATCCGCGAGCAGGTGGCGTTCGAGCGCGAGCTCCGCGAGCAGCGCATCGACGTAAGGGCCGTGCTCAGCGGTCTTGCCGACCGCAGTGACGAAGTCGCAGTAGCCGCAGCGGTGCACGCAGAACGGGAGGTGGACGTAGAGGTGGCGCGCGCGTCCCTGCTCCATGTGTCCATGATGCCCGCATGCAGGTGCGCGTCGCGATCGTCCAGGCCGAGCCCGTCTACCTCGATCTCGAAGCGAGCATCAAGCGCGTCGCCGAGCTGACCGCCGAGTCGGCCGACCGGGGAGCGCGGCTCGTCGTCTTCGGCGAGACCTGGCTGCCGGGCTATCCGGCGTGGCTCGACGAGTGCCCCGGAGCTGCCCTCTGGGACCACGCGCCGACGAAAGATGTCTACCTGCGCCTGCGCCGGAACAGCCTCGTCGTCCCTTCGCCGGAGAGCGAGCAGCTCGCGGACGCGGCCCGCCGGCACCAGCTGACGCTCGTCATCGGCGTCAACGAGCGGGTCGACGAGGGGGCCGGCAACGGCACCCTCTACAACTCGATCCTCGTCTTCGGGCCAGACGGCGCCCTCCTCAACCGCCACCGGAAGCTCGTACCGACCTACACGGAGCGGCTCGTCTGGGGACAGGGCGACGGCTCCGGGCTGCGGACGGTCGAGACGCCTGTCGGTCGGCTGGGTGCCCTCGTCTGCTGGGAGCACTGGATGCCGCTCGCGCGCCAGGCGCTCCACGTCGCCGGCGAGCAGATCCACGTCGCGCTCTGGCCGACCGTCAAGGAGACGAGCCTGCTCGCCTCCCGCCACTACGCCTTCGAGGGCCGCTGCTACGTGCTCGCCGCCGGGCTCCTGATGCGCGGCCGCGACCTCCCTGCCGAGCTCCCCGTGGACGGAGACCCGGAGCGCTGGGTGCTGCGCGGGGGCAGCGCGATCATCGGCCCCGCTGGCACCTGGGTCGCTGAGCCCGTCTACGAGGAGGAGACGATCGTCGTCGCCGACCTCGACCTGGACGCCATAGACCGCGAGCGACTGACCCTCGACGTCACCGGCCACTACTCCCGGCCGGACGTCTTCGAGTTCGGGTTGCGCCGGGGGTAGAGCCGCGGCGCCGCCGCTCACAGCTCGGTCCAGCGGCCCCCATGGGGGCGTCGAGGCCCCCCTTCCGGAACGGTACGCGCGGAGACGTCACGCGGGTGTGGCGGCTTCGTGCCGGCTTCGTGACTTCTCCGCGGCTCCGAGGTCACCGCGTGTCGTCGAGATTGAGGACGGCGAGGAAGGCCTCCTGGGGCACCTCGACGCCACCGACCTGCTTCATCCGCTTCTTGCCCTTCTTCTGCTTCTCGAGCAACTTCCGCTTCCGGCTGATGTCGCCGCCGTAGCACTTCGCGAGCACGTCCTTCCTCTTGGCCTTGACTGTCTCGCGCGCAATCACGCGGGCGCCGATCGCGGCCTGGATCGCGACGTCGAAGAACTGGCGCGGGATCTCCTTCCGGAGCCGCTCCACGAGGAGCTTGCCACGCTCGTAGGCGAACTCGCGGTGGATGATCAGCGAGAGCGCGTCGACGGGCTCGCCAGCAACGAGGACGTCCACGCGGACGAGCGTCCCGGGCTGGAAACCGGACATGTCGTAGTCGAAGCTCGCGTAGCCCCGCGTGCGCGACTTCAGCTGGTCGTAGAAGTCGAGCACGATCTCGCCGAGGGGGAGCTGGTAGACGAGATGCACCCGCTCCTCGGAGAGGTACTCCATGTGGTCGAACGTTCCCCGGCGATCGTTGCAGAGCTCCATCACGGCCCCGACGTACTCCTTGGGGACGATCACCGAGGCCTTGATGTACGGCTCCTCGACCTCCTCGAGCTCGAGCGGCATGTCCGAGGGATTGTGCACCTCGATCCACTCGGCACCGGGTCGCGGCCGGACGCGGTAGGCGACGTTCGGAGCGGTCACGAGGAGGTCGAGATCGAACTCGCGCTCCAGGCGCTCGCGCACGATCTCCATGTGGAGCAGACCAAGGAAGCCACAGCGGAAGCCGAAGCCGAGCGCCTGCGAGGTCTCGGGCTCGTAGAAGAGCGCCCCGTCGTTCAGCTTCAGCCGCTCCAGTGCGTCGCGCAGCTCCGGGTACTCGTCCGAGTCGGTCGGGAAGAGGCCGGCGAAGACCATCGGCTTCACTTCCTTGTAGCCCGGGAGCGGCGCGACGGCGGGCCGCTTCTCGACGGTGAGGGTATCGCCGACGCCAAGCTTCGAGACGTCCTTCAGACCGGTCACGACGTAGCCGACCTCGCCCGCCTCGAGCGCCTTCACGGGGCTGCGCTGCGGCGAGAGGAAGCCGAGCTCCTCGGCCTCGAAGCGCGTCCCCTGCGCCATCGCTCGAACCGCGTTCCCCGTCTCGAACCGGCCGTCGACCACCCGCACGAACGCGATCACCCCGCGGTACTGGTCGTAGGAGGAATCGAAGATCAGCGCGCGCGCCGGAGCGTCGGAATCGCCGATCGGCGCCGGGATCCGCTCCACGATCGCGTCCAGAACCGCCTCGACCCCCTGGCCCGTCTTCGCCGAGATCCGGAGCACGTTGTCAGCGTCCTCGCCGATCAGGTCCGCGACCTCGGCGGCAGCGCCGTCCGGATCGGCTTGCGGGAGGTCGATCTTGTTCACGAGCGGCACGATCTCGAGGTTGTTCTCGATCGCGAGATAGGCGTTCGCGAGCGTCTGTGCCTCGATTCCCTGCGCCGCGTCGACGACGAGGAGGGCGCCCTCGCATGCCTGCAGCGAGCGCGAGACCTCGTAGGTGAAGTCCACGTGACCGGGCGTATCGATCAGGTTCAGCTGGTGCCCCTTCCAGAGCACCCGCACCGCCTGGGCCTTGATCGTGATTCCGCGCTCCCGCTCGAGATCCATCGAGTCGAGCAACTGCTCCTTCATGTCGCGGTCGGCGACGGTGTCGGTCAGCTGGAGGATCCGATCGGCCAGCGTCGACTTCCCATGGTCGATGTGGGCGATGATCGAGAAGTTGCGGATGTGTTCCTGGTCCATGGCTCGTCAGGCCTTGCGGAAGCGGCCTCGAAGCGAGTGTAGCGCCTGCATCTCCCGGATCCCGAGCGCCCGCGCGGCCAGCAGGTAGACGACTCCACCGACTACGATCGCGGTTCCGAGCGAGGTCAGCTGGCCGAGGAACGAGCGGCCAAGCAGGTCATCGAGGCCCCACCAGACCCCGAATGCGGCGGCGCCGAGCGCGGTCGACGCGACCGTCGCGAGGAGAAACGAGCGAAGGGTCGCCGTCAGGTCGAGCCTCCCGATCCTCCGACGGAGGAGGACGAAGAGCAGCGCCACGGCGGCGACGTTCGCGATCGAGATCGCGAACGGAATCCCCCAGGTGCCGACTCTGTACAGAGCCGCGTAGAGGACGACGTTCAGGATCAGGTTCGCCAGCGCGACCACGGTCGGAATCCAGGGGGCCTGGAGGCTGAAGAAGCCACGGTTCAGCATCAGCATCATCCCGTTGAAGGCGAGGCCGAGCGAGAAGGCGGCGAGCGCGCCGGCGACGACGCGGGTCTCTCCCGGCTCGAAGGCGCCGCGCTCGTAGAGCAGCCGGACGATCGGGAGCGCGAGCACCGCCGAGATCACGCTCGCCGGGACGAGCAGGAAGTTGATCTGGCGGAGGCCGCTTGCGACCACGTCCCGGAAGCCGGTCATGTCGCCGCGCGTCGCCAGGCGCGCGAGCGAAGGGAAGAGCACCGTCGCAACGGCGACCGAGAACATCCCCTGGGGGAGCATGTAGATCCGGAAGGCCTTATCGATCGCGTTAGGGGCGATAGTCGGGTCGATCAGCTTCGAGGCGAACACCGTTCCGATCACGGCGTTGACGTTGATGAGCCCTAGCCCGAGCATCACCGGTCCCATCAGCTTGAAGACCTGACGGACGGCGGGATCCTTGACGTCGATCACGAGCCTGAGCCGGCCGTCCAACCCTCGAAGCCAGGGCAACGGCAGCAGGAGCTGGATCAGTGTCCCGATCACGATCGAACCCGCGTAGACGTAAAGCTTGCCGCTGTCCGAGTCGGCGCGTGGGACACCGATAACGAGCCCGACGATGATCGCAAGGTTCCAGAAGACGGGCGTCAAAGCGGGGACCGAGAACTGCTCGTAGCTGTTCAGGATCCCCGTCACGATCCCGAAGAGGCCGAGCAGGACGACGATCGGAAAGAGGATCTGGGCGAGGCGCACCGTCAGGTCGTCATAGTCACCTGCGATCGGCGGGATCAGGATCGGGGCCGCGAGAACGAAGAGAGCCGTGAGCCCCGTGAGACCGAGGAGGAAGAGCCAGAAGATCGTCGAGGCGACCCGCCAGGCCCGGGCTTTCTCCCCCTTCTCGAGCAACTCACCGAAGACCGGGACGAACGCGGAGGAAAGGGCTGCGTCCGCCACCAGGGCGCGGATCAGGTTCGGGATCTGGAAGGCGACGGTGAAGGCGTTGATCGGGCCGCGGGCGCCGAAGTAGTTGGCGGCGACGATCTCGCGGACGAGGCCGAGAACGCGGGAGAGTCCGGTCGCTGCGGAAAAAATAGCCGTCGAGAGCGCGAGCCTGCGCGCGTTGGCCCGCGGTTCTTCCACGGAGGCCAGCATAGGGGGCGAGCCGGGCGGCGAGCGGGGTTTGCTATCCTGCTGCGCGCCCGCCGAGTGCGGGCCTTTTTCCGCATATGCCCAACATCAAGCAACAGATCAAGCGAGTCCGGATCGCCGAGCGCGAGCGCGAGGAGAACCTCCGCTACCGCTCGACCGTGAAGACGCTGACGAAGCGGCTCGAGTCGGCTGCCGGCGACGGCGACAAGTCCGTTGCCGAGGCTGAGCACTTGAACCTGGTGCGCACGATCGACAAGGCCGCTTCCCGCGGGGCGCTGCACAAGAACACGGCTGCCCGCAAGAAAGCCCGCGCTGCGCGTCTGCTTTCTGGCTCAGACTCCTAGCGCGCTTCGCTGCCGAGATCGACCAGGGCTCGCTGAAGCTCCAGGTCGGGTGCGAGCTTGCTGCCGCCCTTGAGCGCCAGATCGAGCTCGGAGAGCCGCAATACCGCGTCACGGAGCTCGTCCTCGGAGAAATTCTGGGCCTGTCCGAAAACCTTTTCGGCGTAATACGGATGCATTTTTAGCCGCCCGGCGGCGTCGCGCGGGCGCACGCCCTCGGCGGCCAGGATCTGGCACCGTCGGACGCGTCCGACGTGATTGGACAGGGCGCCGGCGAGCCTTGGCGCAATCTCGCGTCGCTTGGGCGTCTCGCGATCGAAGATCGCCTCGGTGACTGCGAGCGTGGTGGCCACCTCCCGACGCGCCCAGGCATCGGTGAGGGCGAAGCTAGGAGTATCGGCACCTGGAGCGACGAGTGCTTCGACCTCGCGCTCGCCGATCGGCTCGCCCGCCGCCCAGGTCGCAAGCTTCTGGACCTCGTTGGCGAGTCTCTGGAGATCGTTGCCAGCGATCTCGATCAGCGCCGCGCAGGCGTCTGGCTCAGCGCGTGCACCCGCGGCGGCGAACTGCTGCGCCACCCATTTCGTGACCGCATTCTTCGCGACCGAGAACTCGAGGACGGAGCCCGCGTTTTTGCACACCTTCAGGAGCGCGGAGTCCTTCTTCAACTCGTCCGCGACGAGCGCGAGGACGGTGGCGGGCGCCGGGCTCCCGATATACGCCTCGACGGCCTTGACGTCCGCGGCCTTCCACTTCTCGACGCCGCTGACGACGACGAGCCGCGCATCGCCGAAGAGGCCGCCCGCGTTGCAGAGGGCGACGGCGGTCTCGCCGCTCGTCTCCTGCGCAAGCGTCAGTTCGGTCGCCTCCGGAACGAAGTGGCGGCGTAGGCGGCCGAGCGCGAGCTCGATCTTGGGCCGATCGCTCCCGGTGAGGAGATACACGGGCTGGTCGGGGGCGTCGGCCATCGGTTCACCCTAGCGTTGGGAGCGGACCCAGATCGCGCGGCCATCCGACTCGATGACCACCCTTCCGTCCACATCGGTGCGGTGGAGCCGAAGGCCGGGCACCGACGCGAGCGCAGCCAGGACTTGCGGTCGTGGATGTCCGTAGTCGTTACCGCGGCCGGAGGAGATCACCGCGACATCCGGGGAGAGCTGGCGCAACTCGGCCTCGAGGCCGGGATCCTCGGACCCGTGATGGGCGACCTTCAGGATCTCGACGTGCCGGGCGAGCAGCGGAGCCGTCACGTCCGTCTCGGCATCGGCGCTGAGCAGCGCATCGACGTCGCCGTAGCTCACGAGCAACACGACAGTGCGCGAATTGGGGTCGTCCCCTGGCCGACCCGGGCCATCCGGCCAGAGCGCTCGGATCCTCAGCCGCCCGAGCCGCCACGCCGTACCGGCGCGAACCTCGTCGATCGGGATTCCGCGCTCGGCCGCAGCAGTCAGAGCCTTGCTTCGGTAGCTGCTCTCCCCGGCGATGCGCGGGTCGAGCACGCGCTCGACCCCTATTCGCCGCACGATCTGCTCGGCGCCGCCGGTGTGGTCGCGCTGGCCGTCGGTAAGGACGAGCGCGGAGAGCCGCCGGATGCCGAGGGCGTGCAACTGCTGGGCCACCTTCGCCTCCGGAGGGCCTTGGTCGACGAGGATCGCGCCTTCGGGCACCTGGACGAGGATCGAGTCACCCTGGCCGACGTCGAGGAAGGTGATCCGTAGGCCGTCAGGTGGCAGCAGCCGCTGGGCCGGCCAGAGTTGCCAGACGAGGAGGGCCGGGAGCGCCGCGACAAGACATGATCGGGCGATCGGTCGTCGCCAAGGCGGGAGCCGGCGCAGGGCGAGCACGGCCGTGGGCACCGCGAAGAGGGCCAGGAGGACGAGACCGGAGCTGACCTGGGCATGCGGGAGCGTCGCAACCGAGCGCGCGCACCAGGCGATGTACGCGGCGACCCACCCGTTCACCCAGGCGAGTCCGAGCGCTGCCGAGGGGAGCAATGGCTCGAGCAGCGTGCCGAGCAACGCGATCCCGAGCAGTGGAGGAATCGCCAGCGTGACGAGCACGTTCGCGAGGAGCGAGTAGACCTAGATCGTGCCGAACTGGATCCAGAGGATCGGCGCGGTCGCGGCTCCGCAGGCGATCGAGATCGAGATCACCTCGCGAAGCCACCGCGGCAGCGGATAGCCCTCGAGCGTACGGTTCAGCCGCGGGACCGCGACGAAGATCGCGCCGACGGCGGCGAACGAGAGCTGGAAGCCTGGCTCGTAGACCGTCGCGGGTGTCCAGGCGAGCAGGACGAGCGCGCCGAGCGCGAGGAAGTGCCAACGGTCGCGTGGTCGCGCGACGAGCCAGGCGAGCGACGCGAGGATTCCGGCCACACCGGCGCGGACGACGGAGGGTTGCCAGCCGACCGCGAGCACGTAGGCGCCGATCGCGCTGATCGCCGCTCCTTCGGCGGGTAGGCGAGAGATCCCGAGTAGCCACGCGAGGCCGAGGGTTGCGAGCGCGAGAAAGGCGACGTTCTGCCCCGAAACCGCCAGGAGGTGATAGAGGCCGGCCGTCTTGAAGCTGCCCCGCAGCTCCTCGGAGAGGCCTTCGTCCTCGCCCAGCACGATTCCGGCGAGCACGGCTTTCCGCTCGCCTCCGATTCGGGGCGCGATCGCGCCGGCCACGTGTCCGCGTAGCCTGTCGGAGATCCCACCGATCCCGCCTCGCCGGCCCACGACTCGCCAATCGCCGCCGCGCAGGACGACGTGGACGCCGCGGCGCGCGAGCCAGTCGCGCTCGTCGAAGCCTGCCTCGGCGCTGCGTGGAGCGACGACCGTCACCCGGAGGGCGAGAACGGCGCCTTGCGGGGGCGAGCGTCCAAGCGGGAGCTGGAGCTGGATCCGCTCCCGGAGCGGCAAAGACCGGAAGCGGATGGCCTCACCAGACACGCGGAGCGCGAACTCCGATCGGCGCACCGGCCCTGTGACCACGATCTCGGCCGCACCTGAGTGGCCGATCTCGGCCTCGAGGACGCTGCGGTCGAACGCGTCCAGACGGGCTGTGCCCCACCACCAGCCGACCGCGACGAGCGTTAGGAGCAAGGCGGCCGGCCGTGCCGTCGGAGCGACGCAGAGGAGCGCGCCGACGGCGATCGCTGCCACGAGCGCCGGCCACGTGGACGGTACCCGTTCGACACGACGAGTCCCAGGCAGAGTGCGAGCACGGGCAGCGTCGGGCGTGCGCGGTCGATCACGGGTTGACCAACTCTCGAAGCTGCTCAATCCGAGCCGGCCCGATTCCAGGGATCGAGTCGAGGTCGTCGATCGAGCGGAAGCCCCCGTGGGCCGCACGGAAGTCGACGATCTTCTGGGCGGTAACGGGCCCGACCCCCGGGAGCTCGTCGAGCTCTGCTGCGCTGGCCGAGTTGAGACTGATCCGACCCGGCCGTGCGGCGGGCCCCGCCACGCCGGCGACCCGACTCGGTATCAGCACCTGCATCCCGTCGGCGAGCGGCGCGGCGAGGTTGACCGCCGCGGTGTCGGCCGACGCCGCGGCACCGCCCGCACGGGCCACGGCGTCGGCGACCCTGCTGCCCTCCTTCAGTCGATAGAGCCCCGGGCGCTCGACGGCGCCCGTGACGTGCACGACGAGCCTCGACGCGGCCGCCGCCGCGGAATCGGGGAGGAGCGCGGCGGCGGGCCTCGACGAGGACGCGCCCGCGTCGGCGAGCGTTCGGCCCGCGACGACGAGGACGACGAGGAGCCCGCCCGCGAGGACGAGGGCGAGTCCTCGCGGGATGGGCAGGGAGGGCATGTCCGAAGCGTGGCGGGAGATCTGTCACAGGTGTGTGCCGCGTTCGTGCCGACTTCGTGCCAATCCGCGATGATCAGGACGTGCGGATCGCTGCCCTCACCCTCTTCGCCTTGGCCGTCCTCGCCGCGCCCGCATGCGCGGGAGACGGGGGAGGCTCGAGCGGGATCACAGGCCTCGTTCTCCGCGGGCCGACGCAGCCGGTGTGCACCGTCGGCGTCCCCTGCGAGGAGCCCGCGGCCCGCGCCACCCTCGCAGTGACGAAGGCCGGCCGGATCGTCGCGCGCGTGCGCACGAATGCGGCCGGACGCTTCCGGGTCGCGCTCGCGCCGGGGCGCTACACCGTGATCACCACCGAAACCCGGATCGGCCAGATGGCGCCCTCGCGGATCGTGCAGGTTCGGCGCAACGGCTACGCGAGCGTCACCCTCCGGATCGACACCGGAATCCGCTAGACGACGAAGTTGACGAGCTTGCCCGGGACGACGATCGTCTTCCGGAGCTCGCCGCCGTTCAGGTGCGCGCTCACGCGTTCGGACGCGCGCGCGAGGGACACGAGCTCCTCCTCACCGATCGTCGCGGCCACCTGCAGCCGGTCGCGCAGCTTGCCGTTCACCTGGACGGCGATCTCGATCGTCTCCCGGTCGAGCAGGGCCGGATCCGCGATGGGCCACGGCTGCGTCCACAGCCGGTCGTGTCCGAGCCGCTCCCAGAGCTCCTCGGCGAGGTGGGGCGCGTACGGCTGGATCAGGGAGACGGCCGTCTCGGCGGCGAAGCGCGCGTCCTCACCGGCCGGATCGCGGGCGAGCTCGTTGACGAGCGCCATGATCGCCGAGATCGCCGTGTTGAAGGCGAAGCGGCGTCCGACGTCGTCGGTGACCTTGGCGATCGTCTCGTGCGCTTTCCGCGCCAGCGGGCCGGCGTCCGCGCCGTTCGCCGGCGCTGTCTCCGCGACCTCGAGGACGATCCGCCAGAAGCGCCGCACGAACCGCGCCATCCCCTCGGCGGCCTCCTCGGTCCACTCCATGTCCTGATTCGCCGGGCCGAGGAAGAGGATGCAGAGCCGGACCGCGTCCGCGCCGTACCGATCGACGAACACGTCCGGGTTGACCGCGCCACCGGAGCGCTTCGAGATCTTGGCCTTCCCGATCGTGACCCAGCCGTTCGAGTAGAAGCTCGCAAACGGCTCTCGGAACCCGACGAGACCGAGGTCGTTCAGCACTTTCACCCAGAAGCGGGCGTAGATCATGTGCATGGTCGCGTGGTCGACGCCGCCGATGTAGAGGTCGACGGGGTTCCAGTAGTCGACGAGTGCGCGGTCGAACGGGGCCTCGCCGTTCGACGGGTCGCAGTAGCGGAGGAAGTACCAGGAGGAGTCGACGAACGTGTCCATCGTCTCCGTCTCGCGCTGCCCTGGCCCGCCGCAAGACGGGCACGAGACGTTGACCCAGTCCTCCGCCTGTGCGAGCGGCGGGCGGCCGCGCGGCTTGTAGTCCTCCACATCGGGAAGGACGACCGGTAGCTCGGACTCCGGAACGGGGACGATGCCGCACGTCTCGCAGTAGACGATCGGGATCGGGCAGCCCCAGTAGCGCTGTCGCGAGAAGCCCCAATCGCGGATCCGGAAGTTGATCGCAGCCGAGCCGCGGCCCTCCCGCTCCAGCCGCTCGACGATCCGCTGCCCACCCTCGGGCGCGGGCAGCCCGTCGAACTCGCCGGAGTTGACGAGCACCTCGCCCTCCGAGTGGCCCAGATACGGCTCGGCGCCGAGCGCCTCGCCGCCCTCGGGCCGCACGACCTCGCGCACCGGCAGGTCGAACGCGCGAGCGAAGTCGAAGTCGCGCTGATCGTGCGCGGGCACCGCCATGATCGCGCCGGTGCCGTAGTCGGTGAGCACGTAGTCCGCGACGTAGACGGGCATCTGCTCCCCGGTCGCCGGATTGAGCGCGTGCAGTCCCGTGAAGACACCCGTCTTCTCGGTCGCGGCGGCACGCTCCTCGGTTTTCTTCGCCGCCGCCAGGCGGACGTAGTCGCGAACCTCGTCCGAGTCGATGCGTGCCACGAGCTCGTGCTCGGGCGCGAGGACAAAGAAGGTGGCGCCGTAGAGCGTGTCCGGGCGGGTCGTGAAGACGCGAAGGTCCTCGCCCAACGGCTCGATCCGGAAGACGAGATCCGCGCCCTCCGAGCGGCCGATCCAGTTGCGCTGCCTGGCCTTGATCGGCTCGGGCCAGTCCACGGTCTCGAGGTCGTCGAGGAGGGCCTGCGCGTAGTCCGTGACCCGGAAGAACCATTGCTCCATCAGGCGAGACTCGACCACGGCACCGCAGCGCTCGCACGTCCCGTCGGCAAGCACCTGCTCGTTCGCGACCACGGTCTGGTCGTTCGGGCACCACTTGACGGGGGCGCCCTTGCGGTAGGCGAGCCCGCGCTCGAGGAACTTGAGGAACTGCCACTGCTGCCAGCGGTAGTAGAGCGGGTCGTGCGTCGAGAGCTCGCGAGACCAGTCGATCCACCAGCCGATCCGCTTCATCGAGCGCTTGATCTCGACGATGTTCCGCTCGGTGATCTCCCGTGGGTGGCCGCCCTCCCGGATCGCCGCGTTCTCGGCGGGCAGTCCGAAGGCGTCCCAGCCCATCGGGTGGAGGACGCGATAGCCGTTGCGGCGGCGGAAATGGGTCTGCACGTCGCCGATCGTGTAGACGAGCATGTGCCCCATGTGCAGCGATCCGGACGGATACGGGAGCTGCTCGAGCACGTAGCTCTTCGGCGCCGCCTCGGACGCCTCATCCGGGTTGGGAGCGAGGCTCGCACCCTCGTCATCCCAGACGCGCTGCCACTTCTGCTCGAACCGTTTCGGATCGTATCTCTCGGTCACGTCAGTCCCATCAGATGATTCCGGGTACAAAAAAGCCTCTCGCGAGAGAGGCCCGGGGGAAGCTGTCACGGCCGACGGCCGCGCTCGCTCCCTGCACTACGAAAGAAGGTGATTCACTGCGGCAATGCTAGCACTGTTCCCGCGCTCGGCCACCCTCGAAGCCGGTGTTCTCGGCGTCGGCGGGATCGCCACGCCTGAGCTCGCGCAGCGGTTCGGGACACCGCTCGTCGTCTACTGCGAGCGGACTCTGCGGGAGCAGGCTCGGCTCTTCCGCCGGGCCGCGCCGGATGCGCTCGTCGTCTACGGGACGAAGGCGTTCGCCAACGTTGCGCTGCTCCGCCTCCTCGCCGAGGAGGGGATCGGCGCCGATGTCTCGACACTCGGCGAGCTCGCATTCGCGCGCGCCGCGGAACTCGGCGGCGACCGCCTGCTGCTGCACGGGAACAACAAGTCGGACGCGGAGCTCCGCGCCGCTGCCGAACTCGGCGCGCTCGTCGTCCTCGACGCGCTCGACGAGCCGCAGCGGGCGGCGGCGGCAGGGGTGAGGCGCGCCCTCGTCCGGGTCACCCCCGGAGTCGACGCGGAAACGCACGAAGCGATCCGCACAGGCCACCGGGGCTCGAAGTTCGGGCTGGACGTGGAGGACGCGCTGGAGACGATCGATCGAGCTCGGGAGGCTGGGATCGACGTCGAGGGTCTGCACGCCCACGTCGGCTCGCAACTCGCAGATGCACGCTCCCACCTGCTCGCAATCGAGCAGCTGGCCGAGTTTGCGTCGCGGTCGCGTAACGAGCTCAGCTGGACGCCGGCCGTGGTGGACATGGGCGGCGGCTTCGGGATTCGCCATCTGCCCGACGAGGCCGAGCCGCCGCTCGAGGAGGTCGTCGGCACGATCCTCGCCGCTGTCGCCCGCGCCTGGACGACGCGAGACCTGCCCGCGCCGCGGCTGATCTTCGAGCCCGGCCGTTCGCTCGTCGGGAGAGCCGGCTGCACGCTCTACTCGGTGGGGGCCGTGAAGCGGGCCGGTGAGACGAACTACGTCGCGATCGACGGGGGCATGTCGGACAACCCGCGCCCCCAGCTCTACGGCGCGCGCTACATCGCGCTGCTTGCGAACCGGGCCGAGGAGAAGCATGCTCCGGAGCCGTTCTCGATCGCGGGAAAGCACTGCGAGTCGGGTGACGTGCTGATCTCGGGAGTGAGCCTCCCCGCACCGCGCCGCGGTGACATTCTCGCCGTGCCCGCGACCGGCGCGTACACGCTCTCGATGAGCTCGAACTACAACGGAGTGCCCCGACCCGCAGCGGTGCTCGTCCGCGACGGCGAAGCGCGCGAGATCCTCCGCCGCGAGACGGTCGAGGGGTTGCTCGCGCGGGAGCCGTGAGCACGCTCGCCGCCGCCGTGCTCGGAGACGAGCCGGCCGACGAGGCGTTCGAGCGCTTCTGTCGGGCGGAGCTCGGGAGCGGGATCCGGGACGTGCTGTTCGAGCGCGCCGGGACGGGGCTCGTGCGAGGCCTCGAGCTCGAGGACGGCCGTCACGTCGTCGTCAAGGCGCACCAGCCGGAGCAGGATGCGCAGTTCCTCGCCGCAGCCCGGGATGTTCAGGCGTTCCTCCACGCTCAGGAGGCTATCCGGCCCCACAGCCGCTCGCCGGCCCGGCGCCGCTCGGCCGCGGGCTCGGGCTCGGGCTCGGGCTCGGGCTCGCGCAGGAGTTGCGGCTCGAGGGCTCGCCCGCCGACGCGCACCGCCCCGAGATCCGCGGGTCGCTCGCCCGCTCCCTCGCAGGTCAGCTCGAGCTGACCAGGCAGCTCGGGGTCGTAACGGCGCTCGGCCGGGGCTGGCGGCTCTGGGAGGGCGACGGGCTCTGGCCGCCGCGGGCACACAGCCCGATCTTCGACTTCGCCGCGACCACGCCAGGAGCCGAGGCGATCGACGTGCTCGCCGCGCAGGGAAAAGCGGGCATAGGCGGCCCGGGCGAGCTGCAGGTCGGCCACTCGGACTGGAGAGCCGAGCACGTACGCTTCGTCGGGAGCGAGGTCGCGGTCGTCTACGACTGGGACAGCCTCGACCTCTCGACGGAGACGCGGCTCGTCGGAACCGCCGCGGCGACGTTCACCGCGAACCGCGAGCTCGCCGTGCCTGGCGCCCCGACCCCGGACGAGTCGCGAGCGTTCGTGGACGACTATTCCGCCGCACGAGCCCGACCGCTTTCGCGGGCGGAACGCAAGGAGATCGCCGCCGTAACGCTCTACCTCGTCGCCTACTCCGCGCGTTGCGCCCATGCCCTGGGTCGCGGCGGTGACTTCGTCGAGGCCCTAGAGCGCTTCGGCGCGGACTACCTCGTACCCTGACGCGGGCTCAGGTCAGCCGGTGCGGCGGCGCAGCTCGTCCTCGACGAGGCTCGGGTCGAGGCCGCGCGCGGCGAGCAGCGCGTAGCTGTGAAACCAGAGGTCGGCGATCTCCTCGATCAGCCGCTCGTCAGTCTCGGACGTGCCCGCGAGCGCGACCTCGAGACCTTCCTCACCGACCTTCCTGGCGGCGAGGCGAGGATCGTCGAGCAGCGTGACGACATAGGAGCCCTCGGGACGCTCCCGCTCGCGCTCCTTGATCCGCCGCCAGAGCCAGGGCGCGAAACAGGAGCTGGAGCCGGTGTGACACGTCGGGCCGGCCGGGCGGACGCGAAGCAGGATCGCGTCGCCGTCGCAGTCGTCGCGGAGCTCCTCGACTGCGAGCGTGTTCCCCGAGGTCGCGCCCTTGTGCCAGAGCTCTTGCCGCGAGCGACTCCAGAACCAGGCCTCCCCCGTCTCACGCGTCAGGCGCAGGGCCTCCTCGTCCATCCACGCGAGCATCAGGACCGCGCCCGAGTCGGCGTCCTGGACGATCGCCCCCTTCAAATCGGGGCTGCTCAGATCCTGACGTTCCATCCGGCCTCCTTCAGCTCGGCCTTGAGCTCGGTGAGTCGCGCCGGTCGCTCGTGGACGATCGAGGCGACGAGCGCGGCTTCTGCACCCGCGGCGAAGGCGTCGGCGAGGTGCGAGCCCTGACCGGCACCGCCCGAGGCGATCACCGGCACGGAGACGGCGGCGGCGATCGCGCCGGTCAGCTCGAGGTCGTAGCCCTCCCGGGTCCCGTCCGCGTCGATCGAGGTGACGAGGAGCTCGCCGGCGCCGCGCTCGACGGCCTCGCGCGCCCACGCGAGCGCGTCGATTCCCCGCCCGTTCCGGCCGCCGTGAGTGACGATTTCGCCCCCCCGCGCGTCGAGAGCGCAGACGACGGCCTGCGAACCGAACTCCGCAGCGAGCGCGGTCAGGAGCTGCGGGTCGTCGACGGCCGCGCGGTTGACCGCAACCTTGTCGGCACCCGCGCGAAGCAAGGCGCGAGCGTCCTCGAGACCAGAGATCCCGCCTCCGACGGTGAACGGCACCGTCAGCGTGTCGGCGGCCTCCTCGACGAGCTCGAGGATCGGGCCGCGCCCCTCGACGCTCGCGGTGATGTCGAGGAAGACGAGCTCGTCCGCCCCGAGCTCCGAATAGCGGCGGGCCAGCTCCACGGGCTCGCCGATCTCGCGGAGCGACTCGAAGCGAACGCCCTTGACGACGCGACCGCCCGCGACGTCGAGGCAGGGGATCAGGCGCTTCTTGACCATGCGATCGCGTTCTCGAGCACGCGCGCGCCCGCGGCGCCGCTCCGCTCGGGATGAAACTGGACGCCTGCGAGGGAGCCGGACTCGACGGCGGCCGCGATCCTTCCCTCGTGCTCGACCTCCGCGACGGTCACCACCTCCTCGGGCTCGGCCGCGAAGCTGTGGGCGAAGTAGACGTCGGCTCCCTCGAGCCCGGCGAGGATCCGCGACTCCCGGGTCAGGCGCAGGGCGTTCCAGCCCATGTGAGGCACGCGCCTCGCACGGAGCCTCCGAACCTCGCCGTCGAGCAGGCCGAGCCCCTCGCCGCCTTCTTCACTCGGCCCGAAAAAGAGCTGCATCCCGACGCAGATCCCGAAGACGGGCCGACCGGTGGCCGCGCGCTCCCGAACGGCGTCGGCCACGGGCGCGAGGCCACGCGCGGCGCTCTCCACGTGCCCGACCCCCGCGATCACGGCGAGCGACGCCTCACGGATCTCCTTCGAGTTCTTCGAGATCACCGGCTCCGCACCGGCCCGGACGAGCGCCGCGCAGACGCTGCGCAGGTTGCCGGCCCCGTAGTCGGCGAGCACGACCTTCACGCGAGCCCCTTCGTCGAGCGAACCCCATCGCCGCCCGGGGTGCACGCCTGACGGAGCGCCTGGCCGAGCGCCTTGAAGGCGGCTTCGGCGATGTGGTGGTCGTCGGACCCGGCCGCCTCGACGTGGAGCGTGAATCCGCCCGCCAGTGCGAAGCGCTCCAGGGCGTGCGCGAGCAGCGAGACCGAGAGGCCTCCGACGCGATCGCCTCCGAACGCCAGCTGAACCTCGGCATGCGGCCGGCGGACGAGATCGACGGCGACCGTCGCTCGCGCCTCGTCCATCGGCACGATCGCCGACCCGTAGCGTGCCACTCCCTCGCGTCCTGCAAGGGCCTGCGCCACCGCGTCCCCGAGCGCCGCCAGCACGTCCTCGACCGTGTGGTGCTCGTCCACGTCGAGATCCCCGCCCGCGACCAGCTCCAGCTCGAAGCCGCCGTGAAATGCCCAGAGCGTGAGCAGGTGGTCGAGGAACCCGATCCCGGTTCGCACGAGCCCATTGCCGGTGCCGTCGAGGTCGAGCGAGATCCGGAGCGCGGTCTCCGTCGAGACCCGCGTCACGTACGCGGTCCGACCGGATCCCGGTTCCACGTCTGCCCCGAGTGCGGCGAGGAGAACGTCGTTCTCCGCCGGCCGCCGCATCGTGATCCTGACTCCCTCGGCGAAGACGCGGACGACGAGCCCCTGCTCCTCCAGCCGCTCGCCGAGCGGCTCGTCGGTCCGGACGAAGACGAAGTTGCCCGCCGACGCGGGGCAGTCGTGCCCCGCCGCGCCGAGTGCTCGCCGGACGCGTTCGCGCTCGGCGATCGTCGCCTCGACGTCGAAACGAGGATCTCGCAGCGCAGCAGCCGCAAGCCGCGCCGCCGGCGCCGAGACGCTCGCGGGCGACCGGCGCAGCTCGAGCTCGCGCGCGACCGCCGGCGCAGCAACCGCGTAGCCGACCCTGAGCGCAGCGAATCCGAACGCCTTCGAGAGCGTGCGCAGAACGACCACGTTCGGCAGCTCCGCGATCAGCGGCGCGCAGCTCACGTTCGCGAACTCGAAATAGGCCTCGTCGACGACGATCACCGCCTCGGGGTGGGCGCGAGCGACCGCCGCGACCTCCTCGGCCGCGAGCAGTTCGCCGGTCGGGTTGTTCGGGTTGCAGATCCAGATCACGGCCGCGCCGTCACGCTCGGCGCTCCAGTCACCGCCCGCGAGCTCGGTCGCGATTCGGTAGAGCCCGTACGTGGGTGCCGAGATCGCCGATCGCCTGCCGGGCGCGAGGTAGGTGCGCGCGCAGAGCTCGATCAGCTCGTCGGCGCCGGCGCCCACGGTGATCTGGTCGGCCTCGACCCCGCAGTACGCGGCAGCCGCCTCGCGCAGCTCGCGATAGGTGCCGTCCGGATACTCGTTCAGACGCGCGAAGCTCTGGGCCAGGGGAACCTGCGGCACTCCGGGCAGGGGCGACGTGTTCTGGTCGAATCGCAGCACCTGCTCGGGCCGAAGCCCGTGACGCTCCGCGACCTCGGCAGAGCTCGGCGACCAGACGTACGGCCGGAATCCCTCGGTGAGGGCAACCGGGTTCACGACGCCTCCAGGGCTGCGGCGTGGAGGGAGAGGCCCTCCGCCCGTGCGAGCGGGAGCCCGATCGCACGGGCGGAAGTGAGATCGCTGGCCTCGACCGTCTGAATGGGCTTGAGGAACGTCTCGAGCCCGATCCCGCCGGCCCCGCGCGCGAGCCCCCCTGTCGGAAGGACGTGGGTCGCGCCCGCGGCGTAGTCGCCGACGACTGCGGACGTGCGGACGAAGACGGTGCCGGCGTTGCGGACGCGCTCGGCCAGCGCCCCCGCGTCGCGCGTCCAGAGCTCGAGATGCTCGGGCGCGTACTCCTCCGCCCGCGCCAAAGCCTCGTCGAGCGAGGCGACGAGGGTTCCGCCCGCCACGGCGGCGAGATCGCGATCGGTCGTGAAGAGGATTGCGGGGCTGTCCTCGCCGTGCTCTGCCTGCGCGCGCAGGTCGGCGAGCACCTGCTCGCGCGGGGCCGTCTCGTCAGCGATCACGACAACCTCGCTCGGGCCTGCGGGAAGGTCGATCGCGACGCTCGACGAGACGAGCACCTTCGCCGCTGTCACCCAGCGGTTGCCAGGGCCGACGATCTTGTCCACGCGCGCCACTGTTTCCGTCCCGTAGGCAAGCGCTGCAATCGCCTGGGCGCCGCCGACCGCATACACCTCGTCGATCCCGAGCACGTGCGCGGCGGCAAGGAGTGCCTCGGCCGGCTTCGGGGTCGCTACCGCGATCCGCTCGACCCCGGCGACCCGCGCCGGCACGACCGCCATCACGAGCGAGGAGAGGAGAGGCGCCCGGCCGCCGGGGACGTAGACGCCGACGGATCCGAGCGGTAGCCAGCGGCGCGTCGAGACGACGCCCGGCACTGCCTCGACGCGCACGTCCGGCGGGCGCTGCGGCGCGCAGAACGCCTCGATCGCGCGCGCGAGTCCGGCGATCGCTCCGAGCGTCGCCTCGTCGGTCCGGGCGGCGGCAAGCGTGTCCGCAGCGACTCGGAGCTCGGGACGCTCGCCGTCGAGTCGCTCCGTCCAATCGAGGAGCGCCGCGTCACCGCGCTCGCGCACGTCCGCGACGATCTC
>DATLXM010000112.1:0-5558 GCA_035575835.1 Gaiellaceae bacterium
CTAGACGCCGACGTCGAAAGGCTCCCCGGGCGGTCCGTCGCGCAGGAGCGCGGCGAGCAGCTCGGGGAGCTTGCTCGGGGCGAACTGTTCGTCGCTCGCCTCGAGCTCTGCGAGCGTCCACCAGCGGATCCCGGTCACATACTCGGCTGCCAGCTCGTCCGGGGTGAAGCGCGGGGCGGGCTCGAACTCGGGCGTTCGGACGAGCATGTAGCGCTCGGCCTGCCCGTCCCAGAGCCCGCTCTCGAAGGGAAACACGTGCGTTCGCGTCCAGATCCACGGACAGAGCTCGAAGGCAACGAGACCGGCCTCCTCGTCCAGCTCGCGCACAACCGCGTGCTCCGGCGTCTCGCCTTCTTCGATTCCGCCGCCGGGCGTCGCCCAGAACGGGCGTGCCGGGAACTGGAAGTGGACGAGCAGAATCCGGTCGGCCGGGTCGAGGACGACGGCGCGGGCCGCGGGCCGGAGCCTCATCGAAGCGACTCCCGGAAGGCGCTGAACCAACGCAGTCGCTCCTCCCAGGGGACGGCTGCGTTCGCCGGTGACGTGGACGGCAGGACGAACAGCGCGGTCTCGGCGAGGCGGCGCTCCTGGAGACCGTGGGCCGGGCGCGCGTTGAACGCCCCCCGGTAGGCCTCCTTGCCGACGAACCCGATCGCGCGCGGCCGAAGTTCGACCGCGATCCGCCCCAGGCGCTCGGCCGAGCCTGCGAAGTCGGCGCTCCGAAGGTCGCCCGAGCCCGCCGTCGTCCGGAGCGCGGCGTTCGTGATTCCGAAACCGAGCTCGAGCAAGTCGGCCTGCTCGGTCGGTTCGTAGAGTCTCGGCGTGAGGAGCCGCCAGAAGTCGTTGCGGGGGTTGGCGAAGTGCGTGCCTGCACCCGCCGAGAACCTGCCCGGGTTGATCCCGCAGAAGACCGCGGTCAGGCCCGACCGAAGGACGTGCGGAACGTCGCTCGACTCAGGCTGCTTCAGGTTCTCTCGTGTCGAGCTTGTCCTCGAAGAGGGAGCGGAGGAGCTCGCCGGACACCGCGGTCTCGTAGCGGGGGCGCCGGGCCTCCACGCTGACGACCTTCACGGAGTCTTCTCCTCGCCACCCGTAGCACCGGGCGTAACATTCGGCCTCGCTCAGCGTCCTTAACCGCTGCACGAGCCTCACCGTACGACTCGGACCGGACGACATGGCGCGCCATATACGGTTCCGTCCCTGGTCGGTCAACGCGTAGGAGGTTCGATGAGCACGGTCGCATTCGACGTCGAGGCCGTTCGCAAGCGCTTCACGGCGCTCGACCGACGGCTGGCGTTCTTCGACGGGCCGGGCGGCACTCAGTGCCCGGACGAGGTGATCGAGGCGATTGCGCGCTACCTGCGCGAGGACAACGCGAACATCGGCGCGCCCTACGAGACAAGTGTGCGCACCGTCGAACTCGTCGAGCGGGCGCGTGTCGCGGCCGGTCGCTGGATCAACGGCGATCCGGCCGGGATCGCGTTCGGTCCGACGATGACCTCGCTCAACTTCCTGCTCACGCGCTGTCTCGCGCGAACGCTCTCTCAGGGAGACGAGGTGCTCGTGACCAAGCTCGACCACGACGCGAACGTCTCGCCGTGGCTCGAACTCGCCCACGACCTCGGGATCGTCGTCCGGTTCGTCGAGGTGCGCGACGACCTCTCGCTCGACCTCGACGACCTCGAACGGCAACTCTCCGAGAAGACGCGCGTGGTCGCGTTCCCCGTCGCGTCGAACGCCGTCGGCACGGCGCCCGACGTCGCCCGGATCGTCGAGCTCGCACACGGAGCCGGCGCGCTCGCCTGGGCGGATGCCGTCCACTACGGGCCGCACGGGAGGATCGACGTCTCCGGGTGGGACGTCGACGTGGTCCTCTGCTCGCCCTACAAGTACTTCGGGCCGCACATGGGCCTGGCCTGGGGCAAACCCGAGCTGCTCGAGTCGTGGCGGCCCTACAAGGTGCGCCCGGCCGCGAACGAGCCCGTGGGTCATCGCTTCGAGCACGGCACCGCCCAGCACGAGCTCCTCGCCGGGTTCGTCGCCGCCGTCGAGTACGTCGAGTCGATCGGCTGGGACGCGATCGTGGAGCACGAGACCGAGCTTGGACAGCGCTTCCTCGACGGCCTGCCCGAGCACGTCGAGCTCTACGGCATCTCCTCGATGGAGGGGCGCGTCCCGACTTTCTGCTTCAACATCCCGGGCAAGAGCGCGGAGGAGGTCGCGGTCGCGCTCGCCGGCGAGGAGATCGCCGTCTGGCACGGCGACTACTACGCGGTCGAGGTGATGCGCCACCTCGGGCTCGAGGGCGTCGGTGCAGTCCGGGTCGGCTTCGTCCACTACAACACCGCGGCCGAGGTCGACCGGCTCCTGACCGCCCTCGCCGCACTGTGAAGCTGCTCGTCCTCGGCGGGACGAAGTTCCTGGGCCGCGCGGTCGTCGAGGCGGCGCTCGCCGGGGGGCACGAGGTGACGCTCTTCAACCGCGGCACCACGAACGCCGATCTCTACCCGGAGGCGGAGAAGCTGCGCGGCGATCGCACACAGGATCTGAGCGCGCTCGCCGGGCAGAGGTGGGACGCAGTGATCGACGTCGCCGGCTACGTACCCGCGGTCGTTCGCGCCTCGGCCGAGCAGCTCCGCGATTCCGGCCGCTACGTCTTCGTCTCCAGCATCTCCGTCTACCCGGACTTCGATGAGCCGCGCGCCGAAGGAGACGCGACCCTCGAGCTGGGCGAGGGCTCGATCGACGAACTCGCGGCGGACTACTCGAACTACGGGGCACTGAAGGTGCTCTGCGAGGAAGCCTTGGAGGACGTTTTCGGCGAGCGAAGCCTGATCGTGCGCCCCGGCCTGATCGTCGGCCCGCACGACCCAACCGGCCGTTTCACCTACTGGCCGCACCGACTCGCGCGCGGCGGCGAGATCCTCGCCCCCGCCCCGCCCGAGCGCCGGACGCAGTTCATCGACGTGCGCGACCTCGCGGCGTGGATCGTCGAGGCGACCGAGCGCGGCCTCGCCGGCACCTACAACGCGACGAACGAGGGGACGCCGTGGCAGGAGCTGCTCGACGGGGCGAACGTCACCTGGGTTCCGGACGAGCATCTGCAAGAGCACGAGGTCGGCGAGTGGATGGAGCTCCCGCTCTGGATCGCGGGCGTGGGCATGCGAGTCGACGTCAGCCGCGCCGTCGCGGAGGGCCTGCGCTTCCGGCCACCGGCCGAGTCGATCGAGGGCGCGGCGGACGCGCCCGCCGTCGAGGGCGTCGGGCTCACGCCCGAGCGGGAGGCCGAGATCCTCGCCGCCTGGCACGAACGGCCATAGGACGTCGGGCACGTTCCGTGTGTTCGGGTCGAAGCCCGCCCGCCTACTGTCGCGTAAATGAGACAGGGGCAGTCCCTGTCGCGTTGGCGTGACGGAAGGCCATGTTCGGACCTGCCCCGCGTAGGATCGCCTCCGTGAAGATCCGCGCAGCAGTCCTCGAGGAGTTCGGCTCGCCGCTCGTGGTGCAGGAGGTCGAGCTGGCCGAACCGCAGGCGGGCGAGGTTCTCGTCCGCCTGGTCGCGTGCGGGGTCTGCCACACCGACCTCTATACGGCGTCCGGAGCCGATCCTTCGGGCTACGCACCCACGGTGCTCGGGCACGAGGGTGCCGGAGTGGTCGAGCGGGTGGGCTCAGACGTCACGTCCGTGCGGGAAGGCGATCACGTCGTCACGCTCTTCTCGCCGCAGTGCCGCCAGTGCATCCACTGCCTCAGCGACCGAACGAACCTCTGTCTCGCGATCCGAGAGCAGCAGGGGCAGGGCCACCTGCCCGACGGGACGACGAGGCTCTCCCGCGACGGCGAGCCGATCAGGCACTTCATGGGCACCTCGACCTTCGCGGAGTACACCGTGATGCCGGAGATCGCGCTCGCCAAGGTGAACCCCGAGGCGCCGCTCGAGGGTGCCGCGCTCTTCGCGTGCGGGCTCTCGACCGGGCTCGGGGCGGCGTTGAACACGGCGAAGGTCGTGCCGGGCTCGACGTGCGTCGTCTTCGGCGCGGGGATGGTCGGACTCGGCGCCGTGATCGGCTGCCGGCTGGCGGGCGCCGAGCGGATCGTCTGTGTCGACCTCTCCGAGGCGCGGCTCGCGCTGGCGAGCGGGCACGGCGCGACCGAGACGATGCTAGGCGGCCCCGACGCGGTCGCGCGGATTCTCGAGTCGACCGGCGGCTTCGGCGCGGACTTCACCTTCGAGGCGACGGGTAACGTCGCCGTGATGAGGCAGGCGGTCGAATCGGCGCGAATGGGTTGGGGGCTCTGCACGGTGGCGGGCGTCGCCGGCAAGGGCGAGACCCTCGACATCGTCCCGCGCTACCTGATCACCGGCCGCAGAATTGCGGGCTCGTCCTTCGGCGGGGTCAAGGGCCGGGATCAGGTTCCGCAACTCGTCGAGCGCTGGCTCGCCGGCGAGATCGACGTCGAGTCGTTCGTCTCCCATCGGCTCGGGCTGAACGAGGTCAACCGCGGCTTCGAGCTGATGGAGGCCCAGGACGGGATCCGGAGCATAATCTTCTTCTCGTGATCGTCGAGCGCGCCGAACACCCCAAGTGGACGTCGAACGCGTACCTCCTCGCCGACGAGGACGGGGGCCACGGCGTGCTCGTCGACTCGAACGGCGTCGAGGAGCCGCTCCTCCGCCAGGTCGAGGAGCGCGGCCTGACGATCACACACGTCCTCGTCACCCACCAGCACCCGGATCACGTGGTCGACGTGACCGGTCTCGGGAAGCGCTTCGGCGTGCCGGTGCTCGGCGGCAGGCTGACGCGCGAGGCCGGCGTTCCGCTGGACGAGGCCTGGATGGACGGCGAGGTGATCCGCTCGGGCGCGCTCGAGATCCAGCCGCTCGCGACGCCCGGGCACTGCCCCGATCACTTCGCGCTCCTCGTGAACGGGACGGACGTGCTCACGGCCGACTGCCTGTTCAAGGGCACGATCGGCGGCACGGGCGGAGGCGGCCCGACCGGGTACACCGACCAGCACCGCTCGATCATGGAGACGCTCATGTCACTCCCGCCCGAGACCCGCGTCCACCCGGGCCACACCCTGCCGACGACGATCGGCGAGGAGTGGGAGCACAACCCCTTCATCCGGATCTGGCGCGGGGTCGATCCCGAGGGCGACGAGCCGTGCCGCGTGCGCGGCGAGGAGGCGACCTTGATCCTCTTCGGGCCCGACTACGACGGGACGCACAAGGCGTGGGTGCGCTACTCCGACGGCCGCGACGCGATCGTCGGTGGGAGCCAGATCCAGCGCTAGCTGTACGCGTCCCGCGCGGCCTTCCAGCGCGGGTCGTCCCAGCGGATGAAGTCCGGGTCGACACCGCGAGCGGCGGCGAGGTCGAGCGTGAGGAGTTGGAAGGGGACGATGTCGACCACGGGGTGGCTCGTCGGGACGAGCGTGACGTCGCAGCCGAGCGCCTCCAGCGCAGCGACGGCCTGGGGAGCCCGCGTGGCCGCCCGCCCTTCGCCCTCGAGCACGAAACAGCGCACCGACTCGTCGATCGCCGCGAGGTGACCGTG
>DATLXM010000113.1:0-13105 GCA_035575835.1 Gaiellaceae bacterium
GCCCGTCCGCTTGAGCGCCTTCCCGGCGAGACCGGCGCGCGGCGGGTCGACGACGACGACGTCCGGCGAGCCGGCGCGCTCGACGAGCTCCTCGATCGACTGGCCGACGTTCCCGGCGAAGAAGGCCGCGTTCCCGATCCCGTTCAGGTCGGCGTTCTCGAGCGCGCAGGCGACGGACTCCTCGGAGATCTCGACGCCCCAGACCGTGAGCGCGTTTCGGGCCATCGCGATTCCGATCGTGCCGGTGCCGCAGTAGAGGTCGAAGACGGTCTCGGTACCCGTGAGGCCGGCGTACTCGATCGCGAGGGCGTACAGCCGCTCGGCCATCTCGGTATTCGTCTGCAGGAATGCATTCGGTCGGACGCGGAAGCGGAGCCCGAGAATCTCCTCCTCGATCGCGTCCTCACCCCAGAGGAGCGTCGAGGGAAGGTTCGTCACCTCCGCCTTGCCGTCGTTGATCGCCCAGTGGATCGCCTTGACCTCGGGAAAGCGGCGCAGCGTCTCGATCAAGTAGTCGCGCTCGAACTTCTCGCCCGTGTTCGTGACGAGCATGACCAGCACCTGACCGGTGTTCCGGCCCTCCCGGAAGACGAGATGGCGGAGGTAGCCGGTGTGACCAGCCTGGTCGTAGGCGACGAGCCCCTCCTCGCGCGCCCAGTCGCGAACGGCGTTCCGGATCGCGTTCCCGAGGTCGGTGGTCAGCCAGCACTTCTCGATCTCGAGCACCTCGTCCCAGCGGCCAGCCTTGTGGAAGCCGAGCACGGGGCCGGAGGGGGTCTGGGCAAACGAGTACTCCATCTTGTTGCGGTAGTGAAACGGCGACGCAGCCGGGAGGATCGGCTCGAGCGGCGGATCCGGTAAGCCCCCGATCCGGACGAAGGCGTCGCGAACCTGCGCCTCCTTCGCCGCGACCTGGACGGCGTAGTCGAGATCCTGGAAGCGGCAGCCGCCACAGGCCGGATAGTGGGCGCAGGGCGCCTCCACCCGATGGGCCGAGGGAGCGAGCACTTCCGTCGCGAGCGCCTCGGCGAAGCCGCGCTTGACCTTCGTGATCCGCGCCTTGACCGTGTCGCCCGGGAGTCCCCGGCGAACGAAGACGACGAACCCGTTCAGGCGCCCGACGCCGTTGCCACCGTAGGCAAGCGAGTCGATCGAGACCTCGATCTCCTCGTGCAGCTTGACGGGCGCGGCCATCCGCCCAGGGTATGTCAGGCGACGTCGCGCCGGACGGTGACGAACACACCGGCCAGGCAGAGGGCGAGCGCCCAACCGATCGACACGCCGGCGCCGCCCCAGCGGGAGAGATCCTGCGACCCATCGGCGAGCGCGCCGAGCGCGGCTCCCGGGAGATACGGAGCGACCTCGTCTGAGAGCACACCGATCAGCGGCTCCGCGATCAGGAAGTAGACGAGCGTGCCGACGAGCGCTCCGACCTGGCTCCGGACGATCGCGCCGATCCCGACCCCAAGCGCACCCCAGATCGCGGACGCCGCCACGATGGGGAGGGCACCCCGGATGGCGTCGCCCTCGAAGAGGTGGACATCCGCGCTTGCGAGAGCGAACCAGACGAGCGCGACCACATAGACGAGGACGAGCGAAGCGAGGGCGAGCGTGGCGCCACCCGCGACGGAAGCAATTGCCTTCGCGGCGATCACACGCTCGCGCAGGGGCGAGACGAGGAAGGTCGGGGTCGCCGTCCCGTGGCGGAACTCGCCCGTCATCACGAGGACACCGAACAGGATCGCGAAGAGAACGGAGAAGCCGGCCGAGCTCGGGAGGTCGTGCTGGAACTCGGGGAGATAGTCCTGGTCGCCGACGAGCGAGGCGACCGTGGCGATCGCCGTGATCGAAAACAGCCCGAGTGCGAGCACCACCGCGGTTCGCGTCGTCCGCAGTTTCAGCCACTCGGAGAGGAAGAGTGCGCTCACACCGTCTCTCCACCGGTCAATTCGAGGAAGGCCTCCTCGAGCGTGCCCGCGTCACGAACGAGCTCGTGCAGCACGACGCCGCCCGCGGCCGCGACCTCGCCGACACGGGCGCTCGTCGCTTCGGGGACGGTGAGCCCATCGGTCTCGAACGCCGTCGCGGTCAGCCCCTCCGCCTCGAGCAGCCCCCGGAGCCGCGCCGGATCGGGGGTCCGGACGCGAACGGCGCCGGCCACGCGTGCAGCCATCTCTGCCATCGAGGCGTGGGCGACGAACTTGCCCCGGTGGATGATCACGACCTCGTCCACTGTCTGGGCGACCTCGGAGAGCACGTGGCTGGAGACGAGCACGGTACGGCCTTCGGCTGCACGCGAGCGCAGGAAGTCGCGCAGCCACCGGATGCCCTGGGGATCGAGCCCGTTCGCGGGCTCGTCGAGGATCAGCACCTCCGGGTCGCCGAGCAGGGCGGAGGCGAGGCCGAGGCGCTGGCGCATCCCGAGCGAATAGGTCTTGGCGCGCTTTCGCGCCACCGGCCCGAGCTCGACGAACGCGAGCACCTCGTCGGCTCGCGACTCCGGCACGCCTGAGGCTGCGGCGAGCACACGCAGGTGGTTGCGGCCCGATCGGCCGGGGTGAACGTTCGAGGCCTCGAGCACGGCGCCGACCGTCCTGCCGGGACGCTCGAGCTCGCGGTAGGCCTTCCCCTTGATCGTGGCGCTCCCCGCAGTCGGCCGGACGAGCCCGAGCACCGCTCGGAGCGTCGTCGTCTTGCCGGCGCCGTTCGGCCCCAGGAAGCCGGTGATCGTGCCTGCCGGACGCGAAAGTCGAGTTCGTCGACGGCGAGCTTCTTGCCGTAGCGCTTCGTGAGCCCGTTGACCTCGATCACGAGAGCACGGTCACGTAGACCGACCGCTCGCGGGGCCCGTCGAACTCGCAGAAGAAGATTCCCTGCCAAGTGCCGAGCGCGAGCGCACCGTCCCGGACGGGAACGAGCACGTCCGGGCCCATGAAGGCGGCGCGAATGTGAGTCGGTGCGTTCTCCTCGCCCTCCTCGATGTGCTCCCAGGGCCAGTCGGAGGAGACGATCCGCTCGAGCGCCTTCTCGAAGTCGCGTGCAACTGCGGGATCGGCGTGCTCGTTGATCGTCACGCCCGCGGTGGTGTGGGGGACGTAGACGAGCACCGCCGACGTTCCGGTGAGGTCACCCGAAGCGGCGCGGACGAGCTCCGTGATGTCCACGAACTGGCTCTGCCGTTGGGTGCTGACGGAGAACTCGCGCACGGCGCGTATCCTAGGCCGCGTGAGCGAGGCAACGTTCAGCGACCGTGAGCTCGACAGCTACCGCAGCGGCGCCGACCGCTTCATCGCGGAGCTCGACGAGGAGTATTACGCGCACTTCGCGGGGCTCAAGCCCGACTACGACCTGCGCTCGATCTACGAGCGTCACGCCGACCTGACCGACCTGGAGACCGTCAAACGAGTCGGCGAGAGCGTTCGCGGCCGCGAGAACCTCGAGCTCTACCGCTTCGGCTGCGAGGGCTACCTGGGCGAGCTGACGCGCTCGCACGAAGAGCGGATCGCGGAGTTGGAGGCGAGCCTCGAGACGCCTCACGACGGCGAGACGGTCGGGTACCGGATGCTGCCTCCGACGATCGCGAACACGGCCGACCGGGCGACGCGCGCGCAGCTCGAACAGGTCCGGAACGATCTGACCGAGGCGGAGCTGAATCCGATCTACCTCGAGGCTGCCGAGGTCACGACCCGGGCCGTGCCCGAGCTCGGCGCCCCGAATGCGCTCGAGCTCTACCGCGACCGCTTCGGGTTGGATCTGGACGGCCTCGCGGTTCAGTGCCGCGCGTTTCTCGACTCGACGGAGCGGCTCTACGAGGAGTCGATGGACCGGGCGTTGCGCGATCACGTCGGAGTAGGGCTCGCGGAGGCCGAACGCCACGACGTGCGCCGCTTCTTTCGCGGCTCGAACTGGGACTCCGCCTTCCCGGCCGACCGGATGCTCCCCGCCCTCCGTGGCACGCTGGCCGATCTCGGAATCGATCTCGACGCGCAGGCGAACGTCCACCTCGACGTCGAGGCCCGGCCGACCAAGTCGCCACGCGCTTTCTGCGCCCCGATCGAGGTGCCCGACAAGGTGATGCTCGTGATCCAGCCGATGGGCGGGCCGGACGACTGGCGCGCGCTCTTCCACGAGGCGGGGCACACGGAACACTTCGCCTTCACCTCGAGCGACCTCAAGATGGAGGAGAAGCGGCTCGGGGACAACGCCGTCACCGAGGGCTGGGCTCAGGTGATCGAGCAACTGACGCACGATCGGGGCTGGCTGACGCGGATGCTCAGCTTCCCCCGGCCACGCGAGTTCGCCCAGGAGGGCGCGGTCAACCTCCTCTTCTTCGTCCGCCGCTACTGCGCGAAGCTCCTGTACGAGATCGAGTTCCACGCGGCCACCGACGTCACGACGATGCAGCCGCGCTACGTCGAGCTCCTCGGGGACGCGCTCAAGATCGAGCCGAGCCCCACGGACTATCTCTCCGACATCGACGCGGGCTTCTACGTGACGTCGTACCTCCGCTCGTGGGCCTTCGAGGCGCAGCTGACGAGCTACCTCCGCGAGCAGTTCGGAACTGACTGGTTCAGCCGCCGAGAGGCGGGCTCGCTTCTGAAGGAGCTGTGGGAGCTCGGGCAGAAGCCGACCGCCGACGAGCTCCTGAAGGACGTGACGGGCGCGCCGATCGAGCTCGAAGCGGTCGCAGAGAAGATCCGCGCCGCGTTGCCGACGCTCGCCTAGCCCTCGCTAGAGCGCGCCACCGGCGACGGGCGGGGCCCCTGCCTCGAGCGCGTTCTCGCCGCCCAACTCGCGGGCCAGATACTCCTCGATCAGGCTCACGTTCTCCCGCGAGCGCTCCGCAACGGCGAGGAGCGACGACATCGACGCGATCTCCTCGCGCTGCTCCTGCAAGAACCAGTGGAGGAACTGCTCGGCCACGAGCTCGTTCTCCTCGCGAGCGAGCTGGACGAGCGCCGAGATCTGCGCCGTGACCCGCTTCTCCTGCTCGAGCGCGAGCCGCACCGGTTCGACCTCGTCCGAGAACGCGGTCTGCGGTGCCTCCACTCCCGGGATGACGACCTCGAGGTCGGCGTCGAGCAGGAACTGGACGAGCATCATCGCGTGGTTTCGCTCCTCGACCCCTTGCCGGTAGAAGTGGGCGGCGAGGCGGGGCAACGTCAGCGAGTCGTAGTGGACGGCGATCGCGACGTATTGCTGCGACGCTCCATACTCGTTCGCGATCTGCTCGTTGAGCGTCTGCGTCAGGCGGCCCACGATCGCGAGCTTACCTCGCAACCGGCCGGGGTAGCATCGGCGAATGCTTCCGCTCCGAGACAACGTGCCGACCCGGACTCGCCCTTTCGTCACCTGGGGCCTCATCGTCGCGAACATCCTCGTCTGGGTGCTCTACCAGCTCCCGGATCTCGAGAAATCCGTGGAGGAACTCGCATACCAGCCGTGCGAAGTCGTGGACACCTGCGCCGGGCAGGCGGTCGGCCAGGACTGGCCGCTGACCGCGCTGACGTCGATGTTCATGCACGGCAGCTGGTCGCACTTGCTCGGAAACATGCTCTTCCTCTGGATCTTCGGGAACAACGTCGAGGACGTGCTCGGCCATCTCCGCTACCTCGCTTTCTACCTCGCCGGCGGCTTCGCCGCCACGGCCCTCCAGAGCGCGATCACGCTTTCGACGGGATCGAGCGCGGACGCCGCGATCCCGAACCTGGGCGCGAGCGGCGCCGTCTCCGCGGTCCTCGGCGCCTACCTGCTGCTCCTGCCCCGGGCCAAGGTGCTGACCCTGATCTTCTTCATCCTCCGGGAGATCCCGGCGATCGCCTTCCTCGGCTTCTGGTTTCTCTTCCAGCTCTACTCGGGCGGCGCCTCCCTCCAGCGCCCGGAGGAGGGCGGCGGGGTCGCGTTCTTCGCTCACGTCGGCGGCTTCGTCTTCGGCTTTCTCCTGATCAAGCTCGTGCAGGTGCGGAAACCGCTGCAACCTCGCTACTGATGGCCTTCGAAGACGAAGTCCGAGCCGCGCTCGATTCGCTCCCGCCGAAGCTCGCAGCGGCGCTCGACAACGTCGCCGTCGTCGTCGAGGAGGTGAACCCCCAGGAGCCAGACATGTTCGGGCTCTACGAGGGAATCCCCCTGACCGAGCGCGGAAGCGGGGATTTCGGCCAGCTCCCCGACCGGATCGCGATCTACCGGCGTCCACTCGAGGAGGAGTTCGACGACCCCGCGGAGCTGCGCGAGGAGATCCGGATCACCGTCCTGCACGAGCTCGCGCACTACTTCGGTTTCGACGAGCACCGGATCGCCGAGCTCGGATACGAGTAGGTGGAGGCCGTCCTGCTGACCGTCGCAATCATCGCCGGGATCGTCGGAGCCGTCGCGATTGTTGTCTTTCTGTTCAGTCGCGAAGACGGGGAATGAGGCGCACCACCGACGCGTTTTCAAGAGCATGACCATTCCGCAGATCCACTCCGAGATCGAGCGCCTCAGCGAGCTACGGACCGAGCTCTACACCGAGCTCGCGCGGGGCCGGAACGAAACCGTGCGTGAGGAAATCAAGGGGATCAACGAGCGCCTCCAGGCGCTCTGGGACCAGAACCGCGCCGAGCGGGCCCGGATCCGATTCGGCGAACGCGAGGACATCGTCCGGCGCGCCCGCGCCGAAGACCGTCTGGACCGCGCCGCGTAGAGGAAGTACGATCCGGCACGTGAGCCGGTTCAAGGGGTTGTCCGACCGCAAGCGCGAACCCTCCGACGCCGAGTCGGAGCGCGAGGCGCTGCACCGCCAGCGTCTCGAAGCGGCTGCGGACATCGCAAGCCTGAAATCGTCCCTCGCGGAACGCGTCTCGAACGTGCAGGAACGGGAGCGGGAGCTCGAGCAGGCGCTTGCCCGCGTCGGCAAGCGGGAGCAGGCGCTCGAAGGCACGGCCGGACGCGTGGAACGGATCGCGGCGGTGCGGGCCCGCGTCGCGGAGGCACGAGAAGCACGCGCATCCCGCCGCGACGAGCACGAGCGTTCGGAGCTCGAAGCTCTCGCCCAGGAGCTCGCCCGACGCGAGCGTGAGCACGCCGCCTCGGTGACCGCACAGAGCGGGCGAGAAGCGACCCTCGCCGAACGCGAGACGGGGCTCGCCGAGCGCGAGTCGGAACTGGAAGCACGCGAGGCAGCGTCCCTCGGAGGCGCCTCTATCGAAGCCGCTCCCGTCGAGGCAGGCGTCGCCGCGGCGCCGCCGACTGTGACGAAACCGAAGACCGACCCTGCGGCGAAGAGACTCGAATCCCTGACCAAGAAGCTCGACGGCCGCCAGGCTCGACTGGACAGCCAGGCGGCGGCCATGAGCAGCCGCGAGGCGAGCCTCGACAGCCGCGCTGCGGAGCTCGACGCGCGCCACGCAGCGTTGGAGACCCGCGAATCGACGCTCCCCACGCGCGAAGCGGAGCTCGACGCAGGTCTCGTTCGCCGGACGGAAGAGCTGACCGCTCTCGAACTCGCGCTCGCCGCGCGGGAAGAAGCGGCCGCGAAGGCAAGCGCAGAGCTCGCCGAGCGAGAGGCCCGGCTCGCTGCCCGCGAGGCCGAGCCCGCACCCACGCCCGCACCCGAGATCCCGGCTACCGACGAGAGCGCGGCCCTCGAAGCACGGCTCGAAGAACTCCGCGCCGCCGAGCAGGCATTCGTGAAGACCCGCTCCGAGCTCGCAGCCCGCAGCGACACGCTCGCCGAGCGCGAGCTCGACCTCGTTGCACGCGAGCGCGCCCTGCTCGCCCGGGAAGCGCCGGAGCAGCCCGGCCTCGAGGCGCTCGAGGCACGGATCCGGCGGCTCGAAGGCGAGCGGAGCCGCGGCAGGGAAGCGACGCAGACCTTCAGCGCCGGACTGCGCGCGCTTCAAGACCGCAGCCTCGCTGCACCGGCGCCCGAGGATTCCCTCCACTAAGCGCAAGTTCCAAGGCCGGCTCGAAAAGCTTGCTACGGTTGATTTGGCTTAACGAAGCCGGTTCGGGGCGTTAGCTCAGCTGGGAGAGCGCCGCGTTTGCAACGCGGAGGTCGCCGGTTCGATCCCGGCACGCTCCATCATTTCCCGCAGTTCGAGAATCTGCGGCGGCAGATTCTCGAACGCGAAGACCCCTGGAGGGGGCCGCTTCGCGGCCCGGCCTCTCTGAGTTCCGCAGCAGCTCGGTAGCCTCGTCGAAATGCGTCTCGGTGTCGCTGCAGCCGTCGTCGACGGGGTTCTCTTGCCCGGCGGACTCGAGATCGTGGGCGACCTGATCGGAGCCGCCGGGCTCCCCGGGACGGGCAGCGGAATCGCAGTTCCCGGCTTCGTCGACCTCCAGGTGAACGGCTTCGCCGGCGTCGAGTTCCTCGGCACCGACGTCGACGGCTACCGGCGCGCGGGCGCCGCACTCCTCGCGACCGGGGTGACCGCCTTTCAGCCGACGTTGATCACCGCTCCCGAGACAGAGCTGGTCAACGCGCTCGCCTCCCTCCCCACCACCGGGATCGGCCCACGCATCCTGGGAGCCCATTTGGAGGGGCCATTCCTCGCGCCCGAACGGCTGGGAGCGCACCCGGCCGCGGCGCGACGGGATCCTGACCCTGCGCTGCTCGCCCGTCTCCTGGCGGCCGGAGACGTGGCGCAGGTGACGCTCGCCCCGGAGCTCCCCGGCGCGCTCGAGCTGATCGAGCTGCTCCACGCCCGGGGCATCGTCGTCTCGTTCGGCCACTCGAACGCGACCGCCGACGAGGCACGGCTCGGCTTCGAGCAAGGCGTCGCGACCGTGACCCACCTCTTCAACGCGATGCGGCGCTTCGGCCATCGCGATCCGGGCCTCGCCGGGGCCGCTCTCGCCGACGAACGAATCGACGTGCAGCTGATCCTCGACGGCGTCCACCTCGCCGAGGAGACGGAGTTGCTCGTCCTCAAGGCTGCCGCTGGGCGGATCGCGGTCGTGACAGACGCCGTCGCGGGAGCCACTCGTCGCCCGGACGGGGTGCTCGCAGGCGGGAGCTCGACGATGCTCGAGTCCTTCCGGCGTCTGGTCTCGCTCGGAGCCACGATCGGCGAAGCCGCCGCGGCCACGTCCTCGGTCGCAGCGCGGATCGCTCGCCGTCCGGACCTGGGGACGCTCCGGCCCGGCGGCGCAGCGGACGTCCTCGTCCTCGACGACCGGCTCGAGCTCGAGCGCGTCGTCGTGGCGGGCGTGGACGCCCTCTAGTCGCGCCGAGCCTCGTCGCGGGCGACGCGCGCCTCGTCCTCGGGCGCTTCGAGCGCTCTCGAAACGGCCTTGCGCGGGTCGACCTCGTCGATCGTGCCCCGCACCTCGCGCACACCGCGCCCGAGCGAGCGGGCGATCGTCGGCAGCTGCTTCGAGCCGAAGAGCAGGATCACGACGAGCGCGAGGAGAATGAGTTCCCAGTGGCCGGGCATGGACGAAGGATAGACGGGGTACCCTGACCTCCGTGGGAACCTTGGCCTCAGTGGGATCCAAGCTCGCTCTCTCCGCAGTCGCGGCGCTTCTCCTCGTCGGCTGCGGCGGCTCGGAACCCGAGGCGGGCCAGCCCGGGACGACTCAGTCGGAGCCCGGAGCAACGGCGACCTCCGCTCCCTCGGCGACGCCGGCCGGCAACGTGCCCGAGATCGCCGGGACAGCGCTCGACGGCAAGGCGCTCGACGTCACCGAGTATCGCGGCAGGCCGCTCTTCGTCAACGTCTGGTCGTCCTGGTGAAGCACCTGCCAGAGCGAGGCGGTCGCCTACGCAGACTTCGTTCACTCCCACCCGGAGTACGCCTACGTCGGCCTGAACGTCGCCGACACGCCTGAGACCGCTTCCGCGTTCCTGGAGGAGAAGGGCTGGGACTGGCCGCAGCTCCAGGATCCAGATCGTGAGCTCGCCCGGCGACTCGGCGCGACCTACCAGCCGTTCGTCGCGCTCCTCGACGAGCAGGGCGCGATCGTCGCCACCCTCGACGGCCGCGGCGACGAGGCCTCGTGGGCAGGCATGCTTGCGCGGCTCTCGTCCGGCTGAACCACCTCGAGATCCGCCCTGAGGATGAGGCCGGATCGCCTTCCCGGCGGACGCCGGCGGCCGCCAAGCGGCCTAGCGTGAAGCGGATCACCCTCATCACCTTGCTCGCCCTCGGCCTGATCCTGCTCGCGCTCGCCGGTTGGATCATCCGGGGGCTCCGCTTCGTCTTCGCCGGTGGCCCCCGTCGACGGACGCGCCTGGCACCGGCATGATGGGCGCATGGACAGGCTGATCGAAGAATCACTCTCGGGCTCGTGGCTCTCGTCCCGGCTCGGCGTCGGGACGCAGCGCCTCGACGCGATGCGCCGTGCGGGTGAGTTGCTCGGCGTCCGCAGACCCGGAGGCCAGGACTACCTCTACCCCGCCTGGCAGTTCGCGCCGGACGGCACGGCCCTCCCGGTCGTGCCACGGCTCGTCGCCGCTGGCCGGGCCGGGGGGATGAGCGACGACCGCCTCTACGAAGTGCTCTCGAACCGCAGCGGCATCTCGGGCACGACGCGCCTCGCCGACGCGATCCGCGAGGGCCGCGACGAGTACGTGCTCGGCGTCGTCCGTTCAGCCGCGTAGGACCATGGCCCTCCTCAGCCTCAACGCCGTGCGCAGGTCGTTCGGCACTCGCATCGTGCTCGACGACCTCGACTTCGCGGTCGAGCCGGGCGCAAGAGTCGGGATCGTCGGCGCGAACGGCTCCGGCAAATCGACGCTGATGCGCCTGATCGCCGGCCTGGACGAGCCCGACGCCGGCACTGCCGTCCGCCGGCGCGGGATCACGGTCTCCTACCTCCCCCAACACCCCCTTGGGGAGGAGCGGACGGCGATCGAGACCGTGCTCGCGGCCAGGCCCGACCTCGTCGAGCTCGACTCCGAGCTCAACCGGGTCGCGGAACAACTCGGCTCACCGGCGCTCGCGACCGACCTCCAGAAGATGACGCGGATCCTGCATCGGCAGGAGGAGCTGCTCGAGCGCTGGGAATCGCTCGGTGGCCCGAGCATCGAGGGCCGTGCGCGCGCCACGCTTCTCGACGTCGGGATCGAGACGGCAGACCTCGAGCTGCCGACAACGGCGCTCTCGGGTGGCCAGCGGAAGCTGATCGCGCTCGCCGCCTGCCTCGCCCAGGATCCGGACATCCTCCTTCTCGACGAGCCGGAAGCGCATCTCGACGCGGTGGGCCGCTCGCTGCTCGAGCGCCTGCTCGCGGGCTTTCACGGCGCCGCAGTCGTGGTCTCACACGACCGTTACCTCCTGGACGAGACCGTGAATCAGATCGCCTCGCTCGACCGCGGACGGCTCCGGATGTGGGCGGGGAACTACTCGACCTACACCCTTGCGCTCGAGCTCGAGCTCCAGCGCCAGCAACAGCAGTTCGTGACCCAGCAGAAGGAGATCGCCCGGCTCGAGGAGGCGATCGCGCGCTTCAAGCTCTGGGCGAGCTGGGTTCCGGATCAGCGGAACATCCGGCAGGCGCGGAACAAGCAACGCCAGATCGACACGATGGACAAGGTCGACCGGCCCGTGCTCGAGCGGCGCAAGATCGCGCTCCGTCTCCACCCGCACAAGCGCGGGGGCCAACGCGTGTTCGAGCTCAGGCACATGGGTGTCCGCTTCGGCGAGGACACGGTGCTGGACGACCTCGAGCTGACGGTGATGCACGGGGAGCGGATCGGCTTCGTCGGCGCGAACGGGGCCGGCAAGAGTGTGCTCCTGAAGACCGTCGTCGGCGAGATCGAACCGACCTCCGGCGAGATCTGGGTCGGCCCGTCGATCGCGATCGGCTACCTCGCCCAGAATCAGGAGACGCTCGACCCCGAGTCGACCCCGCTCGAGACCGTGCGCCTCTCGCATCGCTGCTCTGAAGGAGAGGCGGTCTCGCTGCTGATGAAGTTCCTCTTCCCCTACGAACAGGTGCGCAGGGCCAACCGGCTTCTCTCGGGCGGTGAGCGAACGCGGCTTCAGCTGCTCCTGCTCATGGTCGCTGGCCCCAACCTGCTCGTGCTCGACGAGCCGACGAACCACCTCGACATCGAATCCGTCGAGGCGCTCGAGGCCGCGCTCGAGGAGTTCGAGGGCACCGTGGCCGTGATCTCGCACGACCGCTACTTCCTCGACCGGATCGTCGACCGGATCGTCGAGGTCGCGGACGGCGACGCGATTGCCTACGACGGTGGCTACTCGGACTGGTTCGAACGCTCGAATGCGAGACAGCCTGAGATCGGGGTCTGAGCGACCCGGCCATTGAAAGCCGCTGCAGAAGCGTGGTAGCGTCGGTAGCCGGGCTCGATCGGGCCGCGGCGCCGGGGCATAATCAAGGAGAGACCACGATGCCGTTGCCGCTGCGCCGCACCCTCCTGCTCGCGCTCCTCGCGCTTCTCGCTCTCCCGTCGCTCGCGCACGCCGCAGGCGTCCAAACCACCTACGACCTGGCGAGCCCGTCCGGCTCGCTGTTCCCGAGCGACCGCTTCACCACGACCGACCCGAGCCAGCTTACCGGCCTCCGCGTCGATCTCCCGAAGCCGAACTGCGCCGTCCGCCCGAGCGACTGCGCCGACATCGACGTGCTCAACACGCTCGACGGCTTCAACCTCCAGCCCAGGATCTCGATCCCCTTCACCGGCGTCGTCGACGTCGCCAGCGTCTCGAGCGCCAACGTCTTCCTCGTCCGCCTCTCGGACGGAGCGGTCACCAGGATCAACCAGATCGTCTGGGAGCCTGCGGTGACGACGCTCCATGCGGAGTCGGATGCGCTCCTCTCGCAGTCCGCTCGCTACCTGCTCGTGGCCACGAACGGGATCGACGACGCCGCCGGCGACCCGATCGAGTCGTCGTCGTTCCTCCGGGATCTGAACTACGGCCATGCGAAGGATCGCGCCGACAAGGCCTATCGCAAGGACTTGATCGAAGCGCTCAACCACTCCCTTCCGGCAGGCGTCGCCAAGGGTGACGTCGTCGCGGCGAGCCTCTTCTCGACCCAGAGCGCGACGACTCTGCTCGAGCAGGTGCGCAGGCAGATCAAGGCCTCGAACCCGGCTCCGGCGGACTTCGCACTCGGGACGGCCGACGAGCGCACGGTCTTCCCGCTCTCGAGCATCACC
>DATLXM010000114.1:0-4479 GCA_035575835.1 Gaiellaceae bacterium
CGGCCGGAGAGCAAAAGCAACAATCCTGTCGCGAAAGGGTCAAGAGTTCCCGCATGACCCATCTTCGTCCGGGTTCGAGCACGGACGCGGTTCACGATCGCGAACGACGACGGGCCCGCGGGCTTGTCGACGAGGATGATCCCGCTCGGCTCGAGGCCCTTCGGTGGCATCAGCTGCGGGCTTCGCCGAACGACCGCACGAGGAACTCGGTGATTTCCTCGATCGAAGCGTCGCTCGAAAAGCCGGCCGCCTGCGGATGTCCGCCGCCGCCGGATTTGCGCGCGATCGCGGAGACATCCAGCTCGTCGTGCGAGGCGCGCAGCGAGATCCGCCGGGCCGGGCTGCCGCCGCGCGGGGGCTCGCGGATCAGCGCCGCCATCTCGGCGCCCTCGACCGCCCGGAGGTAGTCGATGATCCCCTCCGAGTACGGCTCGACCGCCCCCACCTCGGCGAAGTCGCCCCGGAGGAGGAACGAGACGACGAGCCCGCCGCCCGCGTAGACCGCCGCTCGGTCGAGCGCACGAGAGAGGAGCTTCAACTTCGCGAACTGGACGTTCTCGTAGACGTCCTGGAAGACCTTGTGCACGTCGGCGCCGGCCTCGACGAGCTCGGCAGCGAGTCGGAGCGCTTTCGGGGTCGTGTTCGAGTACTGGAAGCGGCCGGTGTCCGTGACGAGAGCGACGTAGAGCGGCTCGGCGAGCTCTGGGGTGAGCACGATCTCGAGCTCCGCGAAGATGTCGCGCAGCACCTCCCCGGTTGAGGACGCCTCCGGGACGACGAGGTTCAGGTCGCCGAAGCGCGAGTTGTCGTGGTGATGATCGACGTTGACCGTGAACGGCGCGACGTGCAGCACGGCCGGGTCGGCCCCGATCCGGCTCTCGTTCGCGCAGTCCACCGCGACGAGTGTGCGCTCGGCGACGTCGTCGGGTAGCTCGCGTACGAGCGCGTCGAAGGGCAGGAAACCGTACTCGCCCGGCAACGGCGCGGGGTTTCCCAGGAACATGACGCTGTCCTTGCCGAGTTGGGTCAGCGCCGTGTGCGTTGCGAGGAGCGAGCCGAGCGCATCGCCGTCCGGGTTCTCGTGGGTGGTGACGACGAAGCGGTCGCGGGAACGAAGCGCCTCGACGACGGCGACGAGATCAGCGTTGGGCGTCGTCATCGGGCTGGATCTCCTCCCGCTCGGGCGAAAGCGGCGCGAGCTCGTCGATCAGCGCCGACATCCGCACTCCGTGCTCGACCGAAGGGTCGTACTCGAACGCGAGCTGCGGCGTCCGCTTCAGCCGAAGCTCTCGCGAGATTCGGGCCTGGAGCACGCCCTGCGCGGCCTCGAGGCCGGCCATGCTCTTCTGCTGCTTCTTGTCGTTTCCGAAGACACTGACGTACACGCGAGCATGGCGAAGGTCCGGCGAGGTGACGACGCCAGTAACCGTGACGAAGCCGATCCGGGGATCCTTGAGCTCGAGCAAAGCCTCGGACAGAACCTGACGGACCGACTCGTTCACCCTCCGCATCCGCTCGGCCATCGCCCTAACTTATCGGTGAGCGGTGCGTCCCGGGTTGGCAGTGGGACGCCGTCTCCTCGCCGCCGGACTCGTCGCGCTCGCCCTCGCCGGGGCCGCCCTCGCCACCCGCGACGAGCGCGGGGCGCGCTTCGAGGTGCTCGGTCATGCGGCCGCCCCCGGCGGCTACAGCGGTGACGTCGACCTTCATCGCGGTCATGCCTACCTCTCGAGCCACAAGGGAGCGAGCGCCTGTCCCGCTCAGGGGGTCCGTGTCTTCTCGCTCGCGAACCCGCGCCTGCCGAAGCGCGTTGCGACCTTCGGTCGGATCGCCGGCACGTGGACCGAGAAGACGATCGTCCGGCACGTCGAGACCGCGAGCTTCCGCGGGGAGCTCGCCGTCACGAGCCTCCAGGGATGCGGTGAGGGCTCGTTTCAGGGGTTTGCGCTCTATGACGTCACGCGTCCGGCGCGGCCGCGAGAGCTGGCGCGCGTTCGAACCGACCCGCGTGGCTCCCACGAGATCTGGCTCCAGCCCGTCGGCCGGCGAGCGTACGTCTACACCGCGATCGTCGCGTCGGAGGTCCGGAGCTCACCCGACGGAAAGACGCCGGGCAAGCCCGACTTCCGGATCCTCGAAGTCACGGATCCTCGCAAGCCGGTCGAGGTCGGCGGTTGGGGCGCGTGGCAGGAGCTCGGGATCCCTCCTTTCGCCGATCCGGCCAAACGGCTCGAGGGCAACTTCGTCCACTCGGTCACCGGTGATGGGACGCGCGCATATCTCTCCTACTGGGATCTCGGCACGGTCGTACTCGACGTCTCGAGGCCGACTGCGCCTCGCTACCTGGGACGCACCCGCGGCGAGGTCGACAACACGCACTCGGCGTGGCTCGGACGGAACGGGCTGCTCGTCGAGACGCACGAGACCGTGGGGGGAACTGCCACGCTCTACCGGCGCACGGCTGGCGATCCGGTTCGCCTGAGCACGTTCCGGCTTCCCGATGCGGTGATCCGGCAGGGTCACCGCGTTCGCGGGATCGCGCCTGTCTCGGGCATGGATCTGAGCGACAGCGTCCACGACGCGAAGCTGAGGGGCGGTCTCGCACTTTTCTCCTGGTACGGGCAGGGAGTCGTCGCCGCGGATGTCTCGGATCCGCGCAAGCCGCGCTTCCTGGCCCGTTTCCTCGCCCGGCCCGAGGCCGATCCCGAGAAGCTCCTCTGCCCGGGAAACCGCTGCGTCGCCGTCTGGGGTGTCGACGTCGAGGGCGAGACGATCGTCGCGTCCGACCTGATCGGCGGCCTCTGGGTGCTCAGGCTTCGTCGAGGCTGACGATCTCCCGCTCGGCGAGACCGAGCTCCCATTCGCGCGACCCGAGGTAGCGCTCCGCGTCCGCAAGCAGCCGCGCGGCCTCTCCGTGCTCACGGGTGACGAGCGCGAGCGTGATCCGCGCCCGCTGCCAAACGTCGTGGTGATCGACCTCGGCGACCGACGCACCGAAGCGGTTCGCGAGCTGCGCCTTCGCCGAACGCAGGTGCATCCGCTTCTCCTTCAGCGAGTGCGCCGCCGGGAAATGGAGATCCACCGAGAGGATTCCGACCCAGCCGGACGCCACATCTCTCAGGGTACCCGACCCACTGACGACCTCTCGCTCAATCTTCGCCACAACCGGCCGAACACCCGACCATGCTCTCGATCGCGAAGTTCGCCGGTGTCGTCGCAGCCTTCGTGGTCGCCGTCTCGGCTGTCGTCTGGACGGCCGTCGTCGACGAGCGGCAGGCCGGCCAGCAAGCGTTCGAAGAGGTCGAGGCCGCCGACACGATGCACGCCGCCGTGCTGGCGCGCGAGAGTGCGCTCCGGGGCTATGCCCAGACGAGACGAGCGAGCTTCCTGGAGCCCTACGACGAGGCGACGGCCACCTTCGCGACCGCCGCCGACCAGTCCCGGCGCTTCGCCCGCGGCGATGGCGACGAACTCGAGGCGATCGATGAGCAGCAACGACTCGCCGACCGCTGGGCGGGGAGCGCGAACGACGCGATCATCCGTCTGCGCAACCGCAGGCAGGTCACAGCGGAGTCTGCGCTCGTCCGCAGTGACCTGGTCGCACGTATCACCGCTGCGAACGAGATCCTGCGCGCCGAGATCTCGGCCGAGAACGACGCGGCGCACCAGGACGTCCTCGAGCGCGCCCTCGTGCTGATCGCGCTTCTCACCGCCTCGTTCGCGACGGCCGCCGGACTCCTTGCGCGCAGGCTCCGCCGGCGCGAGGAGCAGGGCCGCAGTCTCGCCGAGCGCTACCACGCCGCCCAGCGCGAGTTCGCCGAGACATTGCAGGTGACCGAGACCGAGGCCGAGGCCCACGCGCTCGTCAAGCGGCATCTCGAGCGCTCGCTCTCCGGCGCAGACGTCGTCGTCCTGAACCGGAACAACAGCCAGAACCGCCTCGAGGCGACCACCCCCGTGGCCGAAGGCTCGACGCTCGTCGGCAAGCTCGTGGATTCGACGCCGAAATCGTGTCTCGCCGTCCGGCTCGGGAGGCTGCATGCGCAGTCTGTCGAGCACGAGCCCCTGCTCGCTTGCGGGCTCTGCGGCGATCTTGCGCGCTCGACCTGCGTGCCCTCGCTCGTCGGTGGCGAGGTGATCGGCTCGGTGCTCGTCGACCACCGGGAGGTACTCGCCAAGAGCGAGGTCGACCGAATAGTGGAGTCCGTGAGTCAGGCGGCGCCCGTCCTCGCCAACCTGCGCAACCTGGCGGTCGCCGAGATCCGGGCAGCCACCGACGGCCTCACCGGACTGCCCAATGCGCGCACCGTGCGCGAAGATCTGAAGCGCATGGTCGCTCAGGCGACGCGCTCACAGTTGCCGCTCGCGGCCGTGCTCTGCGACCTCGATCACTTCAAGCAGATCAACGACGTCTACGGGCACGGCAAGGGCGACGAAGCGCTGGCCGCCGCGAGCGCGACGATGCGTGCCACGCTCCGT
>DATLXM010000115.1:0-2137 GCA_035575835.1 Gaiellaceae bacterium
GGTAGGGCCATTCCAGCCAGAGCTCGGTCAACCTGGAGAGCGGTCGCCCACGGCGAAGAACGCGACCGCGATCCCGATGTAGACGACGATCAGGATCACGCCCTTCAGCCTGCTCGACTGTCCGTCCGCAAGCAGAGCAGACGTCACCACGACGGCGACCGCGAGCGCGATGATCTCCACCTCGCGGAGCGCGAGGGCGAGCGGTTCGATCACGAGCGCGAGGAGCGCGACAGCGGGGATCAGGAAGACAGCCACCTGGGCGCTCGAGGCGAGAGCGATCTCGGCGGCGAGCTTGATCTTGCCGCGAGCCGCGACGACGACGGCGCCGCCGTGCTCGGCCGCGTTCCCGACGATCGCGATCACGACCGCCGCGAGGAAGAACTCGCTGATCCCGAAGTCCTCGGCGAAGCCCTCGATCGAGCCGACGAGGATCTCGGCGACGAGCGCGGTGATCACCGTCGCGGCCGCGAGGACGACGAGCGCGCGCTTCAACGACCAGCCCAGGATCTCCTCGTCACTTGCGATGTGGAGCGCGGCGTGACGACGGAGCGAGTAGAAGGTCAGGCCCAGGTAGGCGACGAGCAGGACGATCGAGACGGGGATCGAGAGGTTGACGATCGAGTCGCGCTCCGGATCGCCGTCCCAGCCGGGGATCGAGGGGATCAGGAGCAGCAGCGTCGTGACGGCCACGAGTCCGAGCGCGAGGAAGCTCGATTGCCTGTCGATCTCGCCGCGACCGCCGAAGAGGAGCGAGAAGCCGAGTACGAGCAGGAGGTTCCCGATCACGGAGCCGGTGAGCGACCCACGCACGACCTCGAACTGCATCGAGTTGACGGCGAGGAGCGCGATGATCAGCTCGGGCGCGTTTCCGAAGGTGGCGTTGAGGAACCCGCCGATTCCGGGGCCCGTGTGCTCGGCCGCGTGCTCGGTCGCCTCGCCGATCAGCCAGGCGAGAGGGATCAGGGCCGCCGCCGCGAGGACGAAGTCCAGCGTGTCGGCGGGGTGGAACACGTAGTGGACGAGGACGACGAGGGGCGCCAAGGCGACCGACGTGAAGAGGACCCGGCGAACCATGGCCGCCACCCTAACGGGACGCTCGTCCCGAGCGGACGGTTCAGGCGCGTGCCTGAAGTTGATGCGAATGTCAAGTCTTGCGGCGAGGGTCGGACGCCCCCACAATTCCTTCTGTGGAACACCCCGCCCAGGCTGCGCCGGTCGAGCTTCCGCTTCGCCCTCAGGACGAGGTCGAGTGTCGCCGCTGCGAGGTTCACTGCGGCAAGGTCGTCTACCCCGGCTCCTGTCTCGAGCGCTCGTGCCCGTTCGTCTACGCCTACGAAGCCTGGGGCCACACCTACATGGGGTGCATGCAGAAGGTCTACGACGTCGAGATCGACCTCGACCTGCTTCGCGCCGCCGAGGAGCGGCCCGAGGGCTTCGGCGCCGTCCGCTCGGCCCGGGCGCCGCTGCCGATGTGCAAGATCGAGGTCGCGCCCTGCTACGAGTCGCGCGGCGACGAGCTCGGCTGCCGGAACCCCGAGTTCCAGGAGATCCCGAGCAGCCGACCCAGCTTCCGCGTCTTCGCGCAGATCACGCCTGGCGCCTAGCTCAACTTCTTCCGCCCGGTGACGATCACCGGGCCATCGCCAGACTGCAGATCCTTGCCCGGCTCCTCTTCACCGCCGCAATCGTCGGGACGATCCTCTACTGCACCCGACTCCTCGTGGGGCTCGGCTGGGAGCCTCTGGATGCAGCAGTCGGGAGATGGCTCGTAACCGGTGTTCCGCTCGCATCCGGACTCGCGCTGTGCCTCCGTTCGCTGCGAGCGGGTCGGGAGCGTGCGGGCTGGCTCCTCCTCGGGCTGGCGCTCGTGTCATGGGCGGGCGGGTCCGGGTGGTACGCCACCGTGCAGTGGAATCTCGACGTCATTCCCTACCCGTCAGTGGCCGACGCCCTCTGGCTCCTCTTCTACCCGCTGGCGCTCGCCGGCATCGTCTCCCTGGCGGCCGTACGCACGAGCGACCGCTCGACGCTCTCGTGGCTCGACGGGACGATCGGTGCCCTGGCGATCGCCTCCGCCGGAGCCACGGTCGCGTTCGAGAAGATCGTCGAGGCGACGAGCGGATCGTCGCTCGCGATC
>DATLXM010000116.1:0-44894 GCA_035575835.1 Gaiellaceae bacterium
AGCCGGTCGATCAGGTCGGGCTTCTCTTCGAGCCGGTCGGTGATCACACGGAGCCGAAATTCGCGGAAGTGCTCAGGCTCGACCTCGAGTGCTGCGGCCAGCCGCACGACGACGTCCTTCGACGGGACCGGCCGGTTGCCGTGGACGAGGTGGTTGAGATAACCCGCCGAGAGCTGGGTCTTCGCCGCGAGGCCGCGGTAGGTGAGGCCGGTTTCCGCCATCAGGCGCTCGATGCTGGGGCCGAAGGGCTCGTCGCTGTACTTCTTCTTCCGTGTCATCCACCTCCGACTACCCGTTTTGCGACCTCCAAACGCGCGACGCGCGACTCCTCCCCGGTCGCCCGACTCCGGACGTCCACGGAACCGTCCTCGAGGCTCTTCCGGCCCACGGTGACCCGCACCGGGCAGCCGATCAGGTCGGCGTCGGCGAACTTCTCGCCGTGGCGTAGATCGCGGTCGTCGAGCAGCACCTCGAGGCCCTCCGCCGAGAGTGATGCGGCGACCTCTGCTGCCAGCTCGAGGATCTCCTCGTTCCCGCCGGCGAGGGCCAGCAGGTGGACGTCGTACGGGGCGATGGCGGCCGGCCAGACGATCCCGTTCTCGTCGTGGTGCTGCTCGACGGCGGCGGCGAGCACGCGGCCCGGCCCGACGCCGTACGAGCCCATCACGAGCAGCTTCTCCTGGCCGTCCTCGTCGAGGAACGTGGCGCCGAGGGACTCCGAGTAGCGAGTCCCGAGCTTGAAGATGTGGCCGACCTCGATCGCGACCTGGAAGCCGAGCTTGCCCCCGCAGAGCGGGCAGGCGTCACCCTCCTTCGGCTGGCGGATGTCCGCGAACTCCGGCTGGTAGTCCCTCCCGGCCTGGACGCCCCGGAGATGCCAGCCGGTGCGGTTCGCTCCGGCCACGAACTGGCCCTCCCGGAGCGTCTCGTCCGCGACGATCTCCCCCGAGAAGCCGACCGGACCGAGTGAGCCGCCTTCCGCCCCGAAGCCCTCTTTGATCTCGTCGTCGGTCGCGGGACGGAAGTCCGAGCGAAGCGCCGCCTGGAGCTTGGCCTCCTCGAGCCGGTCGTCGCCGCGGAGGAGTGCGAGCACGAACGTGCCGTCGTCCTTGACGACCGGCATCGCCTTCGAGGTCGCGGCGAGGTCGATCGAGAGAATCCCGGCGAGTGCCTCGCACGTGCGGGTGTCCGGGGTCTCGATCTCCTCGGGCGCGCCGAGTGAGGGCGGGAATTCCGGCGCGCGCGGCTTTCCGAATGCGATCTCGAGATCGGTCGCGTAGTCGCCGTTCTCGCAGGTCACGAGCGTGTTCTCGCCCGACCCGGAGGGCGCGAGGTAGTCGAAGGACTCGCTCCCACCCATCATTCCGCTCTCCGCCTGGACGCCGAAGGTCTCGAGCCCGCAACGCTCGAAGATCCGCTCGTAGGCGCCGCGGTGGGCCTCGAAGCTGACGTCGAGCCCCGCGTCGTCGCGGTCGAACGAGTAGGAGTCCTTCATCACGAACTCGCGCACGCGCAGGAGGCCGCCGCGCGGGCGCGGCTCGTCCCGGCCCTTCGTCTGGAAGTGGTACCAGGACTGGGGTAGCTGCCGGTAGCTCTGGAGCTCGAGCGCGTGAAAGGTGAACGTCTCCTCGTGGGTCAGGGGAAGAACGAAGCGGCGTCCAGCGCGGTCTTCGAGGTGGAAGAGCTCCGGGATCCCGATCCTCCCGGTCTGCTCCCAGAGCTCGCGCGGCGTCAGGACGGGCGCGTACCACTCCTGCGCGCCGATCCTGTCCATCTCCTCGCGCACGATCTGCTCGACCTTGCGGTGGACGCGCCAGCCGAGCGGGAGGAACGTCCAGAGGCCGGTCGACACCTGGCGGATGAAGCCGCCCCGGACGAGCAGCTTGTGCGAGACCGCCTCCGCGTCGGCGGGCGCGTCGCGCAGCGTCGGGAGGAAGAGTCGAGAGGCGCGGTGGATCATCGCGAGAGGTTAGTCAAACCGCATCCGGATGCGACGTGGTGGCCGCCGGAGGCGACCCTTCAGGGGTCTTGGCGCGGGTCGGGATCTGCTCCCGCAGATCCCGACCCTGCCTGCGGCCCAAGCGGAATCAGGGAGGCCTCGGCCATCGCGAGCGCGGCGGGTTTCGCCATCTTGAGACGCTTCGGTCGCGGCATCCCGCTCTCGATCCAGCGGTCGATCTCGAAGAAGAGCTCGTCGATCAGGATGTCGGACGAGACCTTCTTCAGGACTCGGCCATGCGCGTAGAGGAAGCCGACGTCACGGCCGCCGGCGATTCCGAAGTCGGCGTCACCAGCCTCGCCGGGGCCGTTGACCGCGCAGCCCATCACCGCGACCTCGAAGGCCTGCGGGTAGGTCTTCAGGCGCTCCTCGACGACGACGGCGAGGCTCTCGACGCCGACGTTGTCACGGCCGCACGAGGGGCAGGAGATCATCACCGGGCCGCGCTCGCGGAGGCCGAGCGCCTTCAGGATCTCGAACGCGCTCTCGATCTCCTTGACCGGGTCGGCGGTGAGCGAGACCCGGATCGTGTCGCCGATCCCGTCCACGAGCAGCGCGCCCATCCCGACCGCGCTCTTGATCGAGCCGGAGAACGGCGTGCCTGCCTCGGTGACGCCGAGGTGGAGCGGGTAGGGCACCTTGTCGGAGAGCATCCGGTAGGCGCGGATCATCGTCGGCACGTGGCTCGACTTGACCGAGATCTTGAAGTCGCGAAAGTCGAGCCGCTCGAGCAACTCCACCTCCTCGAGCGCAGCCTGGACGAGTGCCTCGGCCTGGTCGGCCTGCGCCAGCTCCTCGAGGTGCTTGGGGAGGGAGCCGGAGTTGGCGCCGATTCGCATCGGGATCCCTGCCTTCTTCGCGGCCCGGACGACGAGCTCGACCTTGTCGGGGCCGCCGATGTTGCCGGGGTTGATCCGCACCGCCGCGACCCCGGCTTCGATCGCCTTCAGGGCCAGCGAGGCGTTGAAGTGGATGTCCGCGATCACGGGGATCGGGCTGAAGCGGACGATCCGGGCGAGCGCCTCGGCGTCCTCGATCTTCGGAACGGCGCAGCGGACGATCTCGCAGCCGGCGGAGGCGAGCGCGGCGATCTGCGCGGTCGTCGCCTCGACGTCGCGTGTCGGAGTCAGGGTCATCGACTGGACGACGACGGGCGCGCCGCCTCCGATTGCGACGTTGCCGACTCTGATTCCGACGCTTGAGGCCACCTACGTGGAGGGTACCGGTGCCCTCGGGGCTAGCTGCCCAGCCGGCCGATGTCGTTCGAGAGGCCGATGAAGAAGAGCAGCAGGACGAGGGCGATCCCAACGACGGAGACGCGCTCGTAGACCTCCCGTGCGACGGCCTTGCCGCGGACGCCCTCGACGAGCGAGAAGGCGATGTGGCCCCCGTCGAGCGGCAGCAGGGGCAGCAGGTTCAGGAGCGCGAGCGACAGGCTGATCAGCCCGAGCACCCAGAGATACTGCTGTGCGCCCTGGTCGACGGCCTGCGAGGAGCCCTGGACGATCCCGACGGGGCTCGAGATCTCGTCCCGACCGTCGCCCGTGACGAGCCGGCCGAGCGAGGCGCCGATCGCCTTCGTCACGATTCCGGTGATCCGGATCGCCTGCCAGCTCGACTCGACCGGGCCGATCGACTCGCCCCTGAGCGCGAAGCCGAGCCGGTAGGCCTCGTCGCGCAGTTCAGGACGCACGGGGCCGACCTGCACGATCGTTCCGCCCCGGTTCACGGTCAGGGTCAGCTCGGCGCCGTCCGAGCCGGAGATCCGCTCCGGGATCTGGCTCGGCGAGGTGATCTGGTTCCCCTCGATCGTGAGAATCCGATCGCCCGGCTGAAGGCCGGCGCTCGCGGCGGGAGAGTCGGGCAGGATCGAGTCGACGGTCTGGGTCGCCTTGCCACCCCCCGTCATGAAGAGGATCGCGAAGAGGACGACGGCCAGGAGTAGGTTCGCGCCAGGGCCGGCGAAGATCACCGCGACCCGCTTCCACGTGCGGGCGCGCCAGTAGGCATCCGGGCCGAGCGCGTCGTCGATGTCCCCCACGCCGCGGTCCGCCGCCTTTTGCGCGACCGGCGAGAGCTCGACGTGCTCGACCTTGGCCGCGAGCTCCGCGACCGCTTCCCGCGAGCGCACGTGATCCTCGGCCGCGAGCCGCCGCCGCAGCTCCTCCACGGTGGGGCCGAGTGAGGGTTGCTCGCCGACCGCCCGGCCGAAGTGGACGTCGAGGTCGCCCGCCGCGGGCCTGTGCATGCCGGGAATCTTCACGTAGCCGCCGAGCGGGATCGCCCCCACCCCGTACTCGATCCCGTTCCGCTTGGTCTTGATGAGGGCGGGTGGGAATCCGAGGTAGAACTTGCGCGGGTTCATTCCGACCGCACGGGCGACGAAGAAGTGACCGGCCTCGTGGATCAGGATCAGCAGGCCCAGGCCGACGATCGAGATGAAGACGCTCATTTCCGCTCCAGCGCCGGCAGAGCCGGCACCTCCGCTCGTGGTGGCTCCGTCGAGCCTGCGCCACGCGAGACGGGCACCCCACGGCCTGCGAGCCGGCGGGCCTCGGCGTCGGCCTCGATCAGGTCGTCGAGGTCGCGCGCAGGCGCTCCGTTCACGGCGTCGAGCGCGTCGGCGACGACCTCGCCGATCCCTAGGAACGGGAGCTTCCCGTCCAGGAACGCGGCGACCGCCGTCTCGTTGGCGGCGTTGAAGGCGCAGGGGTACGTGCCGCCCTGCTCGCCTGCGCGCCGCGCGAGCGCGAGGAGCGGAAACGTGTCGAGGTCGGGCGCCGAGAACTCGAGCGTCAGCCCGCCTGCGAGGTCGAGGTGTGGCAGGTCGACCGGGCCGCGCTCCGGATGGGTGAGCGCCCACGAGATCGGCACGCGCATGTCCGGGTAGCCGAGATGGGCGAGCGCGGCGCCATCGCGGAAGCGAACGAGGGCGTGGACGACGGACGTCGGTTGGAGCACGACCTCCAGCTGCTCGTAGGCGATCCCGAAGAGGAAGTGCGCTTCGATCAGCTCGAGTCCCTTGTTCGCGAGCGTGGCGGAGTCGATCGTGACCTTCGGGCCCATGCTCCACGTCGGATGCGCGAGCGCGTCGTCGACGGAGACGTCGACGAGGTCGGCTCGGGAGCGGCCCCGGAACGGTCCGCCCGACGCGGTCAGGACGAGCGAGTGGACGCTCTCGGGCGCCCGGCCCTCCAGGCACTGGAACGCTGCCGAGTGCTCGGAGTCCACCGGCAGGAGGAGCCCTCCACCCCGCTCCTGTGCGGCCAGTGCGAGCGCGCCCGCCGCGACGAGGCTTTCCTTGTTCGCGAGCGCGAGCGTGACCCCGTGCTCGAGCGCCCAGAGGGTGGCGCGGATCCCGGCGAAGCCGACGACCGCGTTCAGGATGACGTCGGGCTCCGTCGCCTCGAGCAGCGCGGTCAGGTCGCCGCCGGTCTGGACGCTCTCGACGTCGTGCTCTGCTGCGAGCGCGGTCAGGTCGCTCGAACCGGACGCGAGCGCGCAGAGCTCCAGCTCTGGCGAGGCCTCCACGACCTCGATCGCCTGGCGGCCGATCGAGCCGGTAGCCCCCAGCAAGGCGACGCGTTTCACCTTGCCAGTGTAGTTGTGGGCAGGTCGATTCACGGAGTCTCGTTGCCGGGGCCGCGGGCGTCCCTGGCCGCGATCGCCTCCAGGCAACCTGCGCGGGCGAGCTCGGCCGACTGCTTCGAGGTCGCTCCCACGGCCCTGGCGGCGGCGGCGGCGACCGCCTCGGGCGTCGCCTCGTCGACGCCGTAGCGCTGCGCCACATAGGTGACCGAGCCGATCGAGCAGATTGCGTGGGCACCCCGATACTCGACTGGCCGGTCGCGGAGCGGAATCACCGTTTCCGGATCGTCACTGCCGCAGCCCGCCAGGGCGAGGGCGCCGAGCAATGGCGCCAGCGCAGCAACGCACCGCATCAGGCGTAGCCGAAGGCGAGGATCACGTAGAACGCCGCGACCGCGGCAAAGAGATGGGCGTCGATCCGGTCGAGCATCCCGCCGTGCGCCCCGAGCAGCCGTCCCGAGTCCTTGACCTGGAGGTCGCGCTTGAGAGCGGACTCGAAGAGGTCACCTGCGGCTCCCGAGAGCGCGATCGCCGCGCCGAGGACGATCGAGCGCCAACCCTCCATGAAGCCCTCCTCGTAGAGCGCGAAGAAGCAGACGGCGATCGCGACCGCGGTTCCCGCCAGGAAGCCCTCCCACGTCTTGCCCGGCGAGAGCGTCGGCGCGAGCTTGCGCCGTCCAATCAGCCGGCCGACACCGTACGCCGCCGTGTCGTCCGCGAATACGGCGAGGAGGACGGTGAAGACCGCGAGCCGGCCATCCTCGGGAATTGCCCGGAGCAGGAGCAGGTGCCCGAGCCCGAGTGCGATCCAGGCGACGGGGGTGACCGTCGAGCTGATCGTGATCGTCGCGGTCTGCCGCGTCTCCGCGATCCCGTAGAGGATGAACGCGAGCAGGAGCGTCAGCATGAACCCGCCCGTCATCCAGGCTGCTCCACCCAGGTGGGCTCCGAGCAACGTCGCGATCGCGCCCGCGTAGCCCGCCAGGACGAGCGGCCGCAGGCCCCGCGCCATCACGTAGAGCTCGTGCAATCCGATCAGCGCCGCTCCGAGCGCCAGCGCGAAGATCCACCAGCCACCCAGGTAGACGAGATAGAGCACGACCGGGAGCGCCACGATCGTGACGACGAGACGCGAGACGAACTGGCTCACAGCGCCGCCTTCATCGGCCGCCGAACCGCCGTTGCCGGCTGGTGTACTCGCCGAGGGCCTCACGAAGCTCAGCCTCGCCGAAGTCGGGCCACAACGTCTCGGTGAAGACGAGCTCGGAGTACGCCGACTGCCAGATGAGGAAGTTCGAGAGGCGCAACTCGCCGGAGGTTCGGATCAGGAGGTCGGGATCGGGGAGCTCCGGTCGGTAGAGCCGGGCGGCAATCGCCTCCTCGTCGACGTCGGCGGGCGCGAGCCCGTCCTCGACGAGCCGCCTGGCCGCGTCGACGAGCTCTGCCCGGCCGCCGTAGTCGAAGGCGATCCAGAGATCGAGCCGGTCGTTTCCCGCCGTCTCGGCCTCGAGCGCATCCATCTGGGCTCGCAGCGAATCGGGCGCACGGTCGCGCCGGCCGAGAAATCGACTCCGGACGCCCTGCTCGGCGAGGTCAGGGAGCTCTCGTTCGATCGTCTCGCCGAAGATCTCCATCAGATCGTCGACCTCCTTGGTGGAGCGAGACCAGTTCTCGGTCGAGAAGGCGTAGACAGTCAGCGAGCGGACGCCGAGGTCGATCGCCGCCTCGACGGTCCGCCGGAGCGCGCGCGTCCCGGCCCGGTGCCCTTCGGCGACGGGCACGCCGCGGGCATCCGCCCAGCGGCCGTTGCCATCCATGATGATCGCGACGCTCCGGGCCTCGCCCGTCGCGCTCAGCTGCCCTGTCTCCACGTCGTCAGAGGTTCGATCCCGGAAGGGATCAGACCTCCATGATCTCCTGCTCTTTGTGCTTCATCAGGTCGTCGATCGCCTTCGTGTGCTCGTCGGTCAGCTTCTGCACCTGGGCCTCGCCGCGGCGCTCCTCGTCGTCGCCGACCTCGCCGTTCTTGACGAGTTCCTCGAGCCCCTTCATCACGTCGCGCCGGACGTTGCGAATCGCGATCTTCCCGTCCTCGCCGGACTTGCGGACGAGCTTCACGAGGTCCTTGCGGCGCTCCTCGGTCAGCTGTGGGATCGGAAGCCTGATCGTCTTCCCGTCGTTCGAGGGCGAGAGGCCGAGATCCGATTCCTGGACTGCCTTCTCGATCACCTTGATCTGGGTCGGGTCGAAGGGCTGCACCGTCAGGAGGCGCGCCTCGGGAGCCCCGATCGTCGCCATGTTCTTGAGCGGGGTCGGGGTGCCGTAGTAGTCGATCGTGATCCTGTCGAGGAGCGCTGCCGAGGCGCGCCCCGTCCGGACGCCGTTGAACTCCAACCGGGTCGTCTCGATCGACTTGTCCATGCGGCGCGTCGCATCCTGGAGGAACTCTCCGATCGTCGCCATTCAGCCCTCCTTGTCGGGTGTGGGGAATCGGGTGGGAGTCGAGATGATCGTGCCGACCTGCTCGCCGCTCGCGACGCGAAGGATATTTCCCTCGGCCAGCTCGAAGACGTGGATCGGCAGGTCGTTCTCCATGCAGAGGGAGAGCGCGGTCGTGTCCATCACACGCAGGCCGCGCTCGATTGCCTCGAGGTGGGTCAGCTCCGGGAGGAACGTTGCGTCGGAATCGGTGCGCGGATCGCCGTCGTACACGCCGCGCGTGCCGTTCTTGCCCATCAGGAGCGCCTCCGCTCCGATCTCGAGCGCGCGCAGCGCCGCCGCGGTGTCGGTCGTGAAGAACGGGTTGCCGGTACCGGCTGCGAAGATCACGACCCGACCTTTCTCGAGGTGGCGCATCGCGCGGCGGCGGATGTACGGCTCCGCCACCTCCGAGACCTCGAGTGCGGAAAGGACGCGGGTGACGGCACCGAGCCGCTCCAGCGCGTCCTGGAGCGCGAGCGCATTCAGGACCGTGGCGAGCATCCCCGCGTAGTCGCCCGTTGCCCGATCCATCCCGTCGGCCGCCGCGGCGATCCCGCGATAGATGTTGCCGCCGCCGACCACGATCGCGAGCTCGAGGCCGCCGCTCTGCACCTCCACGATCTCGCGTGCGATCGCCTCGACCGTGTCAGGGTCGATCCCGTACTCGGCGTCGCCCATCAGGGCCTCGCCGGAGAGCTTCAGGAGGACGCGACCGAAGGCCGGAGCCGCGCCTACCGGCGGGTGCTCCACGTCCTTCGACTCGACATCCGAGCGAACCTTCGGTTCGACGTGCATGAGCCTATTCTGCGACAGAGAGCAGCTTGAAGGCGACGACGGTCGCGCCACCTTCGGCAAGAGCCTTGCCGACGGTCAGCGCGGAGTCGTGGATCCACGGCTGCTCGGTGAGCGCGCCGCCCGGCTGGGCAGCGAAGAACCGCTTCGCGAGCATGCCCTCCACGATCTTCTCCTTCGCCTGCTCGGGCTTGCCCGAGAGCTCGTCCGAGTTGAGGAGGATCTGCTTCTCGGCCTCGACGATCTCGGCCGGAACCTCGTCCTTCGAAAGCCACTCGGGCCGCCCGAAGGAGATGTGCATCGCGAGCTGGCGCGCGAGCTCGGGAGTGCCGCCCTGGAGCTTGACGACGACGCCGAGCTTGTTCGCCGGCGGATGCACGTAGGCGCCGAGCGTCTCGCCCTCGACGGCCTCGTAGCGCTCCGCACCGGTGACGATGATGTTCTCGCCCAGCTTGCCGACGAGCGCGACCCGCTCCTCCTCAAGCTCGGCGGCCGCGTCGGGGCCGCTCGCGTGGACGAGGTCGAGCACCTTCTTCGCGAACGCCTGGAACTCGTCGTTCTTCGAGACCGGCTCGGTCTCGCAGCCGACGGCGACCATCGCTATCCGGTTGCCGTCTCGACTGTCGTCGGCCTGGCGGTAGCCGACGAGGCCCTCGCTCGTCGCGCGGCCTGCGCGCTTGCCTGCGAGTGCCATTCCGCGCTCGCGGAGCAGGGTCCGGGCCGCCTCGATGTCGCCGTCGGTCTCCTGAAGCGCACGCTTGCACTCCATCATCCCGGCGCCGGTCGCGTCGCGGAGCTCCTTGACGAGGCTGGCGGAGATCGTGCTGCTCACGTGCTCACTTCCTTTTCAGACTTGGGCTCTTCGGTCTCGGTCTCGGTCTCGGTGACAGAGCCTTCCTCGACGGTTGCCTCAGCTGCCGGTGCTTCTGTCTCGGGAGCTGCCGCCTCGGGAGCTGCCGCCTCGGGCACCGCGGGCTCCTCGGCTGCGGGCTCGCTGGGCGCTTCCGGCTCGCCCGACGTTTCGCCCGACGTCTCGCCCTGGGAGAGCACCTCGTGCTCGGCGGGAGTCTCATCCGCGGCCGGAGCGTCCGTCGCTGCTTCGCCCGCCGGCTCCTCGGAATGGCCGGAACCGTTCGAGGACGCGGTCAGCTCACTTTCGGTCACCTTGTTCTGGCCGGCGGCGACGCCCTCGGCGATCGCACGCACGATCAGGCTGCACGAGCGGATCGCGTCGTCGTTGCCGGGAATGATGTAGTCGGCCTCGTCGGGGTCGCAGTTCGTGTCGACGAGCGCGATGATCGGCAGGCCGAGGCGGCGCGCCTCGCGGACGGCGAGCTGCTCCTTCTTCAGGTCGACGATGAAGATTGCGTCGGGCTGGCGGCGCAGGTCGGCGACGCCACCGAGGTTCGCCTCGAGCTTCTCCAGCTCAGCGAGCATGGTGATCCGCTCCTTCGCGGGCAGGAGCTCGAGCTGGCCGTCGTTCTTGAGTCGACGCAGCTCGTGCAGGTGCGCAATCCGGTCTGTGATCGTCTTCCAGTTCGTGAGCAGGCCGCCGAGCCAGCGGGCGTTCACGTAGGGCATCCCCACGCGCGACGCCTCCTGGGCGATCGAGTCCTGCGCCTGCTTCTTCGTGCCGACGAAGAGAATGTTGCCGCCCCGGCTCGCGATGTTGCGCGCGAAATCGTAGGCCTCCTGGAGCAGCTCGGAAGTCTGCTGCAGGTCGATGATGTAGATCCCACCGCGCTCGGTGAAGATGAAGCGCTTCATCTTCGGGTTCCAACGGCGGGTCTGATGACCGAAGTGGACTCCGGCCTCCAGGAGCTCACGCATGGAGACGACTGGCAAGGGCTCTGCCCCTCTCTGAGTTGATTTGGGCGCTGCTGCCGGTGGGTGCGAGCGGAACCGCGCCCCAATCACGATGAAACCGGGCGCGGCATCCCCGCTCGGCGGGATCCCGCCGGGGAGGAGGAACTGGACGCCGAAAGTGTAGCGGACGCCTCGTAACAGCCTGTTCCTAGGCTGCGGTTACAGGGCCTGGGCGCGCTCGAGCGCAGTCGCAAGGTCGGCGGGGAGCGCGCTCTCGGTCTCGACGTGCTCGCCGGTGAACGGATGCTGGAAGTCGAGCCGGGCCGCGTGCAGGAACTGGCGCTCGAGGCCGAGGTCGCCCCTCGCGCCGTAGACCGGATCGCCCGCGATGGGAAGCTCGATCGCCTCCAGGTGGACGCGGATCTGGTGCGTTCGCCCGGTCTCGAGCTTGACGTCGAGCAGAGTGTGCGTCGTCAGGGTCTCGACGACCTCGAACCAGGTGACCGCCTCGCGAGGGGTCGGCGTGTCGAGCGAGTGACGCGTCCGGTCCTGGCGATCGCGTCCGATCGGCGCCTCGATCCGTCCGGTCCGCGAGCGTGGCTTGCCCTTGACGAGCGCGAGGTAGTGGCGGTCGACCTCGCGGCGCCGAATCAGATCCTGGAGCCGCTCGTGGGCTTCGTCGGATCGCGCCACGACGAGGAGGCCGGAGGTGTCGCGATCGAGCCGGTGCACGATCCCGGGCCGCTCCTCGTCGTCGCCACCCGCCGCGTCGAGCGCGAGCAGGCCGTGGACGAGGGTGCCCCCCTCCTTGTGGCCGACGCCGGGATGGACGACGACGCCGGCGGGTTTGTCGACGACGAGGAGATGCTCGTCCTCCCAGGCGATCCGCAGATCCATCTCCTCGGCCTGGAGCGGGCCGGCCTCCGCGGGCAGCTCGACGACGATGTCCTCCCCGCCTTCGAGCCGGTGGCTCTTGGCGCGTGAGGCGCCGTCGACGAGAACCGCGCCCGAGGTGATCAGCCGTTCTGCGAGTGCGCGGGAGCCGACCTCGACCCGCGCGGCGAGCACGCGGTCGAGGCGCCCGCCCTCAGGGGCGCGAAAGCGGAGAGTGGCCACGTGGGCTGTGTGGGCGCCGGTCGGCTCCCGCGAGCGCCGCGAAGAGGATCGCGACGCCGACGACGATGAAGCTGTCGGCGAGATTGAACGCCGGCCACCAGCGGACATCGAGGAAGTCGGTCACATGGCCGAGCCGGACGCGATCGACCAGGTTGGAGACGCTGCCTCCGAGGACGAATCCGAGCGCGACGGGCAGGATCGGATGCCTCCGCCCGGCCCGGGCGAAGAACACGACCATCCAGGCGACGGCGAGGGCGGTCAGGACGATCACGATCGACGTCGCCTGCGAGAACAGACCGAAGGCGATCCCGGAGTTCTGGACGTGGTGGATCGAGACCGGCCCGGCGATGTGCGTCTCTTCCCCGAGAGCGAGGGTGCGGGCGACGACCTGCTTCGTCAGCTGGTCGGCGCCCAACGCGGAGACCGCGATCGCGCCGAGTCCGACCCACTGGCGGACGCCGGCGCCGAGCGGCCGCTCGGCCGCCGAGATCGGGCGGAGCGCGTTCGTCGTCGACCCGACGCGGACGTCCGGCGCGCGTCGAGCGGGCTCGGTCAACGGGCCAGCTTGCGGGCGTCGTCGATGCAGAGCTTCGTCCACGGAACCGCCTCGAGTCGCGCCGCGGCGATCTTCTTGCCACACACCTCACACGTCCCGTAGCCGCCGTCCTCGATCCGGGCGAGCGCATCCTCGACCTCACGCAGCTGCTCCTGCGCGTCCTGCTCGAGGCCCTCGTCGAGCTCGCGCGCATAGGTCTCGCTCGCCGCGTCGGCGGGGTGATTGTCGATGGTCGAGCCGGACAACTCGCCGACCTCCTCACCGAGGGTCGCGCCCCCGATGTCGTGGTGCTCGATCGTGGACTGCAGGTGCTCGCGCTGCTTCAGGAGCAGGTCGCGAAAGCGATCGGTGTCGATGGTCATCGTGTTGCGTTCTCCTTTTCGTCCACTCGATGGGTTTGGGCCAGAGCGAGGCGGCGGTCGATCTCTTCAGACCCGAGTCCGGCCAACTCGACGATGTTGTCGCGCGAGCTGCTGCCCGAAACGAGCGTGACGTCGGAGCGTGGCAGCACGAGCGTCTCGGCGAGCAGGTCGAGAACTGCGTCGTTCGCCTTCCCGCGTTCCGGAGCGGCCGCGACGCGCAGCTTCCAGGCGTCGCCGTGGCGGCCGACGATCGCCGCTCGGGCGGCACCCGGGGCGACACGCAGCCGCACTCGTGTCGTCGGGCGCTCCACGCCCGGAAGGATAGAGACGGTTCGGGGGGCCTAGCCGATCAGCCGGCGGATCTCGCCCGTCGCCTCGCCGACCGACTCGCGGCCGTCGGTGCCCGCCTCCTCGACGGACTCGAGCGCGGAACGGAGCAGAGCCTTGATCCTGCGCAGCTCGCTGTCGAGCCGCTCGCGCTCGGCGGCGGCGCGCCGCGTCACGGCCCGCGCTTCCGCGTGCGCCTCCGAGACGATGTTGTCGGCCTCGCGCCGGGCCTGATCCTTCAGCTCCTGCGCCGACCGCTCGGCCGAGACGAGCGTCGTCCGCAGCAGGTTCTCGAGCTCCTTGTGCCGCTGGAGGTCGGTCTCCAGCTGCTCGACGCGATCGGCGAGATCGGCGCGCTGGCGCCAGACCTCCTCGAAGTCGTCCGCGATCTCGGCGAGCAGGCGGTCGACGGTGGGCGCGCCGTAGCGGCGGAACCGCTTCTTCAGTTGGATGTGCCGGATCTCGACGGGTGTGAGCGCCATCGGGTTCCCCCTTCTCTCTAGAGCAATGCCTGGATCAAGGCGTCGAGGATTTGCTGCAGGACGACCAGCGTGATCACGGCGACCATCGGCGAGAGGTCGAGCGGGCCGAGCGCGGGCACGAAGCGCCGGAAGATCCGCAGGTACGGGTCGCAGACGTCGTAGAGGAAGCGCTGGATGCGGTTCAGCCACACCCGGTAGGGCAGCCGCACGAGCGAGGTGAGCACGTACGCGAAGAGCAGGAGGATGTAGACGTAGATGAACGTGTCCACGAACCGCTGGACGGATCCGGCGGTGTCGAAGAGCAGCGTCAGCGCGGCGAGATGGTCGCCCATGCAAACCCCTTCGAGTCGTGGGAGCCGTTTCCTACCGAGCGGTGGCCGAGCCCGGGAGCGGAGCGACCCTTCAGGGGTCTTGGCGAGGCCGGAATCCGCCTCTGCGGATTCCGGCCTCTGCCGAAAATCAGGCCTGATTGAAGAAGCCGCCGCGCTCGAGCATCTTCGCCCGTTCTTCGGCCGAGACCTCGACGTTGCGCGGGGTGAGCAGGAAGACCTTGTCGGCGACCCGCTGCATGCCACCGTCGAGCGCGTAGGTGAGACCGCTCGCGAAGTCGATCAGGCGCTTCGAGAGCTCCTGGTCGGCGCTCTGGAGGTTGAGGATCACCGGGAGCCCGTCCTTGAAGCGGTCGGCGATCTGCTGGGCGTCGTTGAAGCTCCGCGGGAGGATCAGGTGCACCTTGACGTTCCCCGGGTTCGGCACGGCCTCGACGCCGCGCAAGCGCGACGGCGGCCGCATCACGGCGGTCGCGGCCGCAGACGGCTCGGGGTCGCTCCAATCGTCGAAATCGCGGCCTCTGCGCGGCTGGAGCCGGCGCACGTTCGCGCGCTCGCGGGCACCGTAGCTGCGCTCGAGCTCCTCGTTCGTCGCCTGGCCGTCCTCGTCCCAGTCGTCCTCCTCGGCGATCCCGAAGTAGACGAGCGTACGGTTCCAGACGTCGGAAAAGCCCATCTGCGGCAGGATCTTACCCCCGAAACAGGACTGAGCCCACACGCACGAGCGTGGCGCCCTCCTCGGCGGCCACCCGGTAGTCCTGCGAGGTGCCCATCGAAAGGTCGCGCAGGCCGTGCTCGGCGGCGAGCTCGCGCAGGCGGCGGAAGGCCGAGCGCGATCCCTCCGGGTCGGCGGACGCCGCCGGCATCGTCATCAGACCGCGTGCTTCGGGGAACGCTGCGAGGAACGCGGGCAGCTCCTCGGGCGCGATTCCGGACTTCGTTGCCTCTCCGGAGAGGTTGACCTCGACGAGCGCCGGCACCTGGAGCCGCCGGGCCGCCGAGTCCGAGTCGAGCGAGTGGACGAGCTCGCAGATCCCGTTCACCACCTTCACCTTGTTCGACTGGAGGTGGCCGATGAAGTGCCAACGGAAGGCGTCGCCGTACTCGGCGTGCTTGCGCTCCAGATCCTGGGCTCGGTTCTCGCCGACGATCTCGACTCCCGCCCCGGCGAGGATCGACATCTCCTCGAGCGGGACGTACTTCGTCGCAGCCACGATCGTGACGCCCTCCCCCACCTCGGTGCGGATTCGTTCGTACGCCGCTCGGACTGCCTCAGGCGACACGCGCGATCACCCCCTGTACCCCACGCGGCTTGCCGTCGCGCCGGTGGGAGAAGAAGAGCTCCGGGTTGCAGGCGGTGCAGAGGTCGACGCGCTCGACGTGATCGACCCCGGCCGCGCGCAGCGCCCGCTCGGCGGACACCCAGAGGTCGAGGTTGCGACCGGCGAGGACGTCCTCGCCGAACGCGGCGGCGAACGGCCTGGCGACCTCCGCTCCGACCTCGTAACAGCAGGGGCCGATTGCCGGGCCGATGCAGGCGCGCATCTGCCCGCCGAGCGCCTCGGCGCCCGCGGCGACCACCCCATCAAGGAGTCCGCGCCAGCCTGAGTGGAGCACTGCGACCGCAGGGCGGTCGTCCGACCGCACGAGCGCGATCGGGACGCAGTCGGCTGCGAAGGCGAGAACCGGCAGTCCCGGCTCGTCCGTCCAGAGGCCGTCGCCGGGCTCCCCTCGCGCACCGGCTGTGGCCCGGTGGACGAGCGAGGAGTGGATCTGTCTGTTGAGCGCGAGCTGTCCGGGTTCGGCGCCGATCTCGGCGCAGAGCCGGCGCCGGTTCTCGTCCACCCGCGCGACGTCGTCACCGGTCATCCGCCCCAGGTTGAGCGACGCGTAAGGCCCTTCGCTGACCCCGCCCACGCGGGTCGAGAACACGACCTCGTACGGGCCCGGCGTCTCCCAGCGGATCACCGGGAGAGCGTACGCGACGTTTTCCGTTCGGCTGACGCGGTGATGAGCACTCATGGCGACGACCCCGCTCGGAGCGCTTGCCCGCGGCCTCGCCGCCGGCCTCGTCGGCACGGCCGCGATGACCGGCTACCAGATGCTGATCGCGAAGCTCCGCGGTCAGCCGAATGCGAAGCCGCGCCGCTGGGCGGACGCGCCCGTCCCGGCCCAGCTCGCGAAGCGGGTCTCCGAGGGCGTCTTCGAGCACAAGGTCAAGCTCGCTCAGGCGCCGAAGCTGACGAACCTCGTCCACTTCTCGTACGGCACCTCCTGGGGCGCGGTCTACGGACTCGCGCAGGGAACGATGCACGCGCCGACCGTCGCCCACGGGCTCGGCTTCGGGACCGCCGTCTGGGGCACCGCGTATGCCGTGCTGCCCCCGACGGGGCTCTACGAGGCTCCCTGGAAATACCCACCCAAGGAGCTCGCGCTCGACCTCTCCTACCACCTCGTCTACGGCGTCGCGACCGCGGCCGCGTACCGCGCGCTCGAGAAGCTCTAGCGCTCCCGCCCCGCGCGGGCGAGCAACCACTCGCGCTCGTTTCGGTTCGGATCCTCGACCACCTCGCCGAGGAGGATCGCGAGCACACGCCCGAGCTCCGGCCCCTCGTCGAACCCGGAGGCGATCAGGACCTCGCCGTCGATCGCGAGGTCGGCGAGCCGGTGGGGACTCGAGAGCTCCGCCGCGACGACCTCCCGGAAGCGCGCGAAGGCGGCGTGCTCGTCGTCGGTCCGATCTTTCCCTCGCATGTCGGCGACCTTGTGCGCGAGCAGGTCGTTCGCCGCCTCTTCCCCGTGCCGGGCGAGGAACCGGCGACCGTCCACGGGTTGGGCGTCGGCGAGCTCGTGGAAGGCGTGCTCCCGGACGAGGGCGGTCACGTGCTCCTGGAGGCGGCGGGGGTAGCGGAGGCGGCCGAGGATGCGCTTCGCGATCCCGCTCCCGATCCGGGCATGATCCTCCCCGCTCCGATCCGACTCGGGCTTGCCGAGGTCGTGGAGCAGCGCACAGAGCCTGACCTCGAGCCGGTCGCCCGCGTCGGCCGTCAGCTGGATCACGGCGAAGACGTGCTCGTCGAGGGTGAAGTGCTGGCGAGGACTGTCCTGGACGTAGCCGGTCGTCGCGGCCAGCTCAGGGAGGAACTGCTCCAGCGTGCCGGTGTCCCGCGCGAGCCGGAGCGCTTTGGCGGGCTCGACGCCGAGGAGCAGCTTCGAGAGCTCGCCCATCCCGTCGTTCGCGAGCCCCCCGCCGATCCGTTCGGCCGAGACGTACGCGATCCCGGCAGCCCACTCGCGCATCTGCCGAAGCGTGTCCTCGTCGGCGTCGAAGCCGAGCTGGGAGACGAAGCGGAGGCCGCGGACGATTCTCAGCGGATCGTCGCGAAAGCTCGTCGGCGTCGTCGTTCTGAGCAGCCGCCGCTCGAGGTCGGCCTGCCCGCCGAGGGGGTCGAGGAGCTCACCCGTCTCGAGCCGGCGCGCCATGGCGTTGATCGTGAAGTCGCGCCGCTCCATGTCCTCGGCGAGCGAGATCGATGCGTCGGCGACGATCTCGAAGTCGTGGCGGCCGGGGCCGGTCGAACGCTCGACGCGCGGGGGCGTGAACTCGACTCCTGCAGGCTGAAGCGCCCGCGCGTCCCGGTCGCGCGGCAGGAGCCTCACCCCGATCCGCTGCTCGGCCACGACGAGATCCTCGATCCTCCCGTGCGGCTCGAGCGCGCGCCGAAGCTCCGCGTGACCGACCCCCGGAACGACGAAGTCGTGCTCCCGGACCGGGAGCTCGAGCAGTTCGTCCCGGACCGCGCCGCCGACGACCCAGGCGTCGAGGCCGAGCGAGCGCACGTAGTCGGCGAGTGACGTCCACATACCGATCATTCTGCGGTCAGAGGTGGGCGATCGCCTCGATCTCGACGAGGGCGCCCGAGGGAAGCGCGCCGACCTCGACCGTCGAGCGAGCCGGCGGGCGGTCGCCCACGTGCTGTGCGTAGACCTCGTTCATTCCCGCGAAGTCGCCGAGATCCTGGAGGAAGACCGTGGTCTTGACGAGCTTGTCGAGACCACTCCCCGCCGCCTCGAGGATCGCGCGCAGGTTCGCCATCACCTGTTCGGTCTGCTCGGCGATCGTCGGCCCGACCATGTCCTTTCCTCCGGGCTGGAGGCCCAGCTGCCCCGCCACGAAGACGAGCCCTCCACTCTTCACGGCCTGGTTGTAGGGGGCTCCCTGGAACGGCGCAGGCGCCGATTCCGTCCGGACGATCTCCTTGTCTGCCATGCGGTTCCTTTCGTTCGACGCTGACGTTCTCGGTCAGGCCGCAGAGCGTGCGCACGCTTGGGCGAGCGCCACGCCGAGGGCCTTGAAGATCGCTTCCAGGACGTGCTGCGAGTCGTCACCGTCGATGAGGCGAACGTGCAGCGTCAGTCCGGCAGACTGCACGAACGCCTCCAGAAACCGCTTCGCGAGATCGGAGTGGAGCCCGCCCGCTCGCGCCGCCGAGAGATCGACGTTCGACGCGAGGAGCGTCGACTTCGAGGTCTCGAGCGCGACCTGTGCGAGTGCCTCCTGCGCCGGGATGACACCGGATCCGTGGCCCGACGCGCCGTCTGCGCGGAGGAGGGGCTCGAGTGCTTCACCGAGCGCGCGGCCCGCTTCCGCGACCTCCGCCTCGGTGTCGCCCGGCGCGAGCTCGAGCGCGAGATCGAACCGGGCGCTCCGCGCGAGCAGTGTCAGGAGGTGGTCGAGGACGGGGAGCCCCGTGGCGACGTTGACCGCCCCGGTGCCGACGGCTGCGACGCGGGCGCTCACCACGCCGAGACTACCGAACGGGGGGTTTCCATACCTGCGGAAGTCGCCGATGATCGATGTGATTCCGGCTCTGCGATTGACAAGGGAGACCGTGCGGCTCACTGCGGCAGTGTGGACAACAGCGGCGATCGCCTTCGCCGTGGCGGGGAGTGCGGGCGCTGCGCGAAGCGCGCCTGGGACCGTGGCCTGGCCGAAGGGCACGGCCGTCGTCACCTACGAGAGCAAGGTCGCCCTCGCGGCTGCCCTCGCGGAGAATCTCGCGCTCGTCGTTCGGCGGCTGCCGAGCCTCCGCGCAGTGGAGGTTCTGCCCGCCGGGGACGTGGCGCGATTCGCCGCCGAGGTCTCGGGCCTGCCGGGTATCGACCGGGTGGAGCGGCGGCTCCCGCGGCGGCCCCTCGTCGAGCCGGCCCTCGCGGTCACAGGGGCGGCCGGGCCGCTTCAGTGGCAGTTCGCCGCGACCCGAATCGATCTCGTCCCCGAATCCGTCCTGCGCGCGGCCGCCTCCCAGACCGTTGCGGTGATCGACACCGGCGCCGATCTCGGTGCTCCCGACCTCGCGGCCAAGACGCCGCTCACCCACAGCGTGCGCACCCGCAGCGGTGACGTCTCCGACCGGAACGGGCACGGGACGTTCGTCGCGTCACTGGCCGGCGGGGCGCGCGCGAACGGCGAAGGGATTGCGGGGAGCGGCGGCGACGCGCGCCTCGTGATCGTGCAGGCGGGCGGCTCGGACGGCTCGTTCAGCGACGTGGAGGAAGCGGCCGCGATTGTCTGGGCCGTCGACCACGGGGCCCGGATCCTCAACCTGAGCCTCGGCGGCCCGGACACCTCCGTGATCGAGCGGCGAGCCGTCGACTACGCCGTTTCGAAGGGCGCGCTGCTCGTCGCCGCGGTCGGCAACGGCTACGACGAGGGAAGCCCTCTGGAGTACCCCGCCGCGCTCCTGCAGCCACCCGGCTCGCGCGGGGCCGGTGGCGTCGGGCTCGCGGTCGCCGCCTCGACGCGCTCGGGGGCCCGGGCCAGGTTCTCGACCGTGGGGACCTCTCTCTCGCTCGCAGCGCCCGGAGACTCGGTCTTCGCCGCGCCTTCTCCTCGCTCGCACCGGCGTCTCGCTACCCCCGAGCGACGCTTCCCGGCTCCACCGCCGGGCTGTACGGGTACGGCAGCGGAACATCCTTCGCCGCGCCGCAGGTGGCCGGTGCCGCAGCGCTCGTCTGGGCGGCGAACCCCGGCTTGCGGGCGGACGAGGTGGCCTCGATCCTCGAGCAAACCGCCTCCGGCAAGGGCGCCTGGAACGCCGAGCTCGGGTACGGCGTCCTCGATGCCGCGGCCGCGGTGGCGCAGGCCCAGGGCACGCAAGACGGCAGCGTGATCCGGCTCGAAGGTCGACGCGAGGGCCGGCGGGTCACCCTCGCTTGGCCCGGGCGCGCCGGCATGGCCTACCGTGTCCTGCTCGCTCGCGACGGCGGGTCCGAGCAGGTTCTGATCCCCGCGACGAGCGAGACGACCGTGGTCTGGTCACTCGCACCGGGCAGCGTCTACACTTTCGTCGTCCAGGCGCTCGACGCTTCGGGCGTGCCCGCTCAGCGCTCCACGCCCTGGACGGTCTCGCTGCGTCAGGCGGCCTCGACGCTGGATCTGACCGCGAGGCGCTCGTCAGCGCGGAGCGTGCGCCTCGACGCGGCTCTCCGGATCGTGGGTGCGGAAGCCGCCGGGCGGTCGGTCGTACTCGAAGCCTTCGACGGCACGGGCTGGGAGCGCGCGGGCGCCGCCCGCACCGATTCCGCCGGCCACGTCGGCTGGCGCTACACGCTCGATCGCGGCTCGTACCGACTGCGCGCACGGTTCCAGGGGTCAGAGGACGCCGCTGCTGCGACGAGTCGCCCGGTCGAGCTCGTGATTCGCTGAAGGGGCGCTGGCCGCTAGGCCTCGACGCGCTCGATGTGCGCGCCGAGGCTGCGCAGGCGCTCGTCGATCCGCTCGTACCCCTTGTCGACCTGGTAGGCCTCGCCGATCATCGACGTCCCCTCGGCACACAGCGCGGCGATCACCATCGCCATCCCGGCGCGGATGTCCGGGCTCGACATCCGCTGCCCGTAGAGCTGCGCCGGGCCGGTCACGACCGCACGGTGCGGGTCGCAGAGGATGATCCGCGCGCCCATCGAGACCAGCTTGTCGACGAAGAAGAGGCGGCTCTCGAACATCTTCTCGAAGATCAGGATCGTTCCGTGCGCCTGGGTCGCGACCGTGAGCGCGATCGAGGTCAGGTCGGCGGGGAACTGCGGCCACGGCCCGTCCTCGATCTTCGGGATCGCGCCCCCGAGGTCGTCCCTGATCACGAGCTCCTGGCCGGGCGGCACGCGAACGCTGGACTCCCCCAGCTCGACCCGGATGCCGAGGCGCTCGAAGACGGGCACGATCGGGGCGAGGTCCTGCGGGGTCAGGTCGGTGATCGTGATGTCGCCGCCGGTCACGGCGGCCATCCCGATGAAGCTCCCGACCTCGATGTGCTCGGGCGCGATCCGCCAGGTTCCGCCGTGGAGCGACTGAACTCCCTGGATCCGAAGGACGTTCGACTCGATCCCCTCGATCTCGGCTCCGAGCGAGACGAGGAAGCGGCAGAGATCCTGAACGTGCGGCTCACAGGCGGCGTTCCCGATCACGGTCTCGCCCTCGGCGAGGACGGCGGCCATCACCGCGTTCTCGGTCGCCATCACGCTGGGCTCGTCGAGGAAGACCTGCTTGCCGACGAGCCGGGTCGCGCGCATGTCGTAGCGGCCGTTCAGCTCGATTACGGTTCCGAGCTCCGCCAGCGCGTGGATGTGCGGGTCGAGGCGGCGGCGGCCGATCACGTCGCCTCCGGGCGGAGGCACGCTCGCCTTGCCGAAACGGGCGAGCAGCGGGCCTGCGAGGAGGAACGAGGCGCGGATCCGGCGGCAGAGCTCCTCGTCGAGCTCGGTCTTGTTCACGGCGGCCGTGTCGACCCGGACTTCGTTCGGGCCCGTCCAGTCCACGTCCGCCCCGAGATCGTCGAGCAGCGCCATCATCGTCGCGACGTCGCGGATCCGCGGCACGTTCGTCAGCTCGACCGGCTCGCTCGTGAGCAGACAGGCCGCGAGCACGGGCAGAACGCCGTTCTTGTTGCCCGAGGCCTTGACGGTGCCTCCGAGGCGGTGGCCGCCTTCGATCACGAAAGCCTGGAGGTGCTTCTGGGAGGGAATGGTCGAGGTCATCGTGGGCGCGTTATCGTAGACGTCCTGTGGAGCAGACGAGGAAACAGGCCTGGGAGACGCTGACGACGTACACGAAGGGCGAGTCGCTGCTTCGGCACGCGCTCGCGGTCGAGGCCTCCACCCGCGCCTACGCGCGGCACTTCGGCGAGGACGAGGAGGCTTGGGGGATCACGGCGCTCCTGCACGACTTCGACTACGAGATCCACCCGACCCTCGACAAGCATCCGCAGGACGGCGCTCCGATCCTGCGCGGCGAGGGGTATCCCGAATGGATGATCGAGGCGATCCTCTCCCACGCCGAGCACCTCCAGATGGAGCGCGACAGCCTCCTGAAGAAGACGCTCTTCGCCTGCGACGAGATCTCCGGCTTCATCCACGCGTGCGGCCTCGTTCGCCCGCTCGGGCTCGAAGGGCTCGAGCCGAAGTCCGTCAAGAAGAAGCTGAAGCAGCCGTCGTTCGCGGCCGGCGTGCATCGCGACGAGGTCTATGCCGGCGCCGAGCTGCTCGAGTTGGAGCTGGACGAGCACATCGTCAACGTCGTCGCCGCGCTCCGGCCGATCTCGGAAGAGCTCGGCCTGCGCACCGCCAACTCGATCTAGACGGCGACACCCGCCGCAAGGCGCTCGAGGTCGTCCTCGCTCGTCCACCAGCCGCACGACGCGCGGACGAGACCGGTGCCCGGGAGGTCGCGGACGACGACTCCCACCGCCGCAAGCGAGGCGACGAGCGCGCCCGAGTCCTCGGTCCGGAATGAGACGAGAGTCGCGTCTCCGGGGACGAGCTCGACGTGCGGGGCAAGCAGCTCGCGGCAGCGGCGAGCCTGGTCGGCCGCTCGCTCGTACCGCCACGAGGGCGCGCATTCGAGTGCCGCGATCAGCCCGGCGACCGAGGCCGGCGGGAGCCAGTTCGGGTCGAAGCGGGCGGCGCCCACCTGGGGCTCGAACCGGCCCGTGGGCTCGTAGGAGGCCTGGGAGAAGTAGCTCGGGTGGGCGATCCGCAACGACTCGGGGTCGGAGACGACGAGCGCTCCTGTCGAATCGGGGCCGCAGAGCCACTTCTGACCGGAGATCGTGAGGAAGTCGAGCCCCTTCGCGTCGACGGGGATCGCCCCGACCGACTGGGCGCCGTCGACGAGGATCGGGACTCCGCTCCGCTCGCGGAGCTCGCGCACCGGAAGGACGCGCCCGTTCGTCCAGAGCGCCTGCGAGAGGGCGAGCAGACGCGTGCGAGGACTGAGCGCAGCGAGGATCGCGTCCGGATCGGCAGCCGTGACGACGACGCGCGCCCCGCTCGCGTGCAGCGGCCCGAGCAAGCCGAAGTGCTCCTCGTCGGTCGTGATCACCTCGTCGTCCGGCCCGAGTCCGAGCCCCGCGAGGACGATGTTGCAGCCGTCAGTCGTCGACGCGGTCAGGGCGACCTGCTCCGCCTCGACCCCGACGAGTCGCGCGAGCGCGGCGCGGAGATCGCTCCGGAGCGTCAGCATCCGCTCGAAGTACTCCTTCCCGAAGCGACCGCCCTCCAGCTCGGAACGCTGCTGGGCGTCGACCGCCTCGGCCGTGGCGCGTGCGATCGGCCCGAACGTGCCCGCGTTCAGATAGGCCAGCCGCTCGAGCACCGGAAAGAGCCGCCGCGCCTCCTCGTGGGTCACGACAGCCTGACCTCCACCGGGGCGTGGTCGGAGAGCACCAGGCCATTCTGACGGCGCCGCTCCGCGGGCCAGACGGAGAGCGGCTCGGCCGGGAGCCCTCGCACGAGAACGTGGTCGATCCCCGGCCCGAGCGCAGACCAGCCCGGAAGCTCGTGCAGGCTCTCGGCGCGAAGGTTGAAGTCGCCGGCCAGCACCGCCGGCAGCGCGCCGGCGAGCTCGGCGACGAACCGCTCGGCGCGGAGAATCTCGGCGGCAACGAGCTCCGGGCGGCGGAAGTCGTTCGAGGCGTGCAGGTTGCCGACGACGAGGGCGTCGAGCCGAACCGCGTGACACCAGCGGGGCTCGCGCCGGTTCTCGTCGATCCGGAGCGAGTGGTGGCCCAGCGCCTCGAGCTCCGGCGTGAGCAGGATCGCGTTCGCCTGGCCCGCGATCGCCGAGCGCAGGAATCCGTTGTTGCGCCGCGTGATCGCGCCGCCGAGCCACGCGGGCAGGAACGGCTTTCGCGTGACCACCCACCGAGCCCGCATCCCGCTCCAGCGAGCGAGCCGTGGTAGCGCCCAGAGAGGCACCTCCTGGAGGCAGAGGAGATCCGGCCGGTCGGCCGTGGCCAACCCGATCATCTCCTGGAGATGGCTGTGCCGGTCCGGCGGCTTCGCGTTCCCGTGGTAGAGGTTCCAGCTGCGGACGAGCACGGGCACTAGCCTACGAGCGTGCGCGTCGTCCTCGCCGATCCGCCTGCGTTCACGCCGCCCTACGACCATGCGCTCGCGGCCGCGCTCGCCCGCGCGGGTGCGGAGGTGGAGCTCGTGACGTCACGATTCCGGTTCGGTGCCACCGCCGCGCCCGAGGGCTACGAGCAGCTCGAGCTCTTCTATCCCCTCTCGTCCCGCCTCTTTCGCCGCTCGCGCCTCCGGTTGCCCCTGAAGGCGCTCGAGCATCCGTTCGGCCTCGTGCGGCTCGCGCGGCGGCCGGCCGACGTCGTCCATCTGCAGTGGCTCGCCGCTCCCGAGCTCGACGTGCGGCTCCTCCGGATTCTGCGACCCGGACGATCGGCGCCGCTCGTCTTCACAGCGCACGACCTGCTGCCCCGGCGGACGGCAGCGAAGGCGGCGCTCTGGCGGAAGCTCTTCGCACGGTTCGAGCGGGTCGTCGTGCACAGCAACCGGGGGCGTGAGAGCCTCGCCGCGTTCGGCATCCCCAACGCGACGTTGCGGGTGATCCCCCACCCCGTCTTCCCGGGCGACGTGACCCGGGCCGACGACGGGAGCACGGTGCTCGCCCTCGGGCTCGTCCGCCCATACAAGCAGCTCGCGCACGCCCGCAAGGCCGTCGCAGCGCTCCCCGGAGCCCGCCTCGTGGTGGCCGGCGATAAGCAGGCCTTCCTCCCCGAGGCCGAGATCGAGCGCGCGCTCGCCGAGGCCACCGTCGCCGTCTTCCCCTACCGCGCCGAGCTCGACCAGAGCGGCGCCCTCCTGCGCGCGCTCGGCGCCGGGGTGCCGGCCGTCGTCTACGACGTCGGTGGACTCGGAGAGCTGGTCACGGCGTACGGTGCGGGCCGGGTCGTCGCGCCCGACGACGTCGCGGGGCTAGCGAGCGCGCTGAAGGAGCTGCTGGGGGACACCGCGGCACTCGCCGGGGCCCGGGCAGGGGCGCTGCGCGCTCGGGAGGAACTGACCTGGGACGCCTCCGCGCAGGCGCATCTCGAGCTTTACCGGGAGCTCCTCTGATCTTTCGGCGCAACCGCTTTGCCGACCTCGTCCGGCGGCAGCTCGATCTCTTTGCGAAGGAGGAGACCGCGCTCTTCGCCGAGGCAGGCGAGGCCGAGCGCGTCTACGACGCTGCCGACCGCGAGGACGCCGAGGAGGCCTACGCGGACTTCCAGCTCGTCCTCGACTCCGGCTGGGATCGGCTCGACGAGATTCGCTCGACCTACGCGGCGACGCTCGACGAGGAGGCAGCGCTCGCGTACGAGGACGCCTTCACCCGTGCCGCCCGCAAGCGCTTCCCGCTGTTCACCGTCGAGCTCTAGCCGCTCTCGACCCTAGGATCAGCGGGTGCGGATCGAGGACTACGGACTGATCGGCGATCTCCAGACCGCCGCCCTCGTCGGCCGGAACGGCTCGATCGACTGGCTCTGCGTTCCCCGGTTCGATTCCGACGCGTGCTTCTCGGCCCTGCTCGGCAACGAGTGGGACGGGCGCTGGCTCTTGGCCCCGGACACCGAGATCGTCTCGACCGAACGGCGCTATCGGGAGAACACACTCGTCCACGAGCTCCTGTTCGAGACGCCCGACGGCTCCGTCCGCGTGATCGACTTCATGCCCCCACGCGGCGAGGATCCCGATGTCGTCCGGATCGTCGAGGGGGTGAGCGGAACCGTGCCGATGCGGATGGAGCTCGTCATCCGGTACGAGTACGGCTCGGTCGTCCCCTGGGTGCAGCGGATGGAGGACGGGTCGCGGGTCGCAGTCGCCGGGCCGGATGCCGTCTCGCTTCGAACCCCGGTCGAGGTCCGCGGTGAGAACCTCCGCACCGTCGCCGACTTCACGATTTCCGCGGGCGAGCGCAAGCCGTTCGTGCTCACGTGGTACCCGTCGCACCACGACGAGCCGGCGCCGATCGATCCCGAGCAGGCGCTCGAGGGCACCTGCTCGTTCTGGCACGACTGGATCGCCCAGTGCACCTACACCGGCCGCTGGAGCGAGGCGGTCCAGCGGTCGCTGATCGTGCTGAAGGCGATGACCTACGGGCCGACCGGCGGAATCGTCGCCGCTCCGACCACCTCGCTCCCGGAGCACATCGGTGGCGTCCGCAACTGGGACTACCGCTACTGCTGGTTGCGCGATGCGACCTTCGCGCTGGACGCGCTGATCGAGAACGGCTACATCGAGGAGGCCGGCGCCTGGCGCCGCTGGCTGCTGCGCGCGGTCGCCGGGGATCCCGACGATCTCCAGATCATGTACGGGCCGGCGGGCGAGCGGCGGCTGGTGGAATACGAGGTCCCGTGGCTCTCCGGGTACGAGAACTCTCGGCCCGTACGAGTCGGGAACGGCGCCAGCACTCAGTTCCAGCTCGACGTCTACGGCGAGGTGATGGATGTGCTCTACGAGGCGCGGCGGCACGATCTCGAGCGGGACGAGAACTCGTGGGCTCTGCAGGGAGCGCTGCTCGCGAACCTCGAGCGGCGCTGGCGCGAGCCGGACGAGGGGATCTGGGAAGTCCGCGGTGGGCGTCGGCACTTCACGCACTCGAAGGTGATGGCGTGGGTTGCGTTCGACCGGGGGATCAGGACGATCGAGGAGTACGGGCACGAAGGGCCGCTCGAGCGGTGGCGTGCCGCGCGCGACGAGATCCGCGCCGAGGTGCTGGAGCGCGGCTTCGACACCGAGCTGAACGCGTTCGTCCAGTCGTACGACTCGAAGCGGCTCGACGCGTCGCTCCTGACGATCCCGCTCATCGGCTTCCTCCCGCCCGAGGATCCACGCGTGCACGGGACCCTCGCAGCGATCCGGGCCGAGCTCTTCACGGGCGGCTTCGTCCAGCGCTACAGCCACGACGCAAACCTCGTGGACGGGCTTCCACCGGGCGAGGGATCGTTCTTCCTCTGCTCGTTCTGGTTCGTGGACAACCTCGCCCTCGTGGGCGAGCTCGACGAAGCGGTCGAGATCTTCGAGCGACTGCTCGGACTCCGAAACGAGCTCGGGCTGCTCGCCGAGGAGTACGACCACGAGCTCGGCCGTCAGGTCGGGAACTTCCCTCAGGCGTTCTCGCACATCGGCCTCATCGCGACGGCGATGACGCTCGAGCGGGCCCTCGCCGCGCGCTAGGCCTCCTCGCCCTCGGCGAGCGAGACGGCGGCATTGACGAGGGCGAGATGGACGAGCCCCTGGGGGAAGTTGCCGAGGAACGCGCCGCTCGCAGGATCGATCTCCTCTGCGAAGAGGCCGACGTCGTTGGCCAGCGCCACGAGCTCGCCCATCAAGGCATTCCCCTCCTCGACGCGACCGGCGCGGCCGAGGACGTCGACCAACCAGAAGGAGCAGGTGACGAACGCCCCCTCCTGCCCGGCGAGTTCTGTGCTCCGGTAGAGCAGCGGGCCGCCTGCGGAGAGCTCGCGGCGCACGGTCTCGATCGTCGAGACGAAGCGGGGCTCGGTTGCGCGCGAGTAGGCGCAGAGCGCGAGCGAGAGCAGCGATGCGTCGGTCTCCTCGGGAAGATCCGGCGCGCGGAAGTACGCCTCGCGCACGTCGTCCCAGCCCTCCTCCTCGATCCACGCCCGAACCTCGTCCGCGGCTTCACGCCAGGCACCACCGCGGTCAGGCAGCGCTCCTGCTTCGGCGAGCTGCGCCGCCCGGTCGAGAGCCGTCCAGCACATGGCCTTCGACTGGACGAAGTCGTGCATGCTGCCGCGCATCTCCCAGATCCCGGCGTCCGGCCGCTTCCAGGCAAGGGCGACGAAGTCGGCGAAGCTCGCGAGGAGCGCCCCGGCCTCGGTTCCGAGCGAGCCGGTTTCCTGACGCAGGCGCGAGGCGCTCTCGAGGAGATGACCGTAGTTGTCGAGCTGGAGCTGCCCCGTCGCGGCGTTGCCGACTCGGACCGGGCGTGAGCCGCGGTACCCCGGCAGGTCGAGCTCCTCCTCGTCGGTGCGAACGTCACCGCCGACGGTGTAGAGCGGCGCCACCTCCGGCGCCACCGGGCTCGTTGCCTCGAGCTGCCAGCGGAAGAACGCCTCCGCCTCGTCGCGGAAGCCGAGGTGGAGGAGCGCGCGCATCGTGTAGATCCCGTCGCGCAGCCACGAGAAGCGATAGTCCCAGTTCAGGTCGCCGCCGATTCGCTCAGGGAGGGACGTCGTCGGCGCCGCCACGATCGCGCCGGTCGGCTCGAAGGCGAGTAGCTTCAGGGTGAGAGCGCTGCGGACGACCGCGTCGCGCCACGGGCCCTCGTACTGCGTCTGGCCGCTCCAGTCCATCCACCAGGCGGAGGTCCGCTCGAGCTCCCGTTCGACCTCGTCGCGGCCGATCACTCCCGTTCCGAGCGCAAAGGTCGCCCTGCCGCCCTCCGCGAGCGTGAACGAGCCTGCACCCGCATCCCATTTCTGCAGGTCGAGCCCCTGGTCCGGCTCGCTCCTGCCGAAGTCGTAGCGTGGCTCGAAGCGCCAGCGCATCGGGACGGAGCCCGCGCGCGCATCGACGAGGCGGACGAGCCGCTGCTCGTCGCCGCGCAGCATCGCATCGGTCACGCGGACGGAGCCCGAGGGGGTAGTGAACGTCGTCTCGAGCACGTTCGTGCCCTCGCGGTAGCGGCGTACGGACTCGAAGGGCTCATCGGGACAGAGCTCGAAGCATCCGCCAGCGTCCGCGTCCAGGATCCGGTCGAAGACGGGCGGCGAATCGACGTGCGGGAAGCAGAGCCAGTCGATCGAGCCGTCGCGCCCGACGAGAGCGGTCGTCCGCCCGTCCCCGATCAGGGCGTAGTCGCGCAAAGGGAGGTAGCCGTCGATCCGCACCGGCAACGTGTGCCCATCGGGGGGACTACCTATGCCCGAAGTGATGCGCGGCGGGCAAGACCGCACCAACGTCGCTCTCGGCGATCCGGCGGGCGAGCGGGCCGAGGCTCTCGAGCTCGGCGACGACGATGTTCCGGTTCTCGCCGAGCCGTTCGTAACGGCCTCGGGCGAGCAGGAGCGGCTCGCCGCGGACGATCGCGCGATGCCGCTCGTAGACCTCGGGCGAGACGATCAGGTTCACCTGGCCGAGCTCGTCCTCGAGCAGCATGAAGACGATCCCGTGCGCGGTCGCCGGTCGCTGGCGCGCGATCGCCAGGCCCGCGAAGGCGACGCTCGAGCGGTGGGGCGCCTCCTGCAACGCATCGCTCGCCAGCACCCCGGGAGGCAGGTGCGGGCGCAGGAGCGACAGCGGATGTGTCCCGACCGAGAGGCTCGTCCCCGAGTAGTCGGCGAGCATCCGCTCCCACTCGGTCAGGTCGCGCAGCTCGGGCGTCGCTGCCGTGGGATCGAGCGCGAGCGTCAGCTGGACGTTCTCCCGCACCGGCTTCGGGCGCAGCGCGAGCCCCAGCTCCCAGAGGAGATCGCGCCGCTTGCCCCAGGTGTCGCAGGCGCCGCTCCGGAGGAGCGCATCGAGCTCGCGCGAGTCCAGCGGCGCCCGGCGCGCGAGATCGCCGACGCCGGCGAATGGCCCGTTCGCATCCCGCTCGGCGACGAGCGCCTGCGCATCCTCGGGCCCGACGGTCTTGACGTAGGCGAGCCCGATCCGGACTGCGCCCTCTTCGAGCACGACCCTGGCCTCGCTCAGGTTGATCTCCGGGGAGCGCACCTCGACACCTCTTCTCTGAGCATCTCGGACGAGGCTCGCGGGCGGATAGAAGCCCATCGGCTGCGCGTTCAGGAGGGCGCAGAGGAACTCGGCCGGGTAGTGGTGGCGAAGCCAGGCGGACTGGTAGGCGAGGAGGCCGAACGCGGCCGCGTGCGACTTCGGGAAGCCGAAGCCGGAGAAGCCCGTCAGCTTGTCGTAGACGAGGTCGGCGGTCGCGGCGTCGACGCCCTTCTCACCCGCTCCCGCGACGAACTGCGCCCGGAACGCCTCCAGGGCCTCGACGCTCCGCTTCCGGCTCATCGCCCGGCGCAACCCCTCCGCCTCGCCGACCGTGAAGCCGGCGAGCGCCATCGCCACCTCGAGCACCTGATCCTGGAAGACGACGACGCCGTGGGTCTCGCGAAGCGGCTCGCGCAGAAGCTCGTGATCGACAGGCGGCACGTAGCCCGGATCGACGCGGAGCCGCTCGCGCGCGTCGATGTACGGGTGCACGGCCTTCCCCTGGATCGGCCCGGGCCGGACGAGCGCGACCTGGACGGTCAGGTCGTCGAGGTTCTCGGGCTTCGTCCGAAGCAGGCTCTGCATCTGGGCTCGGCTCTCGATCTGGAAGTCCCCGACGGTGTCCGCGCGCTGGATCTCCGCGTAGACGTCCTTGTCGTCGAGCGGGATCCGGGAGAGGTCGATCGGCTCGCCGTAGGCCTCGGCAATCTGCTCGACGCAGTCCTCGACCGCCGAGAGCATCCCGAGCCCGAGCAGGTCGATCTTGAGAAAGCCCGCGTCGGCGCAGGAGTCCTTGTCCCACTGGCAGAGCTGGCGGCCGGTCATCGCCGCCGGCTGCACGGGCACGAGCTCGATGAGGGGCCGCGAGGAGATCACCATCCCGCCCGGGTGCTGGGAGATGTGGCGCGGAAGGCCGCCGATCTCTGCAGTCAGCTCGGCGAAGGCGCGCCAGCGCGGCGAGAGCAGCTTGCGCTCGTACTCCGGAAGCAGCGCGAGCTCCTCGGCGACGCGGCCCGCATTCCAGCCGTCCGAGACGCGGGCGAGCCGCTCCAGCTCGGCGAACGGGAGCCCGAGCGCCTTGCCGACATCGCGGATCGCACCGCGGGAGCGGTAGGTCGAGAAGCTCGCGACGAGCGAGGCGTGGCGGCGGCCGTAACGCTCGGTCACCGCCACGATCAGCTTCTCGCGGATGTCGCGCGGGAAGTCGAGGTCGATGTCCGGCACCGACGAGAGCTCGCAGTTCAGGAAGCGACCGAGCGAGAGGTTGCAGGCGACGGGGTCGACGTGCGAGAGGCCCGTCAGGTAGCAGACGATCGAGCCGACCGAGCTTCCGCGTCCGCGACCGGGAGGCAGGTAGCGCCGCGGTGAGCCGGCGCCCCGCACCTGGTCGGCGCACTCGCGCGCGAGCTCGAGCACCTCCCAGTGGAGGAGGAAGAATCCTGCGAGCCCGAGCTCGTCGATCAGCGCGAGCTCCTCCCGCAGCCGCTGCCGCGCCTCTCTGAGCAACGGCCTGTTGCTCGGCGGGTAGCGGTCGGAGAACGCGCTCTCGCAGACCTGCGCGAGCTGGCGGATCGCGGGCTCGCTCCCGTCCGAGAAGTCGGGATAGCGGTAGCCGAGCTCGGCCGTCAGGTCGAACTCGAGCCGGTCGGCGACCTCGGTGCTCCGGCGAACGGCGTCGCGGTCGGCCGGGAAGAGGTCGAGGAGCTCCGCGGGTGGCCGGAGGACGCTCTCGCGGTTGCCACGCCGCTCGCGCTCACTTCCGTCGAGCGAGGTGCGGTTGCGAATCGAGACGAGGACGTCCTGGAGGGCGGTGCGGCGGCGGCTGTGCGCATGCACGTTGCCGGTGACGACAGTGTGCGCTCCGATGTGCGCCGCGAGGTCGCGCAGACGCGCGTTCCGCTCGGCATCACCACGCTCGTAGGGGCGCTGGAGCTCGACGTAGAAGCGCTCGCCGAAGGCCTGCGCGAGCCCGACGGTCGCGTTCGGGTCGCGGACGGCGAGCCCGTCGCGGGCGCAGCCCGAGAGGCAGACGAGACCCTCGCTTGCCTCGGCGAGGAGCTCCGGATCGAGCGCGGACGCCAAGAGCTCCCCCTCCTTGGGCCGCGTGCCAGCGTGAGCGGCGGTGAGGAGCCGGCAGAGGTTCGCGTAGCCGCTGGCGGACTCGACGAGGAGGGTCACGTGGCTGCCGCCGACGAGCGTCACCTCGGCGCCGGTGATCGGGCGCACCCCTGCGAGCTTCGCCGCGTGAGCGAACTCGAGCGAGCCGTAGACGCCGTCGTGGTCGGTCAGCGCGAGTGCCTCGTAGCCGAGCTCGGCCGCCCGGAGCACGAGCTCTTCCGGGTGGGAAGCACCGTCGAGGAAGGAGTACGCCGAGTGGGCGTGAAGCTCCACGTACGTCACGCGTATCTCCGAGGATGCGGGCGACGTTGAGGTCTCACATGCGAACACTCGCCGCAACCATGGCCGCGATGACCGTCCTCACGACGGCGCTCTTCGCACACGCGCTCGCCACGGCCGGGAACGCCCCCGCGCCGACGATTGCCGCCTCGAGGTAACCGCGCGATACTCGCGTGGTGGACGCCCGCGAGCGCTACGACGACGTGGCCGACTTCCTCGCCTTCCGGCACGACTTCGTCGAGCTCTCCCAGATGATGGGCATGCCCTGCGTGAAGGCGCGCGGGAAGATGGTGCTCGGGTTTCCGGCCGGATACGGTGCGATGGTCTTCAAGCTGACCGACCCCGCGGTGCACGCGGAGGCGCTCGGCCTCGAGGGATCCGTGCTCTTCGACCCGGGTCGCAACGGCCGTCCGTTCAAGCAGTGGGTGGTCGTGCCTCCGGCTCATGCCGGCCGGTTCCTCGAGGGCGAGCTGACGGTGAGCATCGGGCCGGAGGGAACCGTGGTCGTGCCGGCCGGGACGCTCGTCTACGTGCCGCCGATGGTCGCCCACGGCTTCCGGAACGGCGCGGACGTGGACATGCGCTATCTCAACTTCCATGCGCCGGGCAAGGGCTTCGCCGACTACCTGCGAGCCGGCCGGGACGGCGTCGAGGGCTCGTTCGACCAGGCCGATCCGCCCGCGGACGGCGGCCGCCCGCCCGAGGAGGCGAGGATCGGCGAGAGCGAGGTCGTCCAGGACGAGATCGAGATCCACGAGCTCCGGCTCGAGCCCGACGCGCCGCAGGCGCCCGTCGCTCACCGCCGGCTCCGCTGCCTCTACGTTCTCGAGGGCTCGCCCGCGCTCGCAGACGACGTGCTGGCCGAGACAGGGACGTGGGTGCGGCTCTCCGAGCCCCGGCAGACGCTCACATGCGCCGGATCCGAGCCCGTGCGCTTTCTCGACATCCACGTCTGATCGCCCCATTCAGGCGCGCTGGCTGAACCAGCAGCCGGCCTCCTCGTCGCGGAAGACGCAGGCGTTCTGGCCCGACTCGAGCACGACGTCGAAGTAGCGGCGGTCGACCGGATCGTCCGTCCACCAACGGTCGACGACGCGCCACTCCTCCCTGAGGACGGCCACCCCCAGCCGGTTCACCCGCACCGGGATCCCGACCGCGCTGGCCTCGACCAGCACCGGCCGGGGGGCGTTTATTCGTCCCGCGGAACGAAGAGCGCTCGTGCCTCGGGAATCCTGGACCACGGCGCCACCTCCACGACGGCGACGACGGAGCCCGAGCCGGTGCTGGCACGCACCTGACGGAGGCCGTCGCTCAGGCGGGCGTTCACCTCGTCCGAGGTGGGCTTGACGAGCTCGAGCTGCTGACCGACGGACTCCGAGAGCTCGACCGCCTCGAGCCGGAGCTCGAGGACCGGCGCCGGGATCTCCAGGAGCTTCGGGCCGAGCGCCGCCCGGAGACGTGCCCGCTCGGCTGTGGGGTCGCGCATCGTCACCGTCCGCCGCCAGGAGCCGCCGCCGACGAGCCGCGCCGAGAGCGCAAGCTTGCGGAACGGCCTTCCTGCCCGTTCGGGCCGCGCCAGCAGCCGGTCGAGGAGCGCCCCGAAGGCGCGGCGGAGGGTGAGCTCGTTCCCGATCGCCTCCGGGAACTCGAGCGCCTCGGCGAGCTCGGCGGGCGGGCGGCGGCCGTTGACCCGGCCCTTTCCCCCTCCCTGGGCGAGCGCCCACGCCCGCCGCCCATCCGGTCCGAGCCGCTCGGCGACGGAGCCCCCCGGCAACGCCGCCAGCTCTCCAAGCTTTCGCACGCCCAGCCCCTCGAGCTCCGCGTACCGGTTCGCGTCGAGCGGCAGCAGGGAGAGCGGCAGGGGCGCGAGGAAGCGCTCCTCCTTGCCGTCCGCGACGACGAGTGCCTGCCCGGGCCGCGCGACGCTCGCCGCCGCGAAGGCGGCGAACCGGCGCTGCGCAGCGCCCGCGCGGGGGTCCCAGGCTGGTCCGACGGAGACGAGCGCCCGTTCGAGCGCCGCTTCCAAGCCTCCGTAGAGCCGCTCGACGCCCTTCGTCTCGAAGGTGACGCGGCCGGGCTCCTGCGGCTCGACCGCGAAGCCCGCGTCCTCGAGCCGCTGCAGCACTCCCTCCCACTCTCGCTCGACCGCGGCAGGATCCTGCTCGACGAGGACGAGCTGCGGGCAGGTGGCGAGCGCCTCGCCCATGCGCATCCCGGGCTGCACCCCAGCGAGCTCGGCGGCGGCGGTCACGGGGCCGATCAGGGGCTCCGTTCCGGGGAGCGGCGCGAGCGCCGCCGGCTCGAGCGCCAGCCTCGGCCGGGTACGGAGCGCTGCGCGCAATTCGAAGCCGGGGATGACGAGGCAGGCAATCATACGAACACGTGTTCTATACCCGAACAGGTGTTCCTGTCAAACCCGTTCGAAACATGCCGATGAGGGAGTCCTGACCTCCATGAGCGATCCCGCCCTCTTCACCCCCGACGACGTTTTCGACCGCCTCGCCCGGCTGGCCTCGGCCGGCGTCGGCTCCTCCGGTGCGCTCGTCTCCCGTCTCGATTGCGACCGGCACGAGCTGCTCTTCACGGGCTCGTCCGGCGTTCTCGAGATCCCCCGGGGCGAGCGCTCGGAGCTCTCGGAGACGATCTGCAAGCACGTCGTCTCCTCCGGCGGCTGCGTTGCGATCGAGAGCACAAGCGAGGATCCGCTCGTCCGGGACGAGCCCGTCGTCGCGGAGCTCGGCATCGGCGCCTATCTCGGAGTTCCCCTCATCACCCCGGACGGCGAGGTCGTCGGCGTGCTCTGCGCGCTCGAGCGGCACCCGCGGGCCTGGAGCGAGGACGACCGGGAGACACTCGTCGGCGTCGCAGCCTCGGTCATGACCGAGCTCGAGCTTCGCTTGACCGTCCGCGACAGCAACCATGCTTCGAACGAGCGCGATGCGATCGTCGAGGCGGCGCTCGACTGCATCGTCACGATGGACGCATCCGGGATCGTCCGTGACTTCAACGCCGCCGCCGAGCGGACTTTCGGTTACCCACGCGGGGAAGCAATCGGCCGCCGGCTCGGCGACCTGATCGTGCCACCGGAGTTCCGCGAGCGACACGAGCAAGGCCTTCGCCGCTATCTCGAGACGGGCGAGACGAAGACGATCGGCAAGCGACTGACCATGATCGCCATGCGCGCCGACGGCTCGACGTTTCCCGTCGAGCTGACGATTGCCCGAGTCGAACGTGCGGTTCCCCTCTTCGTCGGCTTCGTCCGCGACCTCAGCGAGAGCCTCGCTGCCGAGGACGAACTGGAGGCAGCCGAGGCGCGCTACCGGTCGTTGATCGAGAACATTCCCCTCGTCACGTACATGAACAGTGCCGAGGCGCCGTTCCAGCCCCTCTTCATGAGCCCGCAGATCGAGTCGCTGCTCGGCTACACGAGTGAGGAATGGCTCGCGAATCCGGACCTCGTCCGCACCGGCATTCATCCCGACGATCGCGAGCGCATCGATGCGCTCGCCTGTGACGCTCGTCAACAGGGCATCCCGACGCGGAGCGAATTCCGTTTCGTGGCGCGGGACGGCCGCCTCGTCTGGGTGCTGGACAGAACGATTCCGCTTCGTGACGCCGCCGGCGAGATCGTGGGTCTCCAGGGCTTCCTCCTCGACATCACCGAGCAGAAAGCGCTCGAGGAGCAGCTGCGCCAATCGCAGAAGATGGACGCGATCGGCCAACTCGCGGGCGGGATCGCGCACGACTTCAACAACATGCTGACCGCGATCACCGGCTACGCCGAGCTGCTCGGCTACTCCTTCGAGGAGGACGACCCGAGGCTCGAGGACATCGGCGAGCTGAAACGTGCCGCGGCTCATGCGGCGGGGCTTACCCGTCAGCTCCTCGCTTTCAGCCGCAAGCAGCTCCTGCTCCCGCGGCGCCTCGACCCGAACAAGATCGTGAGTGACCTCGAGCCGATTCTCCGCCGGACGATCGGCGAGCAGATCGCCGTCTCGATCGAGCTCGCGTCGGAGCTCTCCCCTGTCGAGGCCGACCCCGATCAGCTCGCGCAGGTCGTGCTCAACATCGCGATCAACGCCCGCGACGCGATGCCCGAAGGCGGACGCCTGACGATCTCTACCGGCAACGTCGAGCTCGAAAGCGACGCGTACGTCGCGATCTCGATCGCCGACACGGGCGCGGGGATGGACGAGGCGACGCGCGAGCACATCTTCGAGCCCTTCTTCACGACCAAGGAGACCGGCAAGGGGACCGGGCTCGGCCTCGCCACCGTCTACGGGGTCGTCAGCCAGAGCGGCGGCCGAATCGAGGTCGAGAGCGCACCGGGCGTGGGATCCACCTTCCGCGTGCTCCTACCGAGGGCTCCCGCGCCCAGCGAGCTCGTCGCCGCGTGATGCCTCTCATGGACGACATTCGAATCGACCAGCTGCTCGCGGACAGCCCACACGCGATGTGGGTCTACGACGTCGAAACGCTCCGGTTCCTCGCTGTCAACGACGCTGCGATCCGTCGCTACGGCTTCACGCTCGAGGAGTTCCTCGAGCGCACGATCCTCGAGATCCGCCCCCCGGAAGACGTTGCTGCAGTGCTCGCCGAGCTCGATCCCGAGCAGAGAGCCAAGCATGCATCGGGACCATGGCGGCATCAGCTGAAGAACGGGACGATCGTGTTCGTGGAGATCGCCGCCCGCACCGTGCGCTACCGAGGTCGCGCGGCCAGGCTGATCTGGGCCCACGACGTGACGGAGAGCCGGGAGGCACACGTCAGGCTCTTGCGCAGCGAAGAACGGGGCCGAAGCCTCTTCGAGATCGCGAGCGTCGGTATCTCGACTGCCGACCTCAGCGGTAACCTGACCGATGTGAACGCCGCCTTCGTGGAGCTCACCGGCTTCCCTCGCGAAGAGCTCCTGACGAAGCGTATCGAGGATCTCTTCACGTCGGCCTCGCTCGAGCGGCTGACGGAGAACTTCGAGAGCAAGGTGATCGACGGCGTCCAGGCAACCACCTACGAGCTCGATCTCGTGCGCGCAGACGGGGCGACCACGCCGATCGAGGTGACGACCCAGGTGCTGTACGAGGGAGGGCTTGCGATCGGAACGCTCGCGGTCAGCCAGGAGATCACCTATCGCAAGGAGCTCGAGGAACAGCTGCGCCAGTCGCAGAAGATGGACGCGATCGGACAGCTCGCAGGCGGAATCGCCCACGACTTCAACAACATGCTGACCGCGATCAGCGGCTACGCGGAGCTGATCGGCTACTCCTTCGAGGAGGGCGACTCACGGCTCGACGATGTCGCCGAGCTGAAGCGAGCCGCCTCACATGCGGCCGGTCTGACGCGGCAGCTGCTCGCCTTCAGCCGCAAGCAGACGCTCCTCCCGCAGCGGCTGGACGCGAACGAGATCGTCTCCGAGCTGGAGCCGATGCTCCGCCGCACCCTCGGTGCCCAGATCGCGATCTCGACCGAGCTCGCCGCGGATTTCGCGAACGTCGAGGCGGACCCGGATCAGCTGACCCAGGTTGTGCTCAACATCGCCCTGAACGCGCGGGACGCGATGCCGGATGGCGGTCGCCTGACGATCTCGACCGGCAACGTCGAGCTCCGGAACCGGGCTCACGTCGCGATCTCGATCTCGGACACCGGCTGCGGGATGGACGAGGCGACGCGCCAGCACATCTTCGAGCCGTTCTTCACCACGAAGGACACGGGCAAGGGCACCGGCCTCGGGCTCGCCACGGTTTACGGCGTCGTCAGCCAGAGCGGCGGCCGGATCGAGGTCGAGAGCGAGATCGGGATCGGCTCCACCTTCCGCGTGCTCCTCCCGCAGGCGTGTGCCGTCAGCGATCTCGTCGCCGCCTGAAGCGCTCGACCGCCTCGGCGTGGTCGACGATAGGCGCCGGGTAGTCGGGCGCCAGGAGACCCGGCTCGGACGCGTCCGGAGCGGCCGGCAGCTCTTCGACGTAGCGTCGGATGTAGGTGCCGTCGGGGTCGAGCTTGCGGGCCTGTGCCGTGGGGTTGAAGACGCGGTACGGGCGCGGGTCGGTGCCCGTGCCGGCGACCCACTGCCAGTTGCCGGCGTTCTGCGCGACGTCGCCGTCGAGCAGGAGGTCGTAGAAGTGCTGCGCGCCCACCCGCCAGTCGATTCCGAGGTCCTTCGTCAGGAACGACGCCGTCACGAGGCGGGCGCGGTTGTGCATCCAGCCCTCTCGGGCGAGCTGGCGCATTCCCGCGTCGACGAACGGGAACCCTGTCTGCCCGTTCTTCCAGGCTTCGAGCGCCTGGGCGTCGTCGACCCATTCGTCCCCGCGCGGCCGGAGGTCCGTCGTCGCCGTCTCCGGCCGGGCCGCGAGGAGCTGCGCGTAGTAGTCGCGCCAGCAAACCTGGCGGACAAACGCCTCGGCGGCGGCGCACCGGACGGCGACCTCTCGGGCCGACAGGCAGCCGAAGTGGAGGTACGGGCTCAGCCTCGAGGTCTCGCTCATCCCCGCGCCGTACCCGGCGAGCCCGTCCCTCGCCCAATGCTCGAGGCGTCGCCGTCCTTCGGTCTCCCCTCCCCTCGTAACCTCCGGCGACCGGCCCTCGGGCGGCGAGGGCAGCTCACCCGGCTCCACCCCGTGCGCCGCGAGCCTGACCGCCGGTAGAGGGTCGCCGAGCGGGAGCGCCCGCCACGCCCGCCAGTAGGCAGAGAAGACCTCGTAGTGGTCTTTGCCGGCCGGGGCGACCTCACCGGGCGGGACGATGGTGATCCCGCCATGGGCGACGACCTCCGCCCGCAGCTCGCGCCGCGAGCGGTCTTCCCGGGCCTGTGCGTAGGCGCTGACGTCCGCGCTCAGGTGGAGGGTGTCGGCGCCGAGCTCGTCCACGAGCCTCCCTGTCTCCTCGACGACGTCACCGCACCGGACGACGAGCGAAAGCCGCTCGCGCAGGTCGGCGAGCGACTCGAGCAGGAACCCGACCCGGTTGGGGGCGGCGAAGCTCGACCCGAGGATGGCGTCGTCGAGGACGAAGAGCGGGACGACACGCTCGGCGCTCGCCGCGGCCGCAGTCAGCGCGGGCTGGTCGTGGACTCTCAGGTCGCGGGTGAGGAGAACGACCGCGCTACGCGACAATCTCGGCCGCCGGTCCAGCCATCCCGGCAAAGCGAGGAACCACGTCGAGGATGCTTTCGCGGGCGCAGAAGGCGATGTCCTCCTCGAGCCCGGGTGGTCCGTAGGTGCGGGCATTCAGACCCTCGAGCGGGGTCGGATACGCGCGCGCGATCGTCTCGGCCGCGACCGCCGCGTCCGTCCGCTCGCCCTCGAGGAGCTGGACGATCCGACCGGCGCAGTAGGCGTCGTCGAGCGCGAATGCGCCCTTGTAGCCCGCGCAGATGATCGCCACGTCCTCCCCGCGCTCCCGTACCGCTGCGACGAGCGCGTCCAGGTTGAGAAGACTGCCGAGGAGCACGGTCTCGCAGCGCTCCGCCGTGGCGACGATCGAGCGAGTCCCGTTCGTCGTCGAGAGGATCAACGTCTCGGCGCGCGGCTCGAGGAACTCACGTGGCGACGCGCCGACGTCGAAGCCCTCGATCCGGACCGCGTCCCGCTCGCCGCCGACGATGCTGTCGGGCAGCTCGGCACGGAGCGTCCGCGCCTGCTCGAGCTCCGGGACGCAGAGCACGCGCCGGTAGCCCGCGGCGAGGGCCTGGGCGATCGTCGAGGTCGCCCGGAGCACGTCGATCACGATCCCGACGGGAGCCGCGGCGGCCTCACCGGGCACGAAGGCGACGTGCACGTTCACGCGGCTAGGCTAATTGCGATGACCGAGCCGATGACCTGTTACCGGCACCCGAACCGCGAGACAGGCGTTTCCTGCTCGGAATGCGGGCGGGGGATCTGCCCGGACTGCATGCGGTTCGCACCCGTCGGGATCCGCTGTCCCGACCACGCGGGCAACCAGAAGGTCGTGCGTGGGATCTCCCGGAAGTCCCCGGCGCAGATGATGAGGAGCGGCGGCGATGGCGTGGTCACGCGGGTCCTGATCGGGATCAACCTTGCCGTCTACGCCCTGACTCTCGCGGCCGGTGCGTCGATCAACGGAGTCGGCGGTCGCGTCTACGAGGAGGGCGTGCTCTTCGGCCCGCTCGTGGCTCAGGGTGAGTGGTGGCGGCTCGTGACCTCGGTCTTCATGCACTACGGGCCGTTCCACCTCGCGATCAACATGTACTCGCTCTACCTCCTCGGCGGGGCGCTCGAGGTCGGGATCGGCCGGCTCCGGTTCATCGCGCTCTACCTCGTCTCGGGTCTCGCAGGCTCTGCCGGCGCGCTCCTCCTGAGCCCGAACGCGGCGACCCTCGGCGCCTCGGGCGCGATCTTCGGCGTGATCGGGGCGATCTTCGTCCTCGAGCGCCAGGGCGTGCGGGTCTTCCCGGGCAGCGTCGTCGGCCTCCTCGTGATGAACCTGATCTTCACCTTCGCCTTCCGCGGCTCGATCTCGGTCGGCGGGCACCTCGGCGGGCTTGCCGGCGGCGCGCTCGCCTTGCTCGCGCTCTCCCGCTTCGGCCGCGGCCATGCCGCGTACGGCAAGCTCGGGATCGCCGGGATCGCCGGGATCGTGGGGATCGCGGTCGCGAGCCTCGCGATCTCGTACGTGAGCGTCACGAGCTAAAGAACTCCGCGCGTCTAGCCGCCGATCGCGACGGCGCCGACGCCCTGCTCGGCGAGCGCGGCCTGGGCGGCTGCGAGGCGCGCGAGCGGGACGCGATAGGGCGAACACGAGACGTAGTCGAGCCCGAGGCCGTGGCAGAACGCGACCGACTTCGGCTCGCCGCCGTGCTCGCCGCAGATCCCGAGCTTGATCTCCTCGCGGACGCTGCGCCCGCGCTCGACCGCGATCCGCATCAGGTCGCCGACACCCTCCTGGTCGATCGTCTCGAAAGGATCGCGCTCGAGCACGCCCGACTCGAGGTACTGCGAGAGGAAGCGACCGCCGTCGTCGCGTGAGATCCCGAGCGCGGTCTGGGTCAGGTCGTTCGTGCCGAAGGAGAAAAAGTCAGCGTGCTCGGCGATCTCGTCCGCGCGGATGCACGCGCGCGGGAGCTCGATCATCGTTCCGACGATGTACTCGAGGTCGCCCTCCTCCCCGGCGACGCGCACGGTCAGCTCCCGCAGCCGTTTCAGCTCCTCGCCGAAGCCGACGAGCGGATGCATGATCTCGACGAGCGGCGCGGCGCCGGTACGCTCGCGCACTGCGATCGCGGCTCGGACGATCGCCCGTACCTGCATTTCGTAGATCTCCGGAAACGAAAGCCCGAGCCGGCAGGCGCGCCACCCGAGCATCGGATTCGCCTCCTGGAGCGAGCGGATCCGCTCGCGCATCCGCTCGTCCTGCTCGTCCTCGAGCGCGGGCAGGAACTCGTGCAGCGGCCAGTCGAGGAGCCGGATCGTGACCGGGAGTCCGGCCATCGCCTCGAAGATCCCCTCGAAATCGCCCTGCTGGATCGGGAGAAGCCGGGCGAGCGCGGCGCGGCGGCCCTCCTCGTCGGCGGCGAGGATCATCTCGCGCACCAACCCGAGCCGTTCTGCCTCGGCGAACATGTGCTCGGTCCGGCAGAGGCCGATCCCCTCCGCGCCGAACTCACGGGCCTTCGCCGCGTCCTCGGGGTTGTCGGCATTCGTGCGCACCTTGAGGCGGCGCATCCCGTCGGCCCACTCGAGGATCGAGGAGAAGTCGTCGTTGATCTGCGGCGGGACGAGCGGGACGGAGCCGACGATCACCTCGCCGGTGCCGCCGTTGATCGTGATCGTGTCGCCTTCCTTGAGCTCGTGCCCGGGCAGACGCGCGGTCTTCGCCTTCACGTCGACGTGCAGGGCCTCACAGCCCGTCACGCAGGGTGTTCCCATTCCCCGGGCGACGACCGCCGCGTGCGAGGTCAGCCCCCCGTGGGCGGTCAGGATCCCTTTCGCCTGCACCATTCCGTGGAAGTCGTCGGGGGTCGTCTCCCAGCGGACGAGGATCACGCTCTCGCCTGCCTTGCCACGGTCCTCGGCGGTGTCGGCGTCGAAGACGATCGTGCCGCTCGCGGCGCCCGGCGAGGCGTTCAGTCCCTTCGCCACGACGACGACATCGGCGGTCGGGTCGATCATCGGGTGGAGGAGTTGGTCGAGTTGCGCCGGGTCGATCCGGGCGACCGCCTCCTCCTTCGAGATCAGCCCCTCCTCGACCATCTCGACCGCCGCCCGAAGCGCCGCCGCCGCGGTCCGCTTGGCGCTCCGTGTCTGGAGGATGAAGAGCGTGTTCTCCTCGACGGTGAACTCGATGTCCTGCATGTCGCGGTAGTGCTCCTCGAGTCGGGCGATCGTCTCCAGCAGCTGCTCGTAGGCCGCGGGCAGCAACTCGCCCATTCGCTCGATCGGCTCGGGCGTCCGGATCCCGGAGACGACGTCCTCGCCCTGCGCGTTCTGGAGAAACTCGCCGTAGAGGCGGCTCTCCCCGGTCGCGGGATCGCGCGTGAAGCAGACGCCCGTGCCCGAGGTGTCGCCCTTGTTCCCGAAGACCATCTGAACGACGTTGACGGCGGTACCGATGTCGTCGGGAATCTCGTAGGTGCGCCGGTAGACCTGCGCGCGCGGCGAGTTCCAGGAATCGAAGACGGCGCGGACGGCGCGCTCGAGCTGGGCGCGCGCGTCCTGGGGGAAGGGCCCGCCCGTCTCCTCGGCGTAGATCGCCTTGTACGTCTCGATCAGCGCGGCCAGATCGGCCTCGGCGAGGTCGGTGTCCTGCTTCACCCCGCGAGCGGACTTGAGATCGGTGAGGGCCTGCTCGAAGCGGTAGCCCTCGACCCCCTCCACGACCTCGCCGTACATCTGGATCAGGCGCCGATAGGAGTCGTAGGCGAAGCGCTCGTTCCCGGTCGTCTTCGCCAGTCCGGCGACCGCGTCGTCGTTCAGGCCGAGGTTGAGAATCGAGTCCATCATCCCGGGCATGGAGACAGCCGCGCCCGAGCGCACGGAGACGAGGAGCGGGTCGTCGGGGTCGCCGAAGCGCTTGTCGGCCTTGCTCTCGAGGGCGCCGATGTGCTCGGCGACCTCGGCGTCGAGCCCCTCCGGGAGCGTGTTCCCCTCCGCCATGTAGGCGCGGCACGCGTCGGTCGTGATCGTGAACCCGGCCGGGACGGGGACGCCGAGTGCGGTCATCTCCGCGAGGCCGATCCCCTTGCCGCCGAGGAGCTCGCGCCCCCCGCTGGTCTCCTCGTCGAAGGCGTAGACGTAGCGCATGGGCGCCGATGTTCGCACACCCGCCGGAGAGGTCGGGCGGGTGCCCGGCGGCACGGCGTCATACTGCGGCGCGTGAGCGGCCACATCCTCGCAATCGGCGGCGGCGGCATCCTCGACCCCTCTTCCCCACTCGAGCGCCACGTGCTCGAGCTCAGCGGGGTGTCGAAGCCTCGCGTCTGCTTCCTCGCGACTGCGGTCGGCGATCACGCGGAGCGGGTTCTCAGCTTCTACCAGGCGTTCTCGGAGAGTGGCTGCGAGCTGACGCACGTCGAGCTCTTCGGGATGCCCGACAAGCCGGGCGACCGGGTTCGAGCGCAGGACGTGATCTACGTCAGCGGCGGGAACAGTGCGAACCTGCTCGCACTCTGGCGCGTGCACGGGATCGACAGTGCGGTTCGCGACGTCTGGGAGGCCGGCGGCGTCCTCGCGGGCTGGAGCGCGGGCGCGAACTGCTGGTTCGAGGACAGCGTCACGGACTCGTTCGGGCCTCTCCGCGGGCTCGGCGACGGGCTCGGCCTGCTGCCGGGCAGCTTCTGTCCGCACTACGACGGCGAAGTGCTCAGGAGGCCGACCTACCGCCGCCTCGTCAAGGAGGGCATGCCCCCCGGCCACGCGGCGGACGACGACGTCGCTTTCGTCTACTCCGGCAGCGAGCTGCTGGAAATCGTGACCCAGCGCGAAGGAGCCCGCGGCTACCGCGTCACGGCCGAGGGAGAGGAGCCGCTCGAGGCCCGCCTGCTGTGAGCCGCGACGTGACGCTCTCGAGCGCGGACCGCGTTCTCTTCCCGGCCACGTCGACGCAAAGTGACGGGATCACGAAGGGTGACCTCTTCGAGTACTACGACGCTGTCGCACCCGCGATCGTGCCGCACCTGCGCGACCGTCCGTTCACGATGAAGCGCTGGCGCGAGGGGCTCGACGGCGGCTCGTTCTTCCAGAAGCAGGCACCGAAGGGGATCCCGGATTGGCTCCCGACGCGAACGTTCACGACGCACCCGAGAGAGGGTGGCTCCCGGGAGGTCGACTTCCCGCTCGTCAACTCCCGCGAGGCGCTCCTCTGGATGGTGCAGATGCACTGCATCGACATGAACGCGTGGTACTCGCGCGTGGACAAGCCGGACCGGCCCGACTACGTCCTCTTCGACCTCGACCCGCCCGACGGTGCGTTCGCGCTGGCGGTACGGGCGGCTCACCTCGTCCGCGCGGCCCTCGACGAGCTCCGCCTGCGCTCGTACGTGAAGACGAGCGGCGCCGACGGGATCCACGTGCTCGTCCCGATCACCCGGCGCTACGGGTTCCGGCGCACGCACGAGTTCGCGGAGGTGGTCTCCAAGCGGCTCGCGGCCGAGAACCCCGGTGTGATCACGACCGAGTGGCTGAAGAAAAAGCG
>DATLXM010000117.1:0-2633 GCA_035575835.1 Gaiellaceae bacterium
CGAGCAGCGAGCTCGGCTCGCAGAGGCGCGCGAGCTCCTGGCCGAGGCCAAGCGCGGTGCCGCCGCCGCGGACAAGGAGCTGGCGCGCGCCGAGAAAGCTTCGGTCGCGGCCCGAGCGGTCGTGGAAGCGGCGGAGCAGGCGCTCGCGGAGAGTCAGGCGACGAGCGCGGCGAGCCCGTCGCGGAGGCGCACGAGGTCCGACTCCGAGACGTAGGGGCCGACCGAGAATCGAACGAGGGAGCGTCCCTCCCACTCGCGCACGATCACCTCCACTCCGTGCTCGGCGAGGAGCAGCTTCTGGAGGCTGTCCGGTTCCCGGGTCTCGAGCTCCAGCGCCCGCATCAGCGGCGCAGGCGTGCCGGCGACCGGACTCAATCCAAGCTCGGCGAGAAGCTCGACCCCCCGGTCGGCGAGCGCGCGCTGCTCCGCGTGGTCGATCCGCTTCGTGGCCGCGATCCCGGCTGGGATCGCGAGGTAGGCCGATGGGTCACGCGTCGCCTGCCAAGTGTGGCGGCGGGAGAAGCTCGCCCCCTCTTCCCAGCCCCAGGAGACGACGAGCGGCGCGAGCCACCCCTGCTCCTCGGGACGGACGCAGAGGAAGCCGGTGCCCTTGGGCGCCGCGAGCCACTTGTGGCAATTGCCCGCGTAGACGTCGGCGCCGAGGCGGCGGAGGTCGAGGGGGACGTGCCCGGGTGCGTGGGCGCCGTCCACGAGCGAGAGGACGCCAGCGGCGCGTGCGGCGGCGCACACCTCGGCCGCCGGGAGCTCGAGCGCGGTCGGCGAGGTGATGTGGCTGAGGAAGACCGCCCTCGTTCGCGGCCCGATCGCGCTCGCGAGCTCCTCCGGCTCGACGCGCACGAGCGTCGCCCCCACGAACTCCCAGGTGCGCACGAGCGCGCCGTACTCGTGCCACGTGGTCAGGATCTCGTCGCCCGGATCGAGGGGAAGCGAGCGGATCACCGCGTTCAGCGCCGAGGTCGCGTTCTGGGCGAGCGCGAGCGTCTCGATGTCGGCGCCGACGAACTCCGCGAGCTCGGCCCGCACCTCGTCGAGCAGCCCCTCGAGCCGGCGGGCGATCAGCTCGACGGGATTGCGCTCGAGCTCGCGCTGCCAGTCCTGGTAGACGTCGAGCACGGCTCGTGGGCACGCCCCGTAGCTGCCGTGATTGAGGAACGCGAGGCTCGGATCGAGCAGATAGTCGGTCGTCATCCCGACGCTAGGTCTCAACGTGAGCGGCTACCTCCGCAGCCTGAACCCGCGCCTCCCCCGCTCCGTGCAGATCCTCCAGCTGGGCGGGCTCCTGAACGGGATCGGAAACGGGCTCGTCCTCCCGTTCACGTTCATCTATCTGCACAACGAGCGCGGCTTCTCACTGGGGCTCGCGGGCCTGATCCTCGGCGTCAACGGGGCGGTCAGCCTGCTCGTCGGCCCGCTCTCCGGGACGCTCGTGGACAGGCTCGGCGGGAAGCGCGTGCTCGGCCTCGCGTTGTTCTTCCTCATGCTCGGCTACGGCGGCTACGCGCTCGTCGAGCGCCCCTGGCACGCCTTCCTCGCGAGCGCGCTGACGGGGATCGGGAACGGGCTCTTCTGGGCCGCGCAGTCGACGCTGATCGCGGGCCTCACCCCGGCCGAGCGCCGACCTGCCGCGTTCGCGATGCAGCGCGTCGTGATGAACCTCGGAATCGGAATCGGCGGCCTCCTCGGCGGCTTCCTCGCCGCTGCGAGCTTCCGCCTCCTCTTCGTCGGCGACGCGCTCACGTTCGTGCTCTACGCCGCCGTGCTCGTCGCCTTCGTGCCGCAGCCCGAACGCGTGCACCGACGGGAGGGCGAGCGAGCCGGAACCTATCGTGACGTCTTCCGCTACCGCGTCTTCGTCGCCCTGCTCGTCGTCAATTCCGTCTACGTCTTCGCCGGCTACGCGATGCTCGAGCTGATCGCCCCCTACGCCAAGAACGAGGCGAGTGTCGGCGAACAGTGGATCGGGCCGATCTTCGCGATCAACACCCTCGTGATCGTGCTCGCGCAACTCCCGATCGCGCGGCTCGCCGAGGGACGGCGGCGGATGCCGATCTTTGCCTCGATCGGCGTCGTCTGGGCGGCATCGTGGCTGCTCGTGCCCGTCGCCGGCCTATGGTTCGCAGGGGTGGCGGCGGCGATGATGATCTCGCTCGCGGCGGCGGTCTTCGCGATCGGGGAGTGCCTGCACGGCGCCGTGCAGGCGCCGCTCGTCGCCGATCTCGCCGACCCCCGACTGCTCGGGCGCTACATGGCGATGTCCGCGTTCTCGTGGCAGGTCGGCTTCACGATCGGCCCGCCCATCGGGGGCGTGCTGCTCTCGGCCTCGCCCACGGGCCTCTGGATCTTCGCGGCTTCGGTCTGCCTCGCGGCGGCGGTCGGAGCACTCGCGCTCGAGCGCGCGCTCCCCGAGGGCGTCCGCCGCTCGCCGGTGAGCGATCGGCGCGATCCCGACGAAGCCGAAATGGTTTCGGGGACGCGGGTAGAATCACCAGCCTGATGCCCACGACCGACGAGCCACTGAGTACGGATGCCGAGCCTGCCTCGCATCCGACGGCCACGGCCCGGTTCCGGCAGCGCCCCTGCGCGCGCTGAGCGTCAGCCTGCCGAGCTCGCCT
>DATLXM010000118.1:0-23822 GCA_035575835.1 Gaiellaceae bacterium
CCGATGCTCGATCTCGCGCGCCGTCGGAGACCTGCTCGTCGAGGTGACCGAGTTCCGGCTCACCGGTGAGACTCCGCAGCTCGATCTCTACCTCGCCTCCGACTTCCCCCTCACCCAGCAGGTGCTCGAGCAAGCCGAGCCGCGGATCGTCTCGCTCGCCGTTGCCGACGCCGATCCCGCGGAATCCGACCTACTCCGCCGACTGGGTTTCGACGACCTGCTGATGCTGCCGATCCGCTCACGGGGCCGAGGCTGGGGCCTCGTGGAGGTTACGCCAACGAACGCCCTTTCGCCGCGCCCGATGTCGAACTCGGACAGGCCCTGCTCGCCCGGGGCCGAGGCGCGCCTCGGAGCGCTCGAGCACGGCTGACCCGCGACGCACTCGCTCATCGGAGCGCTCGGCTATCGTGTCGCTCGCCCGGAGAGGTGTCCGAGCGGCCGAAGGAGCGCGACTGGAAATCGCGTACGCGTCGAAAGGCGTGTCGCGGGTTCAAATCCCGCTCTCTCCGTTGGCTGCGCAAGGTCGGAAATCCGCAGGAGCGGATTTCCGACCGCGCTAAGACCCCTGAAGGGTCGCTGCCGCTCCCGGTTAGCTGCGCAAGGTCGGCCCCCTGACGGGTCGCTTCCGCTCCCGGGGCTCGAACGGCGACGGCGGAGGGGCCGGGTTAGCCCTGAGTGCTCTGGAGGACGTACGCGGAGACGTTCTGTTGGCTGCGCATCCGCAGGAGCGGATCTCCGACCGCGCCAAGACTCCAGAAGGGTTGCTTCCGCTCCCGGGCTCGAACGGCGACGGCGGAGGGGCCGGGTCAGCCCTGAGTGCTCTGGAGGACGTACGCGGAGACGTTCTGGATCTGCGCCTCGTCGAGCTGCTCCTTGAAAGAGGGCATTGCGCCGGCGCCGTTCGTGACCCGGTCGACGATCAGCTCGAGGGACGGCTTCGTCTCGTCGAGGTTCGGGCCGATGTTGCCCGACGAGCCCGCGGCCTCAAGCGTGTGGCAGCCACCGCAACCGGCGGAGGAGTACACGGCCTCTCCCGCGGCCGCTTCGCCGCCCTCGCCACCCGTTCCGGTGGTCTCCGTCTCCGGACCTGTCTCGGTGAGTGTCGGCTGCTCGCCGATCGTCTCGGTCGCTTCGGCCCCTTCGGCCTCCTCCCCGCCTTCCTTCGCGAAGACGACGACCGCCGCGACCATTGCCAGAAAGAGCAGCGTCGAGACGGCGATGTAGGCGCCGAGCCGATTGCCCGGGAAATCCGGGTTGCGTCGCGGCAACACGAACGAGGAGACGAGTGCAAAGACGATGAAGACGAGCGCGGCGAGCCCGAGCCCGATCTTCCCGTTCGACGTGATCGCGACCAATGACACCGCGGAGGAACCTATCAACGTCATTGGCGCTCGAGGGGGGCCATCGTCAGCCCGTGCCCCTTGAGCTGCTCCCAGTAGTGCTCCGCCCGCTCCTGGTGACCCGACCAGACGATCGCGCGGCCGGACGAATGGATCCGGTTCGCGTAGGTCATCCCCCGGTCGTACCCGACCCCGGGAAGGACGGACGAGAGCGCGAACGCGACCCCTTCGAAGGTGTTGTGACTGTCGTTCAGAACGATCACGTGCCAGGGGGCGTCCTGGTCGCTTCCGGTGCCGCCGGTGATCCGCTCGCGTGGGGGTGTCTTGGTCGCGGGGCTCATTGACGCGAGACGCTACCAACCGTCGCGATAGGCTCCACGTCGATGACTCCTGACGAGCGCCTCGAGAAGTACGCTCGCCTCGCCGTCGAGGTGGGCTCGAACGTCGGCGAGGGCCAGACGGTGCTCGTGAACGGCTATCCCGAGAATGCACCGCTGATGCGGGCGATCGCTCGGATCGCGTACGAAAAGGGGGCGCACTACGTCGAGGTCGAGTACGTCGACCAGCATGTGCGCCACGCCCGGATCGCGAACGCGAAGGAGGACAGCCTCGACTGGACGCCCCCCTGGGCGCTCACGAGGATCGACTATCTCGCCGAGCACCGGGGCGCCCTGATCCAGGTCGCCGGCGATCCGGAGCCCGAGCTCTTCGCCGACCTCGACGGCACGCGCGTCGGAAAAGCCCGGATGAAAGAGCAGATCAAGCGGTATCTCGACGCGGTCAACAAGCGCCTGGTCAACTGGTCGATCGTCGCCTACCCGAACGCAGGCTGGGCGCAGAGCGTCTTCGGCGAGCCGGATGTCGAGCGCCTCTGGGAGGCCGTCGCGACCGCGACCCGTCTCGACGAGGCAGACCCTGTCGAAGCGTGGCGCCAGCACATCGAGAAGCTCGAAGCGCGCGCGTCGATCCTGGACGAGCGGCGCTTCGACGCAATCCGCTTCCGCGGGCCCGGCACCGACCTGACCGTGGGACTGACGCCTCGGTCGCGTTGGTGCACCGCCAAGGAGAAGACCGTCGACGGCCGCGAGCACGTCGTCAACATGCCGACGGAAGAGGTCTTCACCTCACCGGATCGCCGCCGGACCCAGGGGACCGTTCGCTCCACGAAGCCGCTAGCTCTCTCCGGCACGGTCGTCCGCGATCTCGAGCTGCGGTTCGAAAACGGTCGCGTGGTCGGGGTGAACGCTAGCTCGGGCGCCGATGTCGTGCGCGAGCAGACACGCTCCGACGACGGCGGCTCGCTGCTCGGCGAGATCGCGCTCGTGGACGGAGAGTCGCGCGTCGGCAAGACGGGGCTCGTCTTTCTGAACACGCTCTTCGACGAGAACGCAACCTGCCACATCGCCTACGGCGCGGGGATCCTCGAAGCAGTCGAAGGAGGCGCCGAGGCCAGCGCCGCGGAGCTCGAGGAGCTCGGGTTCAACGAGTCCACCATCCACACCGACTTCATGATCGGCGGCCCCGACGTCGAGGTCGACGGGCTCGCGGCCGACGGCTCTGCGACCCCGATCCTGCGCGGCGACGCGTGGCAGCTGAGCTGACCCGCAGCAGGCGCCGATGCACGGCCTGATCTTCGCGGGCCTCCGCGCCTACAGCTTCGAGCGCCTGGGCAGCGATGCCGCTGAGCGGCTCTGGGCGGGTCACTCCTACGACCCCACACAGGCCTACGAGGACGAGGACTTCCTGGCTCGGCTCGAAGCGCTACGCGCCACCACGGGCGACTCTGTCGACGAGCTCCAGCGCGCGTTCGGCGTCTTCACCGGCCAGACCACGTTCGCGGCCCTCTACCCCGACTACTACGACGCGAACGACGGCACCCTCCCGTTCCTGCTCGGGGTGGAGGAGCAAATCCACACGGTCGTCCGGGCCACGATCCACGGGTCACGTCCGCCGAAACTGCACGTCCTCGCCCTCGGCACGGGCGGTGTCCTCGTCTCCTACACCTCCGAGCGCGGTCTGTGCCGCCTCCTCGAGGGGCTCGTGCACGGCGTCGCGCGCCACTACGGCGAGGCCGTCGTGGTCGAGGAGATCCAGTGCATGCGCGAGGGTGACCCCGGGTGCGTCTACTCCGTCCTTCAAGCGGCGGCATGAGCGATTTCCCCCACGTTCGGCGGGAACGTGTCCGGTTCCGCGACTGCGACTCGATGGGCCACGTCAACAACGCCGTCTACTCCACCTATCTCGAGGAGGCGCGCATCGACGTCGTGGGCAGCCTCTCGGCGTTCATCCTGGCGCGGGTCGAGATCGACTTCCGGGCCGAGCTGCGCGCCGGCGAGGAGATCGAGGTAGGGAGCAGGGTCGGCCGGATCGGGACGAAGAGCTTCGACCTCGAGCACGAGATCCGGGCGGGCGAGCGGCTGGTCGCGGAGGCGAAGAGCGTGCTCGTCGCCTACGACTACGATCTCGCCGCGAGCGTCCCGCTCTCGGGGGAGCTGCTCGGGCGGCTCGAGGCGGCCCGCTGAGCACGGAGCCTCCACTGTCGGGTGGCTGCGGCTGCGGGGCCGTTCGCTACGAGATCGACGAGCCACTCGTCTCGGCTTCGTACTGCCACTGCACCCGCTGCCAGCGCCGGACGGGAGCCGCCGCGTCGGCGAACGGCCGCGTCGCGCCCGGCGCCTTCCGGATCGTGGCGGGCGAGGAGCACGTCCACGTCTGGGCTCCGGACGGAGGCTTCGCGAAGTCGTTCTGCGAGCTCTGCGGCTCTGCGCTCTTCAGCCGTGACCCAGCGAACCCCGACACGGTCGGGATCCGGCTCGGCTCGCTCGACGCCGATCCGGGAATCCGCCCGCAGTGGCGCCAGTTCGTGGCCAACGTTGCGGCGTGGGAGCCGATTCCGGACGACGGGCTGCCGCGGCATCCCGCAGGACGAACCCTCTAGACGAGCGAGAGCTCGGGCAGCCACGAGTCCGCCCACCAGCGGGCGTGAGGCATGCCGCTCGCGAGACTGAGCGCGAGCAGGGCGTCGACGTCGTAGCTCGTCCGCCGAAGGTCTGCCCGGAGGCGCCCCTGGCTCGCGTCCACGATCGCGTACTCCGCCCAGGGCGCGATCCGCACCCGCTCCGTCCACCAATCGGTGAACGGCATCCCGACCGAGCCCGGGTTGAGGAAGAGCGAGCGCCGGTACCGGCGGAGAAGTTGGTGGTGCGTGTGCCCGCCAACGAGCAGGGTGCCGTGACGTCCCTGGAGCATCTCGACCAGCTCCGCGTCAGGTGTCGTCGCGTAGATCTGGTCGTCGTAGGAGCGGGGCGAGCCGTGGAAGCAGAGCGCCAGGTCCTCGCTCCCGAGCTCGACCTCGAGCTCGGCCTGGAAGGTCCGCATGAACGTGCGATCCGCGTCGGTCAGCCGCGCCGACCACCAGGCGCCGATCTCGGCAAGCCGCTGCGCGACCTCGTCCGCCGCGGCCGGGGTCGGGTCGAGAAACCAGGCGTCCCAGTTGCCCATGACCACGGGGCATTCGAGCTCCTTGACCCGCGCGAGGCACTCCGGGCCCTGCGGCCCGACGGCGATATCGCCCAGACAGATGAGCGAGTCGAGCTCCTCCCCGTCGAGCTCGGCGAGGACGGCGTCGAGGGCGAAGAGGTTCCCGTGGATGTCCGAGATCACGCCGAGCCTCACGCGGCCGCCCTCAGCTTCCGAGCTGCCGGTCGAGATTCACCGCCGCGCTGATCAGCGCGAGATGCGTGAACGCCTGCGGGAAGTTTCCGAGCAGCTCCCCGGTGGCGCCGATCTCCTCCGAGTAGAGCCCCACGTGATTCGCGTAGGTGAGCATCTTCTCGAACGCGAGGCGAGCCTCGTCCAGCCGACCGGCCCGCGCGAGCGCCTCCACGTACCAGAACGAGCAGATCGAGAACGTCCCCTCGTCGCCTGCCAGTCCGTCGGGTGCCGCCTCGATGTTGTAGCGGTAGACGAGGCTGTCCGAGACGAGCTCGTCGGTGATCGCGTCGAGTGTGGAGAGCCAGAGCGGGTCGGTCGGCGCGACGAACTTCGTCAGCGGCATCAGCAGGATCGAGGCGTCCAGCACGTCGGTGTCGTAGTGCTGGACGAACGCGTTCCGCTTCGGATGGAACCCCTTGGCCATTACCTGGTGGTAGATCTGGTCGCGGGTCGAGGACCAGCGCGCGATGTCGGCCGGGAGTCCTCGCTGTCGCGCGATCCGGATCGCCCGCTCCACGGCGACCCAGGACATCAGCCTCGAGTACGTGAAGTGCTGCCGGCCCCCGCGGGTCTCCCAGATTCCCTCGTCGGCCTGATCCCAGTTCTCGCAGACCCACTCGACGATCCGCGCCAGGTCGCTCCAGGCCGCGTGCGAGATCGGCGAGCCGTGCTTGTTGTAGAGGTAGACGGAGTCGATCAGCTCGCCGTAGATGTCGAGCTGGAGCTGGTCGGCGGCGCCGTTGCCGATCCGGACGGGAGCGGAACCGCGATAGCCCTCCAGGTGGTCGAGCGTCTCCTCGGTCAGCTGGGAGCGACCGTCGATCCCGTACATGATCTGAAGCGGGCCCGACGCGCTCCCGACCCGCTCGCGGAAGCGGTCGGTGAGCCAGTCCATGAAACCCGCCGCCTCGTCGGTGAAGCCGAGCCGGAGCAGCGCGTAGAGCGAGAAAGCGGTGTCGCGGATCCAGGTGTAGCGGTAGTCCCAGTTGCGGCCGCCGCCGATCTGCTCGGGCAGGCTCGTCGTCGGCGCGGCCACCATCGCGCCGGTGGGTTGATAGGTCAGGAGCTTGAGGACGAGCGCCGAGCGGTGGACGGTCTCGCGCCAGCGGCCCTTGTAGCGCGACTGCGAGACCCAGCGCCGCCAGTACTCGACCGTCGCCTCGAAGTCGGCGCGCGTCTCGTCCTCGGTGAACGGCTGGGACTCCTCGCCGGCGTCCAGCGTCTCGAGCACGAAGGTGGCGCTCTCCCCCGGCTCGAGCACGAACTCCGCGTCGACGCCCCCGTTCCGGACCGGGAGGTCGACGGACGAGCCGAGCGAGAGGGTCAGGGAAGGCGTGCGGAAGACGACGCAGCGCTCGTGCTGGATCGTCTCGTGCTCCTCACGGCCGTAGTCGAAGCGGGGCTCGACCTCGATCCGAAAGCGCATCTGGCCGCGGACGCAGAGGACACGGCGAACGAGCCGCTGCCTGCTCAGGCTCGAGCTCGCGACGGGCATGAAGTCCTCGACCTCGCCGACCCCGTTCGGCGTCAGGAATCGGGTGATCAGGACGTTCGTGTCCGGCAGGTAGAGCTGCTTGACCGTGCCGATCCCGAGCGTCGGGGCGATCCGGTAGCGACCGCCCTTCTGGCGATCCAGGATCGCGCCGAAGACGCTCGGCGAGTCGAAGCGTGGGCAGCAGTACCAGTCGATCGTCCCGTCGGTGCCGACGAGCGCGACCGTGCGGAGGTCGCCGATCACCCCGTGCTCAGCGATCGGCAGGTAGGTGGTGGCGGCCGAGAACGAAAGGTCGATCGCACCGCTGAAGGAGCGCTCGCTCGTCATCGCCTCCCGCGTCGTCGGGTCAGCTAGCCGGCTGCGGCGCCGCGGGCGCCTCTTCGGCGGAGCGCACCGGAGGCGCTGCGATCTGGTGCACGCTCGTCAGGGGCCGCGCCGGCTTCAGGTCGGGCACGGCATGCACGGCGGAGAACTCCTGCGCGAGCACGCCCTCGGAGGGTCGCTCGTCGACGGCGGAGAGGATCGGCAGGGACTGGTACTCCGGCGCGACCGTCCAGCCGACGGTGCGGAACTCACCGCCGTTCTCGATCCAGGAGAGCGAGACCAGGGGCAAGATCACGATCTTGGTCGCGATCGCGAGCGACCAGCTGACCCAGTAGAGGACGATCGGGCGCCAGTCGTTCGCGCCCAGGAAGTTGTTCGGGTCACCGTAGGGTGCGACGCCCGGCTCGAGCACCTTCAGGAGCAGGAAGAGGAGCACGAACTCCCCGGCGCCGAGCACGAAGGTGAGCCACGGCGGCTGCCACTTGATCAGGTAGGGGTAGACGGTCGCGTCGAGCGCCACGCCCATCAGGAGGTAGATCCCGATCGTCACGATCCAGCCCTCGTTTTGCGTGATCAGCGAGAGGATCGTCGCGAGGATCGCCGGCCCGATCAGGATGGCCGTGCGCGTCTGGATGCGTCCGAGAACGGTCGGGCACATTAGGCGAGCTGCTCCTCGCGCCTGACGCGCCGGATCGCCTTCGCCGTCTCGTTCGCGAGCGTCACCTGCATCGCGAGGCGCGAGACGAACGGCCGTCGCTTGGGCTTCTCGGCCGCGAAGCAGTCGGCCACGAAGCGCCGCCCGATGTACTTGAGCCCGGCGATCGTGTCGCCGTGGGTGATCACGGTATTCGCGTGGATCCCCATCGCCGCGCAGCGGGAGTCGGGCCGGTCGAGGCCCGGGAGGCCGCAGTTCGACTGGAGCTTGATCCGGCCGTTGTCGATCGGCACCTTGTAGAACTCGATCAGGCGGCGCAGAAGCGGCACGCTGAGCGCGGACTTGTTGAAGCCCGTCCCGGTCACGACACCGCTGACGTCGAGCCAGCCCGGGTCCTCGCCGTGCTTGCTCATCACATGGACGCGGAGCCCGAGCGGCCCCGGCTTGATCTCGTCGATCTCGCCGATGATCTGCTCGAAGCGGCCCTCCTCACGCCCCTGCGCGATCCGCGCCTCCCAGCCGCGCCGGTGCGGGGCGGTGCCCTTGAGGATCCGGCCGAGGAACTCGATCCGCTGGTCGAAGTCGAGCTTCTGGAACTGGTCGATCCCGAGCGCCTCGAAGAAGCAGCGCGGCGTGTTCAGGTCCTGCTCGTCAGGGGTCGGATTGCGGACGAGCGAGATGCACTTGGCACCCGCGTCGATCGCGTTCGCCCACTCGTTGACGGAGGCGATCCCGGAGCCGATCACGATGTAGCGGCCGCTCGCGTCGTACTGCTTCGGGGCGTAGGCCTGGACGATCCGGTCGGCGAGGGCCGGATCCTGGCGCGCCTTCGCGAGCACCGGCGGGTAGGAGAGTGGCCCGTGGCCGCAGGCGAGCATCACGTGCTTCGCGCGCCCGATGAACTGAGCATCCTCGTCGAAGAGGACGAAATGCTGGGAGTCGCCGTTCTGGGTCGCGCCGCGCTGGAGCCAGCCGACCTTGCTCGGATAGCGCTGATCGTTCCAGCCGAGCCTGCGCGCGACGATGTTCGCCTCGGCCATCACGTCCGGGACGCCAGGGTTGTAGCGGCGGCGCGAGGAGCGCACGAGCGGCGCGGCACTCCGGCGCGACCAGGCCTCGAGCTCCGCGAAGGTCGGCCAGTCGGCCGGCAGGAAGTGTGACTCCGACTCGGAGCGCAGCACCGTCTGGCCGAGATTGAAGGCGAACTGCTGATAGGTCTGAACCGGGTTCTGCGCCGGCCCGTAGATCGTGATCTCCTCCGGCTTGAAGCCGAGATAGACCGCCGTCGAGTAGACGATCAGCGAGCCGAAGCCGTCGCCGACGATTGCAATTGTGCTGTCTCTGGGGGCTGAAAGTGGCATTGCTGGCGAGCTTACTGCGGTCGGCGTCGAATTCCAAGAGGGCGGGAGAAGTTCATGCGCGCGACCACGCGAACTTGGTCATGTCGCCGGTCCGCGGCGCGAGCGCGCCCGGCCGCGTGCCCCGGCGGACGAAGAGGATCGGAGCGGGCGCGGCCTTCGCGATCGTCGAGCGAACCGGCCCGAGCCCTTCGCTCTGCCAGCGCTCCGAGAGCCCGATCACGAGCAGCCCCGCTCCCTCGGTGGCGCGGAGGAGACCGCCGTCGGCGAGGTCGACGAGCACGGGCTCGGTCGTGATCCCGGCGAGCTGCTGGACGACGAGCGAGGCGGAGGCGAGGACGTTGCTCGCATCGCCGCCGCCGTTCTCGGTTCCCTTCGCGCCGAGCAGCTTCAGCGACGCCCCCGTCGCGCTCGCGATCCAGGCAGCTAGCTCGAGCGCGGCCCAGTCGTGGTCGCCGCCGCCGAACGGGACGATCACCGGATGCGCCCCGTCGACCGAGGGCATCCCCGGCCGCTCGACGAGGACGGCCACGTCGCAGGGCGCCTTGGCGAGCACCTCGCCGACGGGGCCGCGCGGGATGCCCTCCCCGAGCAGCGGCCGGCGGCCGTCCAGGATCAGGAGATCGACCTCGTCCTCCGAGGCGAGGCGGACGTAATCCTGCCCGGGCAGGATGCTCGTGAAGGCGAGAGTCCGGGCCACGATCCCCTCGGCGAGCAGCTCGGAGCGGCGCTCGTCGAGGGCTGCGCTCGTCGCCGCGACCTCGCCGGCGTCGAGCGAGGTGCCGGTGACGAAGCGGTCGGGGACGACAGTCTGCGCGATGATCAGCTCACGTGGTGGCGTCGCCTGGGCGAGGGGGATGGCGAGTGCGAGCAGCGCCTCGAGATTCCCCTCGTCCTGGGGCGTGACCAGGATCGAGCGCGTCGGAATCGCCGTCGGGATCTCGCCGATGCTCGTCCTCGGGGCTTCTCGGAGGGTCTCCTCGACCGGCTCCGCGAGCTCGCCGCGCGGGTCGATCAGGCGCAGGATCGGGCCGGCCATGAACGTCGTCACGAGCGCCATCACGACGAGCATCGTGAAGAGCTGCGTCGAGATCACGCCCAGCTCGAGACCGATGTTGAGCACGATCAGCTCGGTCAGTCCGCGCGTGTTCATCAGCGCTCCGATCGCGGCCGAGTCGCGGAGGCTGAAGCCCCCGAAGCGGGCCGCGAGCATCGCGCCCACGAACTTGCCCACGATCGCGGCCGCGATCAGGAGCAGAGTCACGACCCAGAGGATCGGCCGGTTGAGGGCGTTCACCTCGGTTCGGAGTCCGGTCACGACGAAGAAGAGCGGGAGGAGCACGAGGACGACGAAGCTCTCGAACCGGCTGCTCACGTCCTCGGTCAGCCCCGCGCGCCGCGGCATGATCAGACCCATCACGAAGGCTCCGAAGATCGCGGCGATCCCGATCTCGTTCGCAACGTACGCGGACAGAAGGACGCCGACGAAGATCGCGCCGAGCCAGAGCGTCGGCACCTGGCCGACCTCGTCGTAGGCCTTCGAGACGCGCGCGAGGAAGCGCCGGCCGATGAGGAACATCGCAGCGACGAAGGCAACGGTGAGCGCCATCACCTGGAGCGCGTGCGAGGCCTGCCCGCTCCCCGCCACTGCGGTCGCGAGGGCGAGGAGCCCCCAGGCCGTGACGTCGTCGATCGCCGCCCCCGCCATCGAGAGCGCGCCCACGGGCCGTTTCAGCATCCGCCGCTTGGGCGATGTAGCCGATCGCGCCGAGGGCCGAATAGCTCTGATTCCAGTCCTTCTCGAGGCCCGGTGCGACGACTCCGTCGGAAACGGGCGTACCGGAGTGACAGCCGATCGTGATCACGAGGCGCCCGGGCGTGGGCTGCAGGTCGTTGGTCGTGAAGAGAATCGACTCCGTCCCCGCCGCGTTCTCGTTGGCGGGCAGGAGGCGGTAGTGGTCGTAGTGCGCGTTCACCGAGTCGATCACCGGCGGGTTCGAGGCCGGGAAGAGCGCCGAGAGGAGATCGCCCTTCGACCATGTCTCGTTGATCAACTCGGTCGGGGCGGACACCGTTGCCTTGAGCCCGTTGGAGATCGACTTCGCCCCGTCAGCGATGAAGTCGTAGCCCGTGACGAGGGCCGTCGCCGGGTCGATCGCACCCTGGCGCATCAGGTACTGGTCGAGCTGGGCGTCGATCTCGACCGGCTGTTCGACGAGGCGGCCGACCGCGACCTCGGGGACGTACGGACCGTGGCCGGCGTAGCTCGTGTCGCCGTAGGGATCATCGGTCGGCAGGTAGCCGAACGCGTACGAGCTCAGGTACTGGTTGTTCTCGGAGCCGGAGAACGTCGATGCATAGCTGCGCTCGTTCGCGAAGAGCGTGTTGTCGAGCACGAGCCCTGTCGGGATCACGGTCCAGTCGCCGACGACCACGGAGGCCGGTGAGGCGGAGCACCGTCAGGTCACCGCCGCATTCCTCAAGTTCACGGGCGTCGACGACGTGATCGCGACGGAGGGCCCGGAAGCGGTGCACGCACGGCTCTCGACCCTCGCGCAGTTGGTCGGCGGCGAGCTCGAGCAGCTCGGCCTGACCTGGTTCGGATCGGACATCGACGAGGGTGGCGGCAAGCTCTACCTCGTCGGCGGCGCGCCCTCGTCCACCGGTGCGGACGAGGAGCGGATGCTGCGGGCGATGCGAGCGATCCTCGCGGGCTACGACGGGCTGACCCTGCGCGCGGGCATCAATCGTGGCCCCGCCTTCTGCGGCGACATCGGCTCGGATTCCTGCCGGTCGTACAACGTCATGGGCGACACGATCAACCTCGCGGCCCGGCTCACCTCCCGGGCCGGCCCCGGAGCCCTGCTGACGACCGCCGACGTCCTCGAGCGCGCCCGAACTCGCTTCGCCACCACCACGCAGTCTCTGCTCCTGAAGGGAAAGGAGCGCCCGATCACCGCCTACCTCGTCGGCGACGCGACGGGCCAGAAGGAGGACGAGCCGCAGGCGGAGCTGCCCTTCGTGGGCCGCGAGGCCGAACTCGCTGCGCTGGCGCTGGCGGTCAACGGGGCGCGGATCCGCCAGCAGCAGCTCGTGGAGCTCGTCGGCGAGCCGGGAATCGGGAAGTCACGCCTGGTCGACGAGCTCAAGAAGCAGGCGCTCGGCTTCACGCAGATCGTGGGGCGGTGCGACCAGTACTCGTCGGCCTCGCCGTACTCGGTGTTCCGCGACCTCCTGCGCCCGCTGGTCGGCCTGACGCCGGAGATGGACGCGCGGGAGGCGGGAGCGAACCTCCTTCCCTGGATCACGGCCGTGATGCCCGACCTGGCACCGCTGGCGCCGCTCATCGCCGTCCCGTTCGACGCCGAGGTCCCGCCCACCCCGGAGGTCGACGAGCTCGACCCCCAGTTCAGGCGCGACCGCCTGCACGAGTGTGTGGGCACGTTGCTGACGCGCGTCCTGCTGATGCCGACGCTCCTGATCATCGAGGACGCGCACTGGATCGACGACGTGTCGCGAGACCTACTCCACTGGTTGACCCGCGAGCAGGCACCCCGTCCCTGGCTCGTGTGCGTGACCAGGCGCCCCCAGGGCGGGGACTTCGCCGCGGCCGGAGTCGAGGGTCACGTTCAGCTCGCGCTCGAGCCGATCGACGCGCGAGCAGCCCAGTCGCTCGCACTCGCTGCAGCCGGAGACGTCGCGGTCGCAGACGACGTCCTCGCCGCGGTCGTCGAGCGCGCCGGCGGCAACCCGCTCTTCGTGCGAGAGCTGGTCGCCGCGTCCCGGGGCGCGCGCGATCTCAGCTCGCTCCCCGATTCGGTCGAGACGCTGATCCTGACTCGCATGGACACGCTTGCTCCCGAAGACCGCTTCCTGCTGCGGAACGCCTCCGTCCTGGGGGCGCGCTTCGAGCTCGAGATGCTCGCCGACATCGTCCGGGAGGAGCTCCCCGACGCAGGCAACCTCTCCCACTGGGAACGCCTGACCGAGTTCGTGGCGTGGGACGACGCAGGCCGGCTGCACTTCCTGCACGACCTCTTCCGTGCGGTCGCGTACGAGGGGCTCTCGTTCAGGCGCCGCGCCGAGATCCACGGTCGCGTCGGCGCCGCGCTCGAGGAGCGGGCGGGCGACGCCGTCGCCGACATCGCCGATCTGCTCTCGCTCCACTTCCATCGTGCGGCCGAGCACGAGAAGGCCTGGGAGTACTCGGTGCTCGCAGGCCGGCGCGCCCAGGAGCGGTCGGCCAACGTCGAGGCCGTCGAGCTGTACGAGCGTGCGCTCGACGTGGCGGAGGGCGCGGGCGCCGACGGCGCAGAGATCGCCGTCGTCGCGCAGTCGCTCGGCGACGTGGCGGAGCTCGCTGCGCGCTACGACACCGCGGAAGCCGCCTACGAGCGGGCGCGCGCGGCCGTTCCCGAAGACGCGATCTCGCAGGCGCACCTGCTGCGGAAGGAAGGCATCCTGGACGAGCGCCGCGGGAGGTACTCGGACGCGCTCGACCGCTACACCCGGGCGCTCGGCGTGCTCGAGGCAGCCGAAGACGAGGTGAAGCGCGTCAGATCACGCTCGGACGTCGAGCTCGCCTATGCCGGCGTCAAGCTCCGCCAGGGTCAGCTCCAGGAGGCCCGCACCTGGGCGGAGAGCGCGGTTGCCTCCGCCGACGCCGGCTCGGATCGCACTCGGGTCGCGCTTGCCTACTCGCTCTCGTATATCGCCGCGGTGTACTCCGGCGAGCGAGCGCCGGAGCAACGCGACGAGGCGCTCGCGACCCTCGAGGAGGTCGGCGACCTCGTCAAGCTGAACGTCCTGCAGGGCAACGTCGGCATCGAGGCGTACTTCGACGGGCGTTGGGACGACGCGCTCGACTGGTACCGGCGGAGCGGTGAGACGGCCGCTCGCATCGGTGACGTGGTGAGCGTTGCCCGAGCCCAGATCAACGAAGGCGAGATCCTCTCCGACCGGGGTCAGTTCGACGAGGCACGCGCGCTGTTCGACCAGGCGCTACGGGTCTGGCGCGCGGCCGACTACCGCATCGGCGTCGCTGTCACGACCTCGAACCTCGGCCGGGTCATGGCCCGGAGCGGGCGGTTCGAGGAGGCTCACCGCCTGCTCGAGGATGCGCTCGAGCAGTTCGAGGAGCTGGGGGCCGAGGCCTACGTCGCCGAAAGCCGCGTCCGGGTCGCCGAGTGCCTGGTCTTCGAAGGCCATCACCGGGAGGCGTACGAGGCACTTGCGACGCTGCGGGAGCCCGGCTCGCCTCAGGTCGCGATCGCGGAACGACTCACGGGCTATGCCGTCGTGCAATCGAGGGCGGGGTTCGAAGCGGCGAAGCCGCACTTCGAGCGCTCGCTCGAAGCCGCCCGGGAGGCGAACGCCGAGTACGAGCTGGCGTTGACGCTGCGGGCGATCGCCGAGACGAGCGGCGTCGACGACGGCCGGGCGACCGAGATCCTCGGCCGCCTCGGCGTCGTCTCCACGCCCTCCGTGCCGCTTCCCTGAGGCGACTAGTTCGGCTGCGGAATCGCCACCACCCCGGGCCGGTCTGTGCTGATGATCGGGCAGTTCGGAACCGGACCCGACCGGCCCCACGCGCTCCCGTCGACGTTCGTGACCTTCCCGGCCGCGGCGAGCGCCTGGACATCCTCGAAGGAGGTTTGCCGCGTCCGCTGCGCCAGCGGGATCGACGGGATCCAGCGGGTCAGGTGCGCATCCCAGAGCGGGCTGTAGAGGGTGCTGCCGACTCCGCCGGTCGGCACCGACTGGATGATGTTGAGCGGCACCGGCCCCGAGGCGTTCGTCACCCCGAGCGGCCCGTCGAGGATCGTCGAGTTGAGCCCCTGTCGATTCGGGTGACCGATCCCGGTCTGGCCGTTCGTGAAGGCGATGATCCCGGCCCGCGAGCTCGTCGCCCCGTTCAGGTTCTCGTCGTCGGGATCCCCACCGGGAGCCGCGGCGAGAGACGGCGCCCAGGTCACGTTCTCGAGCATCGCCGCTGCTGACGCCGACGCGTCCACGGAGATGTAGTGAATCGTGTGACCGCCGTAGAACCCGGATGTCTCCTCGTAGCTGACGCTACCTCCGGGCGAGGCAAGGACGAGGTCGTGGGCCTTGTCGGCCTTGCCGGTCGAGGTGGCGATGTGCGAGGCGTTCAGGACCGTTCCGTCGGGCAGCTGAATCAGCGGGCTGTAGCCCGGCTCGCCGATCGCCCCTGCAGTGAAGGACGTCAGCGGCAAGCCGGCCTCGTTCGGCCCGTACGGCCCGGCGACGACCGAGCGGGCGGGGCGGAAGTCGACCGTCGCCGGGAACACGAAGCCGTTCGCACCCCAGGTGACCTTCTGGGCGGCGGCGGTGTTCGCGGCGAGCGCGAGCTTGGGTGCATAGTTGATCCCGTAGGCCTTCGCGGCCGAGCGGGTCGAGGCGTCGGTGAGGATGTACCAAACCGTGTCCCCGTGGCTCGTTCCGCGATAGAGCGGCAACGTCACGCGGGAAAGATCTGCGTTCTCCGTCGCACTCTTCAGGAACAGCCTGTGTCCTCCAGGCCCGGCCAGCGCACTCGAGCCGAGCGCCAGCGTCCAGAGAGCCGCGAGGCCGATGATGCAAAGAAACTTTCTCACGATGTCCTCCTCCGCCGCAGCGTGGATGGGAGCGCGGTTGTATCGCGCTCGAGCCGAAAAGTCATCCCGCCGAGATGAACAGAACGTGAACGATTCTCAGTTGAGCGCTACGAGGAGGCCGTCACCGACACGGAATAGAGGTCGTAGGGGAACGCCTCGAGGACGCGTTGTCGCGGCTCCACGACGGTGAAAAGCCGCCCCAGCGAGCGCTCTCGGAGCCAGGCGAGATCGGCACGCTCTGCGATAACGGCATCGACCGCGCCGCGGTCGCCCCCGAGGGCGACGAACTCCGAACGGTCGCGCCAGGGCTCGAGGACGCGCGCAGCCACCTCCGCGGCCTCGCGGACGAGGTCGTTCACCTGCTCCTCCCGGCGCCGGCGGAACCGGTTCGCAGACGAGCCACCCTTCTTGTGCCGATTCTTGACGAAGCGCGACCCGACCTTCGAGGCGACGAGCCGCTCGCCCTCGAAGACACCGAACGCGTAGCCGCCGAGCCGGACCAGGAGCACGGCGACCACGTGATCCTCGGCGATCGCCTCGAGGAGCGGTGAGACCCGGACGCGGTCGTACTCGGCTTCGTGCGCGAGCCCGAACGCGGGCCGGACGACGATGTTCTCGGACTCCGACTCGATCGTGGCTCGGCCATCGGCGTACACCGTGCGGCCAGGGGTTCCGTCCAGGCGCTCGAGCCTCTTTCGCACGTTCTCCCGGCCGATCCAGCGGGTGCTCACGTCCGCTCGACTCAACCCAGGGTCGCGACGGTGGCCCCGTCGGCCGAGTCGCTTTCGGTCGAGCCGACGAGCGGATGGCTCGCGAGCTCGTCGCGGACGGCCTTCCGCACGACTCCGGTCGCGCGCCCGTGGATGACGCGGACGCTCGGCAGGCCCGCGAGCGCGGCCGCATCGACGAACGAGCGCACCGCCTCCCTCGCCTCCTGGCCGCTGCGGCCGCGGAGGTCCAGCTCGTCCGAGACGTCGCTGCGGGCGCCGGCGAGAACCTGCACGGCTGGCTGCTGCTCCTCGATCCGGCGGGTGCCCGGGGTCAGACGCGAGAGCGCGATCCGGACTCGCTGCCCCGTCGCGCCGACGACCTCGGCCTCGTCGCCCTCGATCGAGACGATCGTGCCGCGAACCCCCACCGCAGGCGCCTCGACCGGGTCGCCGACCTCGAGCGGCCCCGAGGAGGGGAGCGGCACTGGCTCGTCGAACGCACGGAGCTTCTCCTCCACGCGCGCGGCGCGCTCGGAGGCGGCGCCGAGCCGACGGTCGCGCTCGCGCTCGGCGGGGACGGCTCTCGCCGGGGCAGAGCGCCTCGCCTCCCGCTCGCGCCTGCCGGCATTCCGGATCTCCTTCCGCAGCGCGTCGAGCTCAGCCCGGGCAGCGGCGAGGTCGCGCTGGGCCGCAGCGGCGGCACGCTCGCGCTCCTGCACCGCGGACGCGCGAACCTTCTCGATCTCCGCTTCGAGCGCGATCGCCCGCTCGCGGGCTCCCTCCGCCGCTTCCCTGGCGCCGACTCGCTCCTCCTCGGCGCCTTCGAGAGCCCTGCCCGCGGCGCGTTCCGCGGCCTGAGCCTCGGCCAGGAGCTCGGCGATCTGGAGGCGCTCGGGCGCGACCCTGGAACGCGCGTCGGCAACCACTGCAGGATCGAGCCCGAGCCGCTCGGCGGTTTCCAGCGCGTGCGACGTGCCAGGCCGGTCGAGCGCGATCCGGTAGAGCGGCTCGTGGGTGACGGGGTCGATTCCCGTGGCGGCATTGGCCGCATCCCCGGTCGCACTCGCCCACTCCTTCAGCTCCGCGTAGTGGGTCGTCGCGACCGTCAACCGGGCCTGCCGCACGAGCCGCTCGACGAGGGCCTGGGCGAGCGCCGACCCCTCGACCGGGTCGGTCCCGGAGGCGAGCTCGTCGACCAGCACGAGCGAGTGCCCGGTCGCGGAGCCGAGGATCGCGATCAGGTTGCGCAGGTGGCCCGAGAAGGTGGAAAGGCTCATCTCGATCGACTGCTGGTCGCCGATGTCCGCGAGCACCTGGTCGAAGATCGGGAGCGACGCCGACTCGGCCGGGGGCTGCAGTCCGGCCTGGTGGAGGAGCGCAGCGAGCCCGAGCGTCTTCAGCGCGACCGTCTTGCCACCGGTGTTCGGGCCGCTGATCACGAGGGCTCGAAGCGTCCCGAGCTCGAGATCGATCGGCACGGCGCTGCCGGGGTCGAGGAGCGGGTGGCGGGCCTCGAGCAGGCGAACCTCGTCGGAGATCTCGACGGGAGCGCCACGCCAGCTGCGCGAGAGCGAGCCGCGGGCGAGGGCGAGATCGATCCGGCCCGCGGCCTCGACGAGCGCCGTCAGCGCATCCGCCCGCTCCCCGACGCTGCCCGAGAGCTCCCGCAGGATCCGCTCCACCTCCTCGCGCTCCTCGGCGAGCGCCTCCGACTGGCGGTTGTTCAGCTCGACGACCTCGAACGGCTCGACGAAGAGCGTCTGCCCGGAGCCGGAGGCGTCGTGAACGATCCCGCGGACACTCGAGCGCGAGCTCGCCTTGACCGCGAGGACCGGGCGACCGCCGCGCTGGGCGACGAAGTCCTCCTGGAGATGCTCGGCGAGGCCCGGCGAGCGGGCGAGCCTGCGCAGTGCGTCTGCGACGCGCTGGCGGCCGTCGCGCAGCTCGGATCGGAGCTTGCGGAGCCGGGGCGAAGCCGTGTCGCGCAGGTCGGAGCCGTCGGGCTCGACCCGACGGCCGATCTCGTCGGCGAGCGGTGCGAGCGCCGGTTCGATCGCGCTCGCGAGCTCGCGCAGAAGCGGCACCTCCTCCTCCTCGAGTGCGGCGCGGAGCCGAACCCCGCCGCGAATCGTCTCCTCGATCCCGTGCAGGGCGCCCGCGGTGAGCACGCCACCGCGGGCGGCGAGCGCCCCGGCCTCACGGATGTCGTGGATCCCGGCGAGCGGCGGCTCGGCGGACGCCTCGATCAGCGCAACGCTCTCGGCCGTCAGCGCCTGACGGTGCTCGACCTCCGCCCGGTCGGCGGACGGGACGAGAGCGCGGGCCAGGTCTCCCCCGTGATCGGTGCCGGTCGCGCCCGCGAGGCGCTCCGCGATCGCCGGGAAGCCGAGCGCGCTGAGCGCGTCCCCTTCCATCCGCGGCTAGGCCGGTTCGGGAGCAGCGGCGTGCTCCAACAGCGCTTCGATCGGGACCACCTCGAGCGCACGGGCGTGCGTCGCCCCGAGCACGACCTCCGGCGCCCGGCCCGCCTCGTAAGCCTCGAGCCAGCGCGACGCGCAGAGGCACCAGCGGTCTCCCTCGGAGAGGCCCGCGAAGCCCCACTCCGGCCGCGGCGTCGAAAGGTCGTTGCCCGCCTCTCGGCTGAAGGAGAGGAAGTCCTCCGTCAGCATCACGCAGACGGTGTGGCTGCCGTGATCGTCCGATCCGGTCGAGCAGCAGCCGTCGCGGAAGAAGCCGGTGAGCGGCTCGTTCGAGCACGTCAGCAGCGCGCCGCCGACGACGTTGACATTCGGGTCCCGGCTCATGGGCGGAGGGTACTCAGGGGCCGGGCTGCGCGGGCGCCGGGAACGAGGCCCAGCCCAGCTCGGCGAGCGTGGCGAGGCTGCTCGACTTGACGCCCGCGTCCGAGACGGTGAGCACGGCGTTGCGGACGACGAGCGAGCGGCAGACCCCGGCCCGGAAGGAGAGCTTTCCCGCCTCGTGATCGATTCGCCCAACGGGGTCGATCCCCCGCGCGCGACCGACCCGGTAGCCCACGGCCCGCTGTTCGAACGGGACGACGACGAGACCGGTACGCGGCCAGTAGAGGAATGCGTGGTGATCGGACTCGGCCTCGGACCAGCCCGGGCCGAGCGCCTCGCGGTGGAGCCGGGTCGGGTGGCGGAGATCGGAGACGTCGAAGAGGGACAGCTGCGTGCCGAGCGCGCGACCCTCCTCGCTGGCGTCCTGGCCGATCCCGAGGAGCAGGTCGTCGCCGATCGGATGGAGGTATGCGGAGTACCCGGGAATCTTCAGCTCGCCGAGCACCCGCGGCCGCTCGGGCACCGCGAGATCGACCGTGTAGAGCGGGTCGATCTGTCGGAACGTGACGACGTAGCCGACATCGCCGGCGAAGCGGACGGCATAGACGCGCTCACCCTTCCCGAGCCCGCCGATCCGGCCGGCCTGGACGAGGGCTCCGTCCCGATGGCGGAGCGTCGTCAGGAACGACTCGGTCTCGCGCCCCTCGCCCCACCAGGCCGGTGACTCCGTGCTGACGACGCGCAGGACGCGACGGTGCTCGGAGAGCGACCACTGGCTGAGCAGGAACCCGGACACCTGACCGCTGCCCCGGTACTGCGTGCGGGCGGAGCTCGAGATGTCGAACTTGTGGATCGAGGTCGTGACGCCGTCCTGCTGCTGCGTCGGCTTGTCGGGCGAGGGGCGGTCGTCCCAGCGCTCGGTCGCGACGTAGAGGCTCTCGGGAGACGCGTAGACGATCCGTCCGTCGGTCATCACCGCGACCGAGTCGACGGGCTCGAGGCCCTTGGCGAGATCGACCGTCAGCACGGTGAGGAGACCGAGCCCGGAGAAGGCGGAGGCCCTGCGCACGTGCCTGCACTGGACGAGGGGGCGCGGCTTCCCGGCCTTGGCTCCGGCGCGCTTGAGCCGGTAGGTCGGAAGCCAGTTGGGGACGCGAGAGGAGGCGACGACCGCACGGTTGCGCTCGGCCGCGCCGGCGAGCGCTTCCTTCGTGCCGTCCGTGGGCTGGACGAAAGGCAGCTTTTCGGGCGCCTGCGAGGCGGTCACGATCCTGACGCTGCCGCCGACGAGCCGTGCGGCCACGTAGGAGCCGTCGAGCGTCAGCGTGCGCACGAGCCGCAGCCGCTTCGGGTCGGCGACGTTCACCTCGGCGAGAACCGATTTCGCCGGCTGGTAGGGCGCGATCCGCGCCGCGATCGCCGGGAGTGGCTCGATCCAGTAGCCGCCTCGGGAGAGGATGAGCAGCCGGTCGCCGTGCAGGAGCAGCTCGTGGCTCAGAGTCGGATCCAGCGCAAGCGTGTCGAGGAGGCGCGGCTTCGGATCGCTGACGTCGACGGAGTTGAGCTTCCCGTTCGCGACCGCAAAGAGGGTGTTGCCGTCCGTCTTGACGAGGTCGGGCTCGTCGACCCCATCCTCCTGGACGTTCGTCCCGGAGAAGTCGACGCCTTGCTGGGGCGGCGCCTGCGCCCGGGTCGTCTCGATCCCGCCACGCTGGTCGAGGACGCCGAGGCCGTAGGGGCCGACGAAGCGGCGGGCATTCGACTTGGCGTAGGTCAGGAGCTGGCCACACGAGCCGAAGGCGGCGAGCCGAGGCGTCTTCGCGGTCTCAGCCGCCGAACGACTGGCCGTCCCGAGGCCGGCGGCTACGAGGATCCCGAGCGCCGCGAGCAAGGCGACGCGTCTGTGCGCGTTCATCACTCTCTGTATACGTCACAAAAGCGACGACCGTCACATCTCGTCGCCCGGAGCTGGAACCCGATAGGCCATCAGGATCGCGTCGACGTACTCGCCGTCCCGGCGGTAGTGATCCCGACGCAGCCCTTCGCGCTCGAACCCGAACGCCTCGTAGAGTGCGATTGCGGGCTCGTTCCAGGGAAAGACGTGCAGCTCGAGCTTGTGGACGCCCGCGTCCCGCGCCCACGCAGCCGCCTGCCCGAGCAGCGCTTGCCCGATCCCCTGTCGTCGGTGGCTCGCGGCGATCATCAGCCCCAGGTCTGCGACGTGGTGGCTCGATGGATGGTTGTCCCGCGCGAGCGAGAGCCGGCCGACGAGCTGGCCCTCGTCCTCGGCGACGAAGACCGCGGCGTGCGGATAGCGCTTGAGCGCACGCAGGTAGCGGCGCTCCTCGACGACGCTGCGCCAGCCGTTCGTGTTGAGAAGCCATCCCCCGTCCTCGCGCCCGACCGAGGTGCCGAGCTGGACGAGCGTGGCCGCGTCCTCCGGGCGGGCAGCGCGGATCTGAACCGTCATACGACGATCCCGTGCCCGCCTCGGCGGGAGTCACCGGCGGCATCGAGGGTGCCGTCGGGGCGGAGCTCGACCGCGGACGCGCCGCCGAAGTAGAGGTTGAGGCTCTGCCACGGGATCACGTTCCACGCGCCCTCGGGCAGGGTCGCCGTCTCCTCGTGCGAGAAGCCGCCCTCGAGATGGAGATCGCGCTCCCCGACGACGTGGATCCGCGGGCGCTCGATCGCCTCCGACACGCTGGCGCCGTCGAGCACGGCGGCCGCGACCTGCGCGATCGCACCGGCCAGCCGCACGGAGCCGGCGCTTCCGAGCACGAGCCTGGGGCGACCGTCTTCGAGCACGAGCGTCGGCGTCATCATGCTCGGTAGCCGCTCCCGCGGGTGCAGCTTGCCCCGCCCGATCACGTCGAACTCGCCGAGCATGTTGTTCAGCTGAGTCCCACCGCGATGTACCCCCGAGCCGGCTCCGAGCGTGGACGAGAGCCCGGCCGCGGTTCCGGCCGCATCGACGACCGAGATGTGCGTGGTTCCGGTGATCCCACCGAAGGAGTCCCCCCCGTAGGCCGACCGAAGCGCCGTGGCTCGATCGTGGAGGGAGTGTGAGCGTGCGAAGCCTTCGAGCGCCGACGCGACGACGGCACCGCCGCGCGACGGCGCGGGTGCCGTCAGCACGTCGCGGCCACCGACCGAGGCGTGGAGCGGCGCCAGCTCGATCGGGAGGTAGGCGTCGAGGTCGGCCTCGAGCTCGGGGACGAGCTCTCGCACCGCCGCCGCCGGGTCGTCCCGGATCCGTTCGAGGGTCACAGCCAGGTCGACGGTGTCGAGCCGCTCGGCGTTGCCGTAGATGCGGCGTCCTCCCTCGTCGCGCTGCAAGACCGCGCGCAGGATCTCGTGCAGAAAAGCCTGCGCGGGGCTCACCTCGACCCCGGCGTGAGCCAGCTCGATCGCCGGCGAGACGAGCTCCGCCCACTCGAGCTGGCCGAAGCGGTCGTGCGCCTCGGTCAGCCCGGCGAGAAGGCCCGGCACGGCGACCGAGCCGTCTCCGACGTGGTAGCTCTGGGTCGTCGAGCCGAAGTCCACCGTCAGCTCCTCGATCCGGCCGAGCGTCCGGGTCGGGACGGCGAAGAAGCAGTCGAGGAGCGTCGTCACCCCCTCCGAGTGGGCGAGGAAGAAGCCGCCGCCCGCCGGTCCGGTGAGCGGTCCCTCGGTCACGAAGGCGGCGAAGGCGGCCGCAATGCACGCGTCGACGGCGTTCCCGCCACGCGCGAGCACGCTGGCCCCCGCCTCGGCGGTCACCGGATGCCCAGCTGCGATCGCGCCCTTCATGAACGAAGCGTAAAGCCCTGGTGTTTTTGCCGATAAGGGGGGTAGGAACCGACCGCGCCCCCCGAACGTTGGAGATGAATGATCGCGTACGCCGCCACGCACAAGCGCCACCTCGCCCTGGGCCTCGCCTCGCTCGCGATCGTGGCCGTGATCGCCTCGATGCCGCAGTTGCTCGGCGACCATGTACGCGAGGGGTTCGCCGGGCTCGCCGAGGCAAGCCCGGCCTGGCTCTGGACGGCGTCGGCCGGCTTCGCGCTCTCCCTGGCCGCCTCGGGCTGCGCCTGGCGCTCGGCGCTTCTTCGCTGCGGCGGTCGGACGACCCGACTCGACGCGGCGGCCCGCTACGGCTGCGGCTCGCTGCTCAACTCCTTCGCGCCCGCACGGCTCGGGACGGCCCTCAGGTTCGCCCTCTTCGCCCGCGTGCTCCATGGCGAAGGCCGGATCTGGACTGCGGGCGGCGTCGGGACCTCGGTCGGGATCGCGCACATCGTCTGGCTCGCCGTCCTGCTCGGCTTCGGCATCGTCACCGGCACCCTCCCCGCCTGGCCGCTCGCGATCATCGGCGCCGTCGTGGCGGCCGCCGTCGTGACCGCGTACCTGACCCGCGGCTCGCAGGCCAACAGCAAGATCGCGCACGTTCTCGACGCCTTCCGCGTGCTCGGTCGCTGCCCGCGCGCCGCCGCCCAGATGCTCGGCTGGATCGGACTCGCGACGGCCGGCCGGTTGCTGGGCGCGACCGCGATCGCAAGCGCCTTCGGGATCTCCCGCCCCCTCGCCGCCGCCCTCCTGATCGTGCCCGCGCTCGAGCTCGCCGGGACGCTGCCCCTCACCCCCGGGAACATCGGAGTCGCGAGTGCGGCGATCGTCTTTGCCCTGAAGGCGCACGGCGTCGAAGTCGACACGGCACTGGCAGCCGGAATCGCCTTCAGTGCGGTCGAGACCGTGACGAGCATCGCCTTCGGAATCGGGAGCGCCATGTATCTCCTCGGCGGCGTCACGCCCGGGGTCAAGCGCTATGC
>DATLXM010000119.1:0-9539 GCA_035575835.1 Gaiellaceae bacterium
CACGCAGGCGGCCGGTGTCGTAGTCACGGACCAGCGGAGTGGTGATGCGGTCGGGGGCGGTGGCGTAGGTGAAGGCCCACCGGCCCTTGTCACAGTTCCACTCCTCGTTGACCTCGGGGTCGTCACCGGCGAGGCGGCGCAGCACCTTGCCGCGCCGGTGGTCGGTGCGCAGCGCGCAGCCGCTGGCGCAGTGCTCGCAGACCATCGGGCTCGAGACAAGGTCGAACGGGCGGGCGCGGAACCGGTAGGCCGCGCCGGTGAGCGCGCCGACCGGGCAGATCTGCACGGTGTTGCCGGAGAAGTAGCTCTCGAACGGGGTGTCGGTGTAGATCGCGACCTGCTGCAGCGCCCCGCGCTCGAACATCTCGATGAACGGGTCGCCCGCGACCTGCTGGGAGAACCGGGTGCACCGGGCGCACAGGATGCAACGCTCGCGATCGAGCAGCACCTGGGCGGAGATGTTGATCGGCTTGGGGAAGGTGCGCTTGACACCTCCGGCAGCAGAGAACCGGCTCTCGCCGCGGCCGTTGCTCATGGCCTGGTTCTGCAACGGGCACTCGCCGCCCTTGTCGCAGACCGGGCAGTCGAGTGGATGGTTGACGAGGATGAACTCGAGCGTCGCGTTCTGTCCCTCGGCCGCCTTCTCCGACTCGGCCGCGGTTCGGACGACCATCCCGTCCTGGGCGGTCAAGGTGCAGCCGGCCTGGAGCTTCGGGATCCCGTCGACCTCGACGAGGCACATCCGGCAGGCGCCGACGGGCGGCCCGAGCCGGGGCTCGTAACAGAAAACGGGTATCTCGACTCCCGCGAAGGCTGCGGTCTCGACGAGGCCCGTCCCCTTGGGAACCTCGACCTCGCGGCCGTCGATCGTCAGCTTCACCGTCTCTGGCGTACTCACGCAGGCGCTCCGTCGGGAACCGGGTCGTGGTGGTGCTGGTCGACCGGGGCGAACAGGTTGTCGAGCGACGAGGCGCCCTCCATCGGGCAGCCGCCGTCGAGGTGCGCCTGGAACTCGTCGCGGAAGCGGTCGATGTAACTCGCGACGGGCATCGCGGCTGCGTCGCCGAGCGGGCAGAGGCACTTGCCGAGAATCCGGTCGCAGACGTCGAGGAGCAGGTCGAGGTCGGCCTGGCTCGCGTCCCCGTCCTCGATCTTGTGCAGGATCTGAACCATCCACCGCGTGCCCTCGCGGCAGGGCGTGCACTTGCCGCAGGACTCGTGCATGTAGAACTGCGCGACCCGGAGGCCGAGCTGAACCATGCAGGCGCGGTCGTCGATCACGATGATCGCGCCCGAGCCGAACATCGTCCCGGCCTCGGCGAGCGCGTCGTAGGAGAGAGGAGTGTCGATCTGATCCGGCGTCAGCACCGGCACCGACGAGCCGCCCGGGATCACGGCCTTGAGCTCGCGCCCGTTCGGGATCCCGCCGCCGAAGTCGTAGATCAGCTCGCGCAGCGTCGTCCCGTTCTCGAGCTCGTAGTTGCCGCCGTTCGCGACGTTCCCGGAGAGCGAGAAGACGCGCGAGCCGGTCGAGTCCTGTGGGCCGATCTTCGCGTACTCGGCGCCTCCCATCTCGATGATCGGCGTGACCGTCGCGATCGTCTCGACGTTGTTGACGAGCGTCGGCGAGGCGTACACGCCCGAGATCGCCGGGAACGGCGGCTTCGAGCGCGGCTGCCCCCGCTTGCCCTCGAGCGACTCGAGGAGCGCGGTCTCCTCGCCGCAGATGTAGGCGCCGGCGCCGCGGTGGAGGACGACGGTGACCCCGGCGAGCAGGTCGGCCGCGCGGATCTCGTCGAGAGCCGCGCGCAGCACCTCGAACTCGGCCAGGTATTCGCCGCGGATGTAGATGAAGACATTCTTCGACTGGATCGCGTGCGCGGTGATCAGCGCGCCTTCCAGGAAGCGATGTGGGACGCGGAGCATGATCTCGCGATCCTTGAACGTGCCCGGCTCGGACTCGTCCGCGTTGATCACGAGATAGATCGGCTTGGGCGTCTGGTCGGGCTTCGGGATGAAGCTCGCCTTGCGACCGGTCGCGAAGAAGGCGCCGCCGCGGCCGCGCAGGCTGGACGCGAGCACCTCGTCGATCACGGCCTGCGGTTCCATGGCGCGCGCCTTCGCGAGCGTGCTGAACCCGCCCGCGGCGCGGTACTCGTCGAACTTCGTCAGGTCGCGCTCGTCGGCGCCCGCGAGGACGATGCTCCTAGCCGGCACGGAGCTCCTCCACGATCGCTGGGACGTCCTCGGCCTTCAGGTGCTCCCGGTAGCGGTGGTCGACGACGACGACCGTTCCGTAGCCGCACCCGCCCGCGCACTCGACGGTGCGCAGGGTCACGTTTCCGTCGGGAGTTGTCTCGCCCGCGTGGACGCCGAGCCCGCTCTCGAACGCCTCCAGCACTTGCTGGGCTCCGACGAGCGCGCACGAGACGTTCGTGCAGACCTCGACGAGGTGGGTTCCGATGGGCTCGAGGTGGAACATGTCGTAGAAGGAGGCGACCGCCATGCAGTAGGCGGGCGTTTCGCCGAGTCCTTCGGCGACCTCGCGGAACGCCTCCGGCGAGAGCCAGCCGTAGCGCTCCTGCGCGAGCCGCAGCGCGGGCAGGGTCGCCGAGCGGGCCTCGGGATAGAGCGCGACCAGGTCGCGGATCTCGTCGTACAGCCCCGTCCCGGCGCTCATGACGCGTTCCTCGCGGTGCTCACCGGTCGGTGTCTCCCATGACGGCGTCGAGCGAGCCGACGACCGCGATCAGGTCGGCGATCGCGACGTCCTTCATGCAGGACGCGGTCGCCTCGAGCGCGACGAACGAGGGAGCGCGGAACTTCACCCGCCAGGGCTTGGGGCCGCCGTCGGAGACGAGGTAGACGCCCGACTCGCCGCGGGGCGACTCGACGGCGACGTAGACCTCGCCCTCGGGAACGCGGTAGCCCTCGGTCACGATCTTGAAGTGATGGATCAGCGATTCCATCGAGGTGTGCAGCTCCTCGCGGGGCGGGAGCACGACCTTGCGGTCGTCCGCGATCCACGGCTCGCCCTGCATCTCCTCCAGCCGGTCGATCGACTGCGCGACGATCCGGATCGACTCCCGCATCTCGTCCATCCGGACGCGGTAGCGGTCGTAGACGTCGCCGCCGTGGTAGACCGGAACCTCGAAGTCGACCTGGTCGTAGGCCAGGTACGGCTCGCGCTTGCGCAGGTCCCAGTCGACGCCCGAGGCGCGCAGCACGGGCCCGCTCTGCCCCAGGGCGATCGCGTCGTCGGCGGAGAGGAGTCCGACTCCGCGGGTCCGCTCGAGCCAGATCTTGTTGTCGTCCAGGAGCGCCTCGTACTCGTCGATCGCCTTCGGCATCCGCTTGCAGAAAGCACGCGCGTCCGCGTAGAAGCCCTGCGGGATGTCCTCGGCGAGCCCGCCGACCTGGAAGTAGCGCGTGTGCATCCGCACGCCGGTGACCATCTCGAAGAGGTCGAGGATCAGGTCGCGCTCGCGAAACGTGTACCAGAACATCGAGATCGCGCCGATCTCGAGCGCGGAGGTGCCGAGGTAGACGAGGTGAGAGTGGATCCGGACGAGCTCGCAGAGCGCCATCCGCATCCACGTCGCCTTGCGCGGGATCTCCAGCTCGAGCAGCTTCTCGACCGCGAGGACGAAGACGAGCTCGTTGTACTGGAAGGAGACGTAGTCGACCCGGGCGGGGTAGGTGACGCCCTTCCACCAGGTCTTCTGCTCCATCGTCTTCTCGAAGCCGGTGTGCAGGTAGCCGATCACTGCCGAGATGCCGACCACCTGCTCGCCGTTCAGGTCGACGATCAGCCTGAGGACGCCGTGCGTGGACGGATGGTTCGGCCCGAAGTTGACGGTCAGGATGTCGTCGAACGGCACCTCGTCCGGGTTCGGCGAGAGCGCCGTCGGGATCGGGCTCGGGATCCGGGAGCCCTCGTAGATGGCGCGGCTGCGGTCGACGACGGCCATGTCTCTTACTCCTCGCCCGAGAAGCGCACGGGCTCGCCGCCGATCGGATAGTCCTTGCGCAACGGATGGCCTTCCCAGTCGTCGTCCATCAGGATCCGACGGAGGTTCGGGTGGCCCTCGAAGGGGATGCCCATCATGTCGTAGGCCTCCCGCTCGTGCCAGTCGGCGGTCGGCCAGACGGGAACGACGCTGGCGACGGCCTCGCCGTCGTCGAGCCAGACCTGCAGCCGGATGCGAGCGGGGTCGTCGCTGACGCGGAGCAGGTGATAGCTGAGCGAGAAGCGCTTCGGCTTCGGCAGCGGCCGGCGCGCAAAGCCCTGCGAGCCCGGCGCGTTCAGGTCGCGACCGCCTGCGGTGCCGATGTAGCCGGCGACGCCGAGCTCGGCCCAGCCGAGGTAGTCGGCGGCGGCGATGTCGGCGAGAAGGTTGAAGCCCGCGTCGTCGCGCAGGTGCGTCGCCGCCTCGACGAGGCGAGCGGGGTCGACGACGAGCGTCGTCTCGCCGAACGCCTCGCGCGTCTCCACGAGCCCCGGAACGCCCTCGTACGCCATTACGAGGCGACTCCGCGGATCTGGTAGGCCGGCGGGACGCCCGCCATCACCTTCTCGTGGAGGCGGACGATTCCCTCCATCAAGGCCTCGGGCCGCGGGGGACATCCGGGCACGTGGATGTCGACCGGGACGATCCGATCGACGCCCTGGAGGATCGTGTAGTTGTTGAACATCCCGCCGGAGCTCGCGCAGGCACCCATCGCGATCACCCACTTCGGCTCGAGCATCTGGTCGTACACCTGGCGGAGCGGGGCGGCCATCTTGTGCGCGACCCGCCCGGAGACGATCAGGAGGTCGGCCTGCCGCGGCGAGGAGGAGAAGCGCTCCATCCCGAAGCGGGCGATGTCGTACCGCGACGAGACGATCGACATCATCTCGATTGCGCAGCAGGCGAGCCCGAACGTGTCCGGCCACATCGAGTTCGTCTGCGCCCAGGCGACCGCCTTCTGCAGCGTCGTCAGCCCGAGCGCGTCTTCGAGATCCTCGACCTCCTGCTCGAAGACGCCCGGCCCTTTGGTCGGCCAGAGCAGGCGCTCGCTCTGGAGGCCGGCCTTCGCGAGCGGCCGCTTCGATGCACGGCTCTGATCGACGGACTTGTCGATCATGCCGGCTCCGTCGAGCCTGCGCCGCTGCCCACGATCACTTCCATTCCAGCGCACCCTTGCGCCAGATGTAGATGTACGCCACGGCGAGGATCGCGACGAAGACGAGGAACTCGACCAGGCCGAACCAGCCCAGCCCCTCGAGCACGATCGCGAGCGGGTAGAGGAACACGATCTCGATATCGAAGAGGATGAAGAGCATCGCCGTCAGGTAGAAGCTGACCGTGAAGCGCTGCTGCTTCGGCGAGCCCTGTGAGACCCCGGACTCGAACGGGAGGAAGCGCGCTTTCACCCGCCGCTTCGGCGGGGTCGCGAAGATGAACGAGAACGCGATCATCGAGGCCGGGATCACGGCTGCGAAGAGCGCATAGACCAGGAAGGGGAAATAGTCGCCGAGCATCCGGTTCGGGCGAACGCTAGCAAGTCACGAGCGGGCGCACGAAGAGAGGTGAAAACCCCCGAACCAAGCGGCTCGACGCTGTTACAAAGTCGCGGCTTCGGCGCCCTCGGCGGACCTTGCTACGATCCCCTTGTGGCCACCGTCGAACACCCCACGACTCTCGTCTCCCTGACCGCCGGCGCGGCGGACAAGATCCGCGAGTTGATGGCGGAGGATTCGACGGGTGAGAGCAGCGTCCTCAGGGTCGCGATCCAGGGCGGCGGCTGCTCCGGGTTCCAGTACGGCCTCGGGTTCGACTCGGGTCCGGCGGAGGGCGACGAGCAGATCGAGCAGCACGGCGTCACCGTCGTGATCGACCCGCACAGCGCCCCGTACTTGAAGGGCGCCACGATCGACTTCCTCACCGGCCTCGCGGAGTCCGGGTTCAAGATCGACAATCCGAACGCCCAGGCCTCGTGCGGCTGCGGTCACTCGTTCACGGTCGAGGAAGGCGCAGACGCGCCCGAGTCGACCTCGGGCGGCGCCTGCGGCTCCGGCTGCTCGCACTGACGCGGGAGAAGCGTCAGCGGGGCTGCTCGCACTGACGGGCCGGCGTTTCTTCTGACTAGCTCGCTTCGCCGGCCTTCTTGAGCTTGTCCAGCTGCGAGCCCAGCTCGCTGTCGGCCGGCAACTCGCCGTTCGGCGACATCTGATCGACGACGTCGGGCAGGACCTGGGCGATCGCGTCGGCTGCCTCGTCCTTGGAGACGCCCAGCTTCTCCGCGATGCTCGCGATCTCGTCGTCGCCGACCGCGCTCCGGATGTCCTCGCCCGCGACGGCCTCGTTCGCGCCGGTTCCGACCCACGAGTCGGCCTGGGCCGACTTTCCGTTCGCCTGCAGGCCGGCCAGGATCTTCTTCAGACCGCCGTTCGCGAGCAGGGAAGCGACGGCCGGGAGAAGCATCCGCAGCATCGGGTTGCCCCCGAGCGCACCTCTGCCTCCGCCTGAGCCACCGAGGATTCCACCGAGCAGCCCGCCGAGCCCGCCGCCCGCTCCGCCGCTGCCGCCGAGCCCGCCGAGGAGGTCTCCGAGACCGCCACCGCCGCTTCCTCCTGCCGCACTCTTCTTCAGGTCGTCGAGACCGCTCATGATCGCTCCTTCGCTCCGGTTGGTTGACGCATCTGCTCGTGCGTACCCGCAGGGCGCAGGCGCGTAGCATCGGCGCCGTGAGCGAGCAAGGATTTCGCGTCGCCGTCGTCGGCTCCGGGCCGGCCGGGTTCTACGCGGCCGCAGCGCTCCTCGCGAGCGAGCTCGCGGTCGAGGTCGATCTGATCGAGCGCCTGCCGACGCCTTGGGGCCTCGTCCGGCTCGGAGTCGCGCCCGATCATCCGAAGATCAAGGCGGTCTCTCGCGCCTTCGAGAAGACGGCCCAGCAACCGGGGTTCCGCTTCTTCGGGAACGTCGAGATCGGGCGCGACGTCGAGCACGCGGAGCTGGCGTCGCTCTACGACGCCGTCGTCTACTCCGTCGGGGCCCAGACCGACCGCCAGCTCGGAATCCCGGGCGAGGATCTGCCCGGATCGTGGCCCGCCACCGCATTCGTCGCCTGGTACAACGGCCACCCGGACTTCCAGGAGCTCGCGTTCGACCTCTCGCACGAGCGGGCGGTCGTGATCGGGAACGGGAACGTCGCGCTCGACGTCGCCCGGATGCTCGCGCTGACGCCCGGGGAGCTCGCGCCGACCGACACCACGGACGCCGCGATCGCGGCAATCAACGAGGCGGGCATCCGCGAGATCGTCGTCGTCGGCCGGCGCGGCCCGGTGCAGGCGGCCTGGACGCCCGTCGAGGTCGGGGAGCTCGGAGAGCTCGCGGGCGCAGACATCCTCGTCGATCCCGCCGACCTCGAGCTCGACCCGGCGAGCGAGGCCGAGCTCGAGGCCGCGGCACCGACGGTCAAGCGGAGCATCGAGCACCTGCGCGAGTACGCCGTCCGCGTGCCGGCGGGCAAGCCCTGTGCGATCAGGCTCCGGTTCTACTCCTCGCCCGTCGCGATCCACGGCGAGGGCAAGGTGGAGGCGATCGAGCTCGTCCGGAACGAGCTCGTCTCCGGCCGCGCGGTCTCGACCGGCGACACCGACCTGCTTTCCTGCGGGATCGTCTTTCGCAGCGTCGGCTACCGCGGGGTGCCGGTGCCGGGTGTTCCCTTCCACGAGGGCTCCGCCACGATCCCCAACGAGGGCGGCCGCGTCGAGCCGGGGCTCTACGTCGCCGGTTGGATCAAGCGCGGCCCGAGCGGCGTGATCGGGACGAACAAGAAGGACGCGACCGAGACCGTGCAACTCCTGCTCGAGGACGCCCGCGGCGGCCTCTTGCCCCCCCGCTCGGGCGGAACGCTCGAGCAGGTACTCGCGGAACGGGGCGTCGCCACAATCGTGTACGCCGGCTGGGAGGCGATCGACCTGGCCGAGCGCACGGCCGGGGAGCCCCTCGGCCGCCCGCGGGTGAAGCTGTGCAGCTGGGACGAGCTCCTCGCCGCCGGCCACTCCGCGTAGACCAGTTTCGTGGCATCCCTCGTTCGAGGGACGACCTGGGCGGCCAGGGAACCGACAAGCAGATGGTGGAGCGGCGCACGGTCGAGTGTCTTCGCTGCGGTCATTCCCGGATGTTCACCCCGGGGCCGTGGCGCTATCAGGAAGCGGGCGAGTGCCCGCGCTGCAACTACGTGGGCTTGGCGTTCTCCTCCGAGCTCTCGGAGCGGACGAGGCGCCTCTTCCGCGACCTTCCGCTCGAGCGCCGTCTCGCGTTGCGAACCGTCTAGCCGGAGTACCCCACCGCTAGACTCGATCTCGTGAGCACGGAGGAAAAGCGCGACCTCTGGGGTGGTGAGACGCAGAAGGCGATCGGCAACTTCCCGGTCTCCGGCGAGCCGATCCCGGTACCCGTCGCGCGCTGGCTCGGCCGGATCAAGGCCGCCGCCGCGCGCGTGAACGCAGAACTCGGGCTCCTCGACGCCGAGAAGGCCGAGCGGATCGCCGCCGCGGGAGATCGCGTAGCCGCCGGTGAGCACGACGACCAGTTTCCGATCGACGTCTTCCAGACCGGATCGGGCACGAGCTCGAACATGAACGCGAACGAGGTGATGGCCGCGCTCGCCGGAGAAGGCGTCCATGCGAACGACGACGTCAACATGGGGCAGAGCTCGAACGACGTCTTCCCGTCCGCCGTCCACCTGGCGGCGCTCGGCGAGCTCGAGAACGACCTCCTCCCGGCGCTCGAGCAGCTCGCCGTCAGTCTCGAGGCGAAGGCCAAGGAGTTCGACGACGTCGTCAAGTCCGGCCGGACGCATCTGATGGACGCGGTCCCGGTCACTCTCGGCCAGGAGTTCGGTGGGTACGCGGCGCAGGTGCGCCAGGGAGCCGAGCGGGTCCGGGATTCGCGCAAGCGGCTCGGCCAGATCCCGCTCGGCGGCACCGCGGTCGGCACAGGCCTGAACACCCACCCGGAGTTCGCCGAGCGCGTCCGCAAGTTGCTCATCGATGACACCGGCCTAGCGATCTCGCCGCCCGCCGATCCGTTCGAGTCGCAGGCCGCCCGCGACGGCCTGGTGGAGGCGTCCGGAGCGCTGAAGACGGTCGCCGTCAGCCTGACGAAGATCGCGAACGACCTTCGGCTGATGGGCTCCGGCCCGCGAGCCGGACTTGCGGAGATCTTCCTCCCCGAGCTCCAGAAGGGCAGCTCGATCATGCCCGGGAAGGTCAACCCGGTGATCCCGGAGGTCGTGACCCAGGTCGCAGCGCAGGTGATCGGGAACGACACCGCGATCGCCGTCGGCGGCATGCAGGGCCACTTCGAGTTGAACGTGTTCGTCCCGCTGATGGCGCGGAACCTGCTTCAGTCGATCTCGCTCCTCGCAGCTGCCTCGCGGCTGCTCGCAGAGAAGTGTGTGGACGGGATCGAGGCCAACCGGGAGCAGAACCAGCTCTACGCCGAGCTGACGCTCTCGGCGGCGACCGCGCTCAATCCGTACATCGG
>DATLXM010000120.1:0-2018 GCA_035575835.1 Gaiellaceae bacterium
CCCGAGCGCCCGCTCGAGCGCCGTGGCCTCGAGCTCGGCCGGGAACGGCAGCGGCGTCTCGGCGAACGAGATCCGGCCTGCGACCTCGGGGGCGGCAGCCTCGATCGCGGCCACGACCTCGGCCATGGAGGCGACGACTCCGGGGTAGTTGGCGACGACGGCACCTTCCGAGGAGGTGGCAGCCAGATGGAAGGCGCGGCCGACCGCGGGCGCATAGTCGTACTGCGCGATCCCGCCGTAGCCGATCTCGAAGCCCTCACCGCGCGCGGCCGCCTCCATCGCCACCGTCGGCCCCGAGGTCATGCCCTGGTCGCGCCCCGGGCCGTAGACGACATACGGGCGGATTCCGATCGAGGGAACCTGGCTCTCGGCCCAGTAGAGCCGCGCCGTGCCTTCGTTCGCCTGCTTGGTGACGCCGTAGAAGGTCGCAGGGGCAGAGCCGCCACTCTCCGGGGCGGGCGAGGGATCGTCCGGCCCGTAGACCGCGGCCGAGCTCGCGTAGGCGACTCCAGGGATCCGCTCGAGCCGCTGCTTCACGCCCTCGAAGACATTGACCGTGCCGACGACGTTCACACGCGCCCCGAGCACCGGGTCGGCCCGGCAGAACGGCACCTGGAGCGCCGCGAGGTGGACGACGCGCGTGATCGCGTGCTCGTCGAGGAGGCGACCGAAGCCGTCGAGGTCGGTGATGTCGCCCTGGACGAGGGTGACGCGTTCCCGCTCCGCATCCGTCAGGGCGAGCTCGAGCCGGTGCGTGCGGTCGCCGAGGTCGAGCCCGATCGCCTCGTCGCCCGCGTCGAGCGCGGCCTTGAGCGCCCAGGCGCCGACGCAGCCGAGCGCTCCGGTGACGAGCACGCGCTCGCTCAATAGACGGCCCGCCCACCCGAGATGTCGTAGGTCGCGCCGGTCGAGAACGAGCATTCCTCGCTCGCGAGCCAGGCGACGAGCGAGGCCACCTCGTCGATCTGGCCCAGCCTGCCCATCGGGATCTTCGCGACCATGTAGCCGATGTGCTCGTCGCTCATCTGGGCGAGGAGCGGCGTCTCGATCACGGCCGGCGCGATGCAGTTGACGAGCACGTTCGTGCCGGCGAGGTCTTTCCCGATCGCCTTCGTCAGCGCGATCACCGCGGCCTTCGAGGCCGAGTAGGCGGCGGCCATCGGGTTGCCCTCCTTACCGGCGATCGAGGCGACGTTGACGATCCGGCCGTAGTTCCGCTCGGCCATTCCTGCGATCACGGCCCGGTTCGCGAAGAACGTCCCGTCTGCGTTGATCGCGAGGACGCGCCGCCACTCGTCGTCGCCGACGTCGACGGTACGGAGCGAGTCGCCGGTGATCCCGGCGGAGCAGACGAGGATGTCGACCGGGCCGAGCTCGGATTCCGCTCGCGCGACCGCGGCGTCGATCTCCTCCGAGCGGCGCACGTCGGCGGTCAGCGCGAGCACGCCGTCGGGGCCGCCCTCGGTGAGGTCGAGTGTCGCGACCTTCGCCCCTTCGCGGAGGAGCCGCTCGGCGACCCCGGCCCCGATCCCGCTCGAACCACCCGTGACGAGGGCCACTCGGCCAACGAAGCGCTCGCTCATCTCGCCTACCAGTCCCCGACGCTGCCGTCGGCGTAGAAGACCCGTTGCAGGAGCTCGGGCTCGAATGGATGCGCTTTGACGACGTCGAGGTCGATCTCGATCCCGAGACCGGGCTTCTCGCTCGGATAGGCCCTCATCCCAGCAGGGTCGATCCGGTGCGACTCGGTCGCGACCTCCGAGCGCCAGGGGACGTCGGAGGTGACCGCCTCGCAGATCACGTACGAGGGCGTCGCGAGGCCGAGCTCGATCGACGCTGCGGTCGAAACCGGCCCCTGGGGGTTGTGCGGGGCGAGCGCGACGCGGTAGGTCTCGGCGAGGGCCGCGATCCGGCGCGCTTCGGTCAGCCCGCCGCAGTGGGTGATGTCCGGCTGCAGCACCGAGCACGCGTTCTTCTCCAGGAGCTCGCGGAAGCCGCCCGCGCCGACGAGCCGCTCT
>DATLXM010000121.1:0-18848 GCA_035575835.1 Gaiellaceae bacterium
CGGCGGCTGAAGGCGAGGAGCTGGCGGGTCAGCGCGGCAGCCCGTTCCGAGGCGCGCTTGATCTCGATCGCGTCGTCGCGACGCGGGTCGCTCTCCTCGAAGCCCGCGAGCAGGAACTCGGTGTAGCCGCCGATCGCGGTCAGGAGATTGTTGAAGTCGTGGGCGATCCCGCCCGCGAGCCGGCCAACGGCCTCGAGCTTCTGCGAGTGCAGGAGCTGCTCCTGGAGCTCGAGCCGCTCGGTGATGTCCCGGTAGTTCGCGACGACGACCGGGACCCCGTCCTGGATCCGGCGCTGCGCCGTCGCCTCGACCGTGCGCCAGGTTCCGTCCTTGTGCTGGAGCCGTAACTCCATTGGGGGAACATCGGCGCCTGCGAGGATCGCTTCGACGGCCGCCCCGACCTTCTCCGCGTCGTCCGGATGCAGGAGCCGGAAGCTCTGCGTTCCCACGATCTCGTCGGGGCTCCAGCCGAGCACTCGCTCCACGGCCGGGCTCTCGTAGAGGCTCGTTCCGTAACCGGTGAACACCGAGATCACATCCGAGGCGTTCTCGATCAGCGTCCGGAAGTACTCCTCGCGCTCGCGGAGGAGCTGCTCGCTCTGGCGCTGCTCGGTCACATCCTCGCCGATCGTGACGATCCCGGCCGACTGCCCGGCCTCGTCGACTTCGAGCGTGCTGCTCCAGCGGATGATCCGCCGCTCGCCCGCCCGGGTCAGGAGCACGCTCTCGAAGTGCCGGCGGATCTCGCCGCGGCGCATGCAGTCGAAGTAGTCCTCCCGGACGAGCGGGTCGTCGTCGAAACGCTCGAACCAGTCGTTGCCTACCACGTCCTCGCGGGACCACCCGGTCAGCTCGAGCAGGAAGTCGTTCGCGAAGGTGACGCGTCCTTCCGCATCGAGCGCCACCGCCACGAGGGAGATAGTCTCGAGGGTGCTCCGGTAGCGCTCTTCGACCCGCCGGCGCTCGGTCACATCCTCGCCGACCGAGACGACTCCGACGATCTTCTCGTCGGCGTCGCGCAGGACGGAGTTGCTCAGGGAGATCAGACGCCGCGCGCCGGTCCGGGTGAAGATCTCGCGCTCGACGTGGCGAGGAATGTCCCCCGTCTCGATCTGGCGCTTGAACGCCTCCCGGACGCCGGGCTCGGGGAGAAAGCGCTCGAACCAGTCTGAGCCGATCGCCTCCTCCCGGCTCCAGCCGGTCAATTCGAGCAGGAAGTCGTTGGCGAACGTGACGCCGCCCTGGGTGTCGAGCGCAACGGCGAGCAGCGACACATTCTCGAGCGTCTGCCGGAAACGCGCCTCGAGAACCTGGGACTCGAGCCGGGCGCGATGGGTCTCGGTGATGTCGCGGAAACGCCAGACGCGGCCGACGATCGCGTCGTCGATGCGCTGGGGCGACGAGCGTCGCTCGAGAACTCTCCCATCCGTCAGCTCGAGCACGTCGAGGCTCTCGCACTCGAGGTCGGCCAGGATCAGATCGATTCCCGCCCGCAACTGTTCGACATCGTCGAAGAACGTGCGCGTCATCGGCGTGAGCCGTGACCGCTCACCCACGAGGCCCCCGGCCACTCGTCCCCAGAGCGCCTCCGCCGGCGCGTTGACCGCGACGACGTTTCCCTCGAGATCGGTGACCATCAGACCCTCGTCGGTCGCGTCGAGCGTCGCTTCCAGAACAGCGATTCGTGCCCGCAGGTCAGAGATCTGCTTCGGGTCCATCACGAGATCCATCACCACGATTGGTCGGCCGCAGGGATCGAAAATGAAGCCCTCAACCGCCGCCGTCGGCTGCCGATCACCGGCAAGCAGCAATGAGGTACACGCCCACAGAATACGCCATCCCGGCCTCGCCTCCCAACGAGGTCCTGGCCGAGCTGGACGCCGCCGCGGCCGCTCTCGACGAGCTCCGCCTGCGTTCGATCGAGCTCAGCCTCGACATGGACGTCCAGACCGGGCACCTCAGGATCGACCTCGCCGACGGGTACGGAACCCGTGCTCTCACTCCGACTGAGCTCTTCGAGTTGCTCGCCTCGCCCGACTTGTAGGCTCACCCCGTGGACGCCGAGGTCGTCGTGGTGGGTGCCGGCGTGATGGGCCTCGCCACAGCCCGTGCCCTGGCCCGCGCCGGACGAGACGTCGTCCTCCTCGAGCAGTTCCAGGTCGGACACGACCGCGGCTCGAGTCACGGTGGCTCCCGCATCTTCCGGCTTTCGTACCCGGATCCGCAATGGGTGCGGCTTGCCCACGAGGCTCTGCCGCTCTGGCGCGAGCTCGAAGCCGAGGCCGGGGTGACGCTGCTCGAGCAGCACGGCTCGCTCGATCTCGGGGACTGGGAGCCGAACCGCGCCGCGCGCTCAAGGCCAACGGGATCGCGTGCGAGATCCTCGACGCGGCCGAGATCGAGCGCCGCTTCCCGCTTCGCGTCGCGAAAGGCGAAACAGGGCTGTGGGAGCCGACCGGAGGGATCGTCCGCGCCGACCTCGCGCTGACTGCTCTTCGGGACAGCGCTCTCGCCTCAGGTGCTCATCTTCGTGAGGGGAGCGTCGTGACGGCGCTCGAGCACGAGCCCGACGCCGTGCTCGTCACCTGCGCGAGCTTCTCGCTGCGCGCCGCGACCGTCGTCATCACGGCCGGCGCTTGGGCGCGTGATCTACTCGCGCCGCTCGGGTTCGAGCTCGGCGTCGTCTCAACCCGGGAGACAGTGTCGTACTTCACGCTCGACCACGGCGGAGGTCTGCCGTCGCTGATCGACCCGGTCGAGGGCCGCGGCCCCGGCCAGCTCGGTTACGCGCTCGCCGCACCCGGGGTCGGGCTCAAGGCGGGGATCCACCACACCGGGCCGCCGACCGATCCCGACGAGCCAGGCGTCCCGGACGAGGAGCTCGCCGCCTGGACCGCGGACTGGATCGAACGCCGCTTTCGTGGTGCCGCGCGCACGGGGCTCCCGGAGACGTGCATCTACACGAACACGCCCGACGAGAGCTTCGTCCTCCAGCACGTCGGTCGCGTCGTCGTCGGCTCCGCCTGCAGCGGCCATGGCTTCAAGTTCGCGCCGGTTATCGGGGAGAGGCTCGCGGCACTGGCTAGCGGAAGAGGTCTCGCTCCGGCGGCATGACGAGGTCGCGGCCGCTGCCCGCGCCGGCGGCATCGACTCCTCTGATCACGGCCGCAGGGACTCGTTCGAGCTTCCCCATCACGAGCTCGGCCGCGCTCGCGAGCTCGTCGGCCCGCGCGACCAGGGTTGCGTGGAGCTCGTAGCCGGCAGCGTCGAGACGACCGTTGAGGTCGAGCAGCGCCGTCAGCCCGGCAACACCGAGCGCGACCTCCGTCGTCCCCTGGCGCCAGGCGCGGCCGAACGAGTCGCTCACGATCACGCCGACCTCGCGGCCGGTGCCCTCGCGGAGCCCGTCCCGGATGCGCGCCGCCGAAGCGTCCGGGTCGAGCGGCAGCAGGATCAGCGTCCCCTCGCCCTTGGCGTTCGACGCGTCCACGCCCGCCGAGGCGCACACGAATCCGTGGTGGGTCTCGGAGATCACGAGCGGTGGTCGCGAGCGGACGACCCGGGCGGACTCGTCCAGGATCACCTGGACGTGGCGCGGGTCGCGATCGCCCGCGAGCTCGACCGCCCGCAAGCTCGCGACGACATCCTCGAGCCGGACGATCCGTCCCTCCGACTTGGAGACGATCTTCTGGGCAACGACGACGACGTCCCCGTCCTCGAATCCTCCCGCCCGCTCCGACGCAGCTTCGAGCAGCACCGCCAGGTCGTCCCCGGCCTCGACCTCGGGGATCCCCCGCAGGCCGAAGACCCGCACCTCGTCGGTCACTGCCCGTTCTTGTTGGGGAGCCCGGTGACGCGGAGTCCGGCGTGTGCCTTGTAGCGCTTGTTCACGTTCACGATCACGGCGGTCATCCCCTCGAGCGCGCGGGCGCTCGCGAGCGGTCCGCAATCGACCGCGTTGCCGGAGACGAGCTTCGAGGCGAGCTCCAGCGCGAGTTGCTTCGCGTCGGCGTCGTCCCCACAGACGAGCGCGTCCTCGTCGGGTGGCTCGGCGAGGTTGGCTGCGGCGAGGGAATGCAGCCCGGCGACGACCGGCCCGTCGAGCTCGTCCTGGATCCGCTGCGCGATCGAGGTCGTCTCGGAGGTCGGCTTCACTCCACCGGGGCCGAAGGAGAGCTCGGCGGCGACGGAGAGGACGGGCGTGGCGCCGATCGCAGTGCGCAACTCGCGCGCGGTCACGACCGCTGCCTCGGCCTTGACGGCGAGAAGGACGAGGTCGACCCCGGCGACGGCGTCCTCGTTCGCGGCGCCCTCCATCCCGAGCGGCTCGGCCGCCTCGCGGGCGCGAGCGGCGTCGCGCGAGCCGATCACGACCTCGATCCCGACCTCGGCAAGGCGCTTCGCGACCGCGGCCCCGAAGCTGCCGGTTCCCCCCACGACGGCGACCTTCAGCGTCATGCCGCGGCGAGCACCGTCTCGGCGAGCCGGCGCGACGCCGCGAGATCGGTCATCAGGGTCCGGGTGACGACCGCACGGACTGCGAGCGGCCCGGTGGGATCCGCCTCGTCGACGACGAGCGCGTCGATCAGCCCCTCGTAGCAGGAGGCGACGTGCGCGGGTGTCGTGCCACCGGCCATCCGGGTGAGCATACGGTCGGCAGGGCCCTTGACTGCGCGGCCGCCGACGAGGGGGCTGACCGCCAGGCAGGGCGCCCGCCGCGCCGCGAGGGCAGCGCGGATCTCCGGCACCGCGAGGATCGGCCAGATGCTCACGTAGGGGTTGCTGGGCGCGATCACGATCGCGTCGGCCTCGTCGAGGGCGGCCCGCACGCCCGGCGCCGCCGTGGCCTCCCCGACGAAGCGAACCGCGTCGACCTCGTCACGATGGCCACGCCCCACGAACCATTCCTGGAACTGGAAGCTGCCGGCTGCCGTGTCGATCCACGTGCGCAGTCGATCGTCGGTCGCAGGCAGAAGCGTCGATTCGATCCCCGCCGCCTGCGCGAGGCGTTGGGTGACCGCCGAGAGCGGCTCGCCCGCGCGGAGCGCCTGCGTGCGGACGAGGTGAAGCCCGAGATCTCGGTCGCCGAGCCGAAACCAGTCCTCCCCCCCGAGCTCGGTCACGGTTTCGAGCGCGTGCCAGCTCTCGTCTGCCCGCCCCCAGCCGCGTTCCTCGTCGTTCAGGCCCGCGAGCGCGTAGAGGATGCTGTCGAGGTCCGGGGAGACGGACATTCCGAGCACCTCGACGTCGTCGCCCACGTTGCCGATCACGGTCACTGTCGCGGGATCGACCGCTGCGACGAGGCCGCGCGCAAACCGGGCGCCGCCGACTCCACCGGAGAGGAGCGCGACCTTCACAGTGCTCGCAGCAACCCGAGCGCGGCCTGGGTGCGCGGGCCGGCCCGAACGGCGAGCCGGTCGAGGTCGGCCCGGGTGTCGACGTCGTCGATCAAGTTCGGGATGGCCGCGGGCGCGACCTCGTACCGGAGGGAGACCGCGTGCTCGCGGAAGCGAGCCGCGCTACCGGCACCGTAGAGCGGGGCGAAGAGCTGTGGCCGGGGCAGCGCGAGCGCGTTCGTCGTCCCGTCGTCCGCCTCGACGAACCCGAAAGCCCCGAGCTCGGCCGCGCCCGCAAAGGTCCGGAGGTCTTGGGGGACGACGCAGGGGAGATCGGCGTTGATCACGAGGACGGGCTTGTCCGGAAGCTCGGCGAGGCCGGCTGCGACGGCGCCGCCCTGACCGCCACCGGGATCGACGACGTGCTCGGCTCCGAGTTCCCGCGCGAGGTCAACGGCGTCGGGATCCTCGGTGACGAGGAGGGCGCGGTCGGTCGCGACACAGGCGGTCAGGACGTCGCCGAGCATCGCCAGCGCGAGCTGGGCGCGCAGGTCTTCTGGGGCGTCGATCCGGCGCTTGCCGGACAGGCCTCGGAACGGGACGACGATTGGCGCCATGACTGACGAGAGACTATGCGCGTGTGGACAACGCCACGCTCGCAGAGCGCCTGGAGGCCTTCGCGGCACTGCTCGACCTGAACGGCTCGAGCTACTACACGGTGCGCGCCTACCGCCCGTGCGGCCGAGCTGATCCGCGCCACGCCGGCAGACGTGGCCAGGCTTGTCAGCAGCGGCCAGGTGCGGGCGCTCAAGGGAGTCGGGCCCGGGATCGAGGGACGGCTGCGCGAGCTCGTGGAGACGGGGGAGCTGGCCGAGCTGCGCGAGCTCGAGGCGGAGGTGATGCCGGAGCTCGTGGGGGTCGGGCGGCTCCTCGGGCTCTCGCCGAAGCGAATGCGCGAGCTCGGCAGGGCGCTCGAGGTGCGCACGCTCGCTGGGCTGCGCGAGGCGGTCGACGCGGGCCGGATCGAGACGGTCGCCGGGATCGGGCCGAAGACCGCGGCGAAGATCCGTAGTCGCCTCGCGGAAGCCATGACCGCCGGGCCGCGACAGGGGATGACCCTGAATCGGGCCCGGACCGTCGTGGGCGAGATCGCGGCGGCGCTCGGCGGCGAGCCGGCGGGGGATCCGCGCCGGTGGAGCGAGCTGTCGACGAGGTTCGCGGTCGTCGTACAGAGTGACGCTGCGTTACTCGCGTTGGAGGAGCTCCCCCAGATCGTCTCCGTGCTGGAGCGGGACGAGCGGCGCGCGGTCGGGGTGACGGTCGAAGGCGTGCCTGTCGAGGTCGTAGCTGCGTCCCCCGAGAGCTTCGGTACCGCCCTCCTCCGAGCCACCGGCTCACCCGAGTACGTCGCCTGTCTCGGCGACCTGCCCGACGCACCGACGGAGGCCGAGGTGTTCGCGGCTCTCGGGCGATCGTTCCGCCCGCCCGAGCTGCGGGAGCTCGGCGTCGAGGATCCGCCGGACGACCTGGTCGGCCTCGCTGACATTCGCGGCGACCTTCACGTCCACTCGACCGCCTCCGACGGCAAGGCGTCCGTGCTCGAGATGGGCGTCGCCGCGCGCGAGCTGGGGTACGAGTACCTGGCGATCTGCGATCACACGAAGGCGGTTCGCGTCGTCGAAGGTCTCGATGCGGATGGCCTACGGCGCCAGGCCGACGAGATCGCCGCCGCGAACGAGGAGCTCGCGCCGTTCCGGATCCTGCGCGGGAGCGAGTGCGACATCCTCCCGGACGGGTCGCTCGACCTCCCCGCGGATGTGCTCGCCGAGCTCGACTGGGTGCAGATCAGCCTCCACGCCGGCCAGCGCTGGGGACGGGAGGCGCTGACCGACCGGGTGCTCGAGGCCATGCGGCATCCGGCCGCGGCGTGCCTCTCGCATCCGAAGGGGCGGATCCTCAACCACCGGCCGGAGAACGCCCTCGATCTCGATCGCGTCTTCGAGGTCGCGCTGGAGACCGGGGTCGCGCTCGAGGTGAACGGCCTGCCCGACCGGCTCGACCTCTCGGGGGAGCACGTGCGGCGCGCGCTCGCGGCCGGCGTGAAGATCGTCTGCTCGACCGATGCCCACTCCACCCGCGGGCTCGGCGGGATGCAGCTCTCGGTCGCGACCGCACGGCGCGGAGGCGCCCGGCGCCGCGACGTGCTCAACACCCGTCCGCTCAGCGAGCTACGACGCCGCTAGCGCTCGGTGTACTGGCTCACCTCGACCCAGTGGGTCGCGAGGAGGGCCTCGGCGACCTGGGGCTCGGTGTGGGCGGCGTAGAAGACGTTGTGCTCGAGGTCGCAGCAGATCGCGACGTCGCCGAGCGAGACGTGGTCGATCGTGGTCAGTACGTCGACGGGAAGCTGCGCCTCGGCGACCGTGTAGTGCTTGAACTGGAGGTCGGGCGCGATCTCCATCAGGGTCGGCCAGTCGGGGCAAGTGCGTGTGCTCACCGTGGGGACTTCTCCTCGAGCGCCCAGCTCCCTTCCAGCCGGACGACGCCGCGCGCGTCGCCGGAGGGATAGACGAGAAAGCCGAGCGCGTCGTCGAGCCAGTGGAGAACCCGGCCGCTGTCGTCGCTGAGGCCGAGCCGGAGGTGGAAGCGGCCGTCGGAGAGCGGGAGCCGCTCCACGTCGTAGCGAAGTAGGCGCTCGCCGCCGCCGCTCCCCCAGCCGAGCGGCGCGGTCTCGATCGACTCGGAGGTGACGAGGAGTCCGCCGTCGTCACGCAGCTCGAGCTGAAGGTGCGGCGCGGGCACATCGCCCTCGACCTCGATCCGGAGCCGGAGCGATAGGGCTTCCCCCGCCAGGAACTGCTGCCGCTCCTCGCCCTCGGCGCCGAGGAGCCGCGCCTCTAGGATCGTCGCCTCGCCCGTCCCCCACTCGCGCAGCCCGGCCGCGCGCTCGGCGGGATCGGTCTCCGCGGCCAGCACGCGTCGGTAGCGGACGAGCGCGTCGTGGGTGGGCCCGGAGAGCTCGACGGCACCGTCGCGGAGAAGGACGGCCCGTTCGCAGAGCCGCTCGACCTGCGTCGCGTCGTGCGAGACGAAGACGATCGTCCCGCCTCGCTGCTTGAACTCGAAGATCTTGCCGAAGCACTTCCGCTGAAAGGCCTCGTCACCGACCGCGAAGACCTCGTCGAGGAGGAGCACGTCGGCGTCGAGATGCGCGGCGATCGCAAATCCGAGCCGCATGTACATCCCGGAGGAGTAGGTGCGAACCGGCCGGTCGATCGCGTTCTCAAGCTCGGCGAAAGCGACGATCTCGTCGAAGCGCTCGCGGATCTCGGCCTTGCGCAGGCCATAGATCGCGCCGTTCAGGAAGACGTTCTCGCGACCGCTGAAGTCCGGGTGGAAACCCGCTCCGAGCTCGAGCAGGGAGCCGATCCTGCCGCCGGCCTCGACCGTGCCGGAGGTGGGCTTGATGATCCCTGCGATCAGGCGGAGAAGGGTCGACTTCCCGGATCCGTTCCGCCCGATCAGGCCGACGGCCTCGCCGGGCTGCACTTGGAGCGAGACGTCGCGGAGCGCGTGCACGTCCGCCCCCTCCGTGCGACCACGGAGGACGAACAGCTCCTTGAGGCTGCGCGCCTCGCGCGCGTGGACCCGAAAACGCCGCGAGACCGCTTCGACGCGGATCTCTCCTGTTCTCACGTGGAGGACGGTACAGCGGCGGCCCGCTGGACGATCCCGGCGAGCACTCGCACGAAGCCCGGATCGGCGTTCGGCATCTCGATCCGGCGCAGCCCGATCGCGAGGGTCGCCGCGCGCTCGACCGCCTCGGTGTCGAGGTCCCAGCGGATCTCGAGATGGTCGCTGACGAAGCCGACCGGGCAGACGAGCACGTCGCGAACGCCGGACTCGGCGAGCGCGTCGAGGTGCTCGAGGATGTCGGGGCCGAGCCACGGCTCGCCGGTCGGCGACTCGCTCTGGAACGAGAACGACCAGTCCGCCACACCTGCCTGCTCGGCGACGAGCCGCGCGGTCTCGAGCAACTCGTCGCGGTACGGGTCGCCCTCCTCGACGATCCGGGCGGGGAGCGAATGCGCGGTGAAGACGACGTGCGAGGTCTTTTCGCACAGCGCCGCGACGCGCTCGGCGAGCAGGGCGACGAAGCCGGGCTCGGAGCCCCAGCGCTCGACGAAGCGGATCTCGGCGCGGTCGCCGACGGCCTCCTCGAGCAGGCCGCGGTACTTCTCGATCGACATCGATGAGTAGTGGGGCGCGAGGACCAGCCCCACGATCGTGTCGGCGCCGGCCTCGATCGCCTGGTCGGCGGCCTCGGCGATCCGCGGCTGCCAGTGGCGCATACCGGTGTAGACCGGCAACCCCAGCTCCTCCTCCAGGCGCGCACGCGTTGCCTCCGTGATCTCGTTCAAGGGATTCGAGTCCTCGATCCCGAGGCGCCTGTAGCGGGCGACGAGATCCTCCATCAGCTCGGGCCGGATCGGGCGGCCGCCGCGAATGTCGGCGTAGTAGGCGGGCACGTCCTCGATCCGGTCGGGCGAGCCGTACGCCATCAGGACGACCGCCGTCGTCATGCCGGCACGCGGGCGGTCTGCTCGTGCACGAAGGCGCGGAGGCGTCCAAGCACGTCCGGGTCGGTGTCTGGCATGACACCGTGGCCGAGATTGAAGATGTGGCCCGGCCGCCCCGCCGCGCGCGCGAGCACATCCAGCGCAGCCCGCTCGACCCGATCCCACGGCCCGAAGAGCAGAGCGCCGTCGAGGTTTCCCTGGACGCCGCGATCCTCGCCGACGACCTCCCAGCCCCAGTCGAGCGGGATCCGCCAATCGAGCCCGATCACGTCGCCGCCCGCGTCGGCCATCTGGCGGAGCAGCGTCGCCGTGCCGGTGCCGAAGTGGATCGTGGGGCACTCGACGGCGGCGAGGATCCGCGCCGAGTACGGCTGCACGAACTCGGCGTAGTCCTGCGGCGAGAGCGCGCCGACCCAGGAATCGAAGAGCTGAATCACGTCCGAGCCTGCGCGCACCTTGGCCTGGATGTACGAGGAGAACGCGACGGTCAGCTTCTCCATCAGCGCGTGCCAGACGTCGGAATGCGCATACATCATCCGTTTGACCTGGAGGAACTCGCGGCTCGGCTTGCCCTCGATCAGGTAGCCCGCGACCGTGAACGGGCCGCCGCAGAAGCCGATCACCGCCTGGTCGGGGCGGAGCTCGCGGCGCACGATCCGGACGGCGTCGAGGATGAACGGAACGGACTCCTCCGGGTCGGGCGTGGTCAGCCGCTCGACGTCGGCCATCGTGCGGATGGGGTTCGCGATCACGGGGCCGACGTTCTCGACGAGCTCGACGTCGACGCCCATCCCGAGGAGCGGGAGCATGATGTCCGCGAACATCACCGCAGCGTCGACGTCGTGCCGGAGCACCGGCTGCAGCGTCACCTCGGCGCACAGCTCCGGCTCCTGGCAGACCTCGAAGAGCGTGTGGGTCTTGCGAATCGCGCGGTACTCCGGGAGCGAGCGCCCTGCCTGGCGCATGAACCACACAGGGGTCCGCTCGACCGGCTCGAGGCGCGCAGCACGGACGAGCAGGGGAGCTTCGGACACGCGAAGTAGGCTAGCTGCGCCATGAATCGCGTCGGCGAGCATCCCGTATCGGCCGGCCCGCTCGCAGTCCGCTGGCTCGGGTACGAGCTGCCGGAGCTCCGTGCCGGCACCACAGGAACCGCGCGGCTGCGGCTCCAGAACGCCGGCTCCGCCACCTGGCGCGCCCGAGCTCCGACGGGCGTGCTGGTCTCGTACCACTGGCTCGACGACCGCGGCAACCCGATTGTGTGGGACGGCTTGCGGACTCCGCTCGAGCGTCCCATCGCGCCCGGCGAGACGGTCGAGCTCGCGCTCGCCCTCGGGATTCCCCAGCCGCCCGGCCGCTACCGGCTTGCATTCGACTTCCTCGAGGAGTTCCGCTTCTGGTGGGCCGATGTCGGGGTCACTCCGCTCGAGCTCGACGTGGACGTGCGACCGCGGATCGACGCGCGCCGGCTCGGCGTCGCGATCAGCGGCCGCCCCGACGAGCGAACGGCCTCAGCGCTCGCCGCCCAGGAGGAGCCGCTCGTCGCCGGCGAGCCGGCCGCGATCGCCCACCTCGTCGCGGGTGCGATTCCGGCGCCCGACTGGTCGCGGCGGGTCCTCGACGCCCACGCCGAGGGATATGCGGCGGTAGGCGGGTCGATCGAGTCATCCGAGCGGTGGTTGCGACCCTGGGAGCCGGGCGGCGGTCGCAACCCCGCCTTCCAGCATCCCCTCCTTCTCCCATCGCTGCTCGCGGGGCTCGAACCCACGGAGCACGCCGGAGTGCCGGCCTACGAGCCGACCCACGACACCTGGCTCTTCGACGGCCGTATCAGGCTGCGGCTGGCGCGTCGGCGCCGCCGACGCTGAAGAGGAAACCGCGATGCCCGATCGGGTCCTCCGGGGCACCCGGCGCCGAGAGCCACGCGTCGAGCACGAGCTCTCGCTCGAGGGTCAGGCCGAGCTTCGCCGCGCAGGCGAGCAGCTCATCACGGTTGACGACCCAGCCGACGTACTCGGTCTCGTAGCCGTACCGATAGGCGCGCTGGAGCACGTGGAACGACGGGGACGAGCGAGCGTACGGCAGCCTCGTCACGTAGAGATAGCCGCGGCAGACCCGGCTGAGGTCTCGTAGCTGGGCGCACCAATCCTCGGCGTACTGGAGCGACCCGCTCGCCATCACGAGGTCGTACGTGCGGTCGGTCCACGAATCGTCGGAGACGAACCTGCCGGCCGCGCCGGTCTCGCTCGCAACGGCGACGGTCTGCGCGACCTCGCGGCAGTGATAGTCGACCTCGACCGGCAGAACGGCACGCGCGATCGCGCCGTAATGCCCCAGCCCACCGCCCCAGTCGAGGAACGTCAGCCGCTCCTTCCCCTGCGCGGCCAGAGCGGCGACGTACGCGAAGCTGAGCACGAGGTTGTGCGCAGCCGCGTCCTCGCCCTCGACGTCGTCGCCGGCGGCGACCTCGTGGTAGACGCCGAGCGGTCGGGCGCCCTCGATTGCCCGCAGGAAGCGAGGCCACTTCTCGCGGTAGGCGGCCGCGACCGCCTCGACGTCCCACCCCTTCACGCTCGAATCGATGGCGGTGCGCGCCCAGCCCTCCGGGACGTACTCCCACTCTGCGTCTGCGTCTGCGTCCGGCCCGGCGGTAGGAGGCGCGTGCTCGAGCTGTTCGTCTGGTCTGCGCAGGCCGAGCTTGATCGAGACCACCTTCACGAGCAGGAGAATGATCGGCGGCGTCACCGCTTTGACGAGCCACTTCAGCTTCCAGCGAAGGCTCACGAGAGCACCTCGTCGACCGCCGCGCATACGCGGTCGACCTCGTCGTCCCGGAGTTGGGGGTAGAGCGGCAGGCTGAGCGCCGATCCCGCCAGCGCCTCGCTGTGCTCGAGACCCGGGCGAGCGAGCGCTCCGTACGCGGGATGCTGGTGCAAGGCGCGAGGATAGTGGACGAGCGTCTCGATCCCTCGCGACGCGAGCGTCGCGCGGAGGAGCTCGCGCTCCTGAACCCTTACGACGTAGAGGTGCCACGCGTGGCGCGTCCCGGCCGCTTCGGCGGGGAGCGTGAGCTCGAACCCCGCCAACTGGCGGCCGTAGCGACCCGCCAGCTCACGTCGCCGCTCGTTCCAGCCCTCGAGTCGCGCCAGCTTCAGGCGCAGCACGGCCGCTTGGAGCGCGTCGAGTCGGCTGTTTCGACCGGATTCGACCGAGCGGTAGCGCTCATCCTCTCCGTACGACCGGAGCCGCCGGATTCGGCTCGCCAAGCCGGCATCGTCGGTCACGACCGCGCCGCCGTCGCCGAGAGCGCCTAGGTTCTTCGTCGGGTAGAAGCTGAACGCGGTTGCGTCGCACAGCCCGCCGACGCGCCGGCCGCCGAATTCGGCGCCGTGCGCCTGCGCCGCGTCGTCCACGACCGCCAGACCGCGATCGCGGGCGAGCCCGAGCAGGGCCCCGAGGTCGGCGCACTGCCCGTAGAGGTGGACCGGGACAAGGGCGCGCGTGCGCGGCCCGCAGGCTCCCAGCACTGAATCGAGGTCGAGGGTGTACGTGACGGGGTCGACGTCTGCGAGAACCGGGGTGCCGCCCGCGGCAACGATCGCCGCGACCGTCGGAACACACGTGCTCGCCGCCGTGATCACTTCGTGGCCCCGTTCGACGCCGACGGCGCGCAGCGCGAGCTCGAGAGCGTCAGTTCCGGACGCGACTGCGACCGCCTCGCGCGCGCCGCACCAGGTGGCGAACTCCTCCTCGAACGCCGTCACCTCCGATCCGCCGAGGAAGACGCCGCTGTCGAGCACACACGCGACGACGGCGTCGAGCGATCCGCGCAGCTCCCCGGTCTGTCGCCGGAGATCGAGGAAGGGAACCGTCACTCCGGTCCGCACCAGTAGCGTTCGCCGTGCGCGCGGAAATACTTGAGCGTTCGACTGAGGCCCTCGTCCAGATCGACCTCGGGCAGCCAGCCGAGACGCTGTTCGAGCTTGGACGAATCGGCGAAGTAGTCGCCGATGTCGATCGCGAGCCGGTCCGACGGGAACGGGACGAGCTCGTATGCGCCGCCACCGTTCAGCGCGACGAGGCGCTGCGCGAGGTCGAGCAGGCTGACCGTCTCGCGGGAGCCGACGTTGAGGATCTCGCCCGCGACGGCGTCGTCGACGACCGCGAGGCAGAGCGCCCGCACCGCGTCGTCCACATATGTGAAGTCCCGCCGCTGCGAGCCGTCCCCGAAGATCTGGACGCGCTCCCCCGTCAGCAGCTGCTTGATCCAGATTCCGAGAAACGTCTGGCGGGCATCGCGGACACGCATGCGCGGGCCATAAGTGTTCGTCAGCCGGAGGACGCTGACGACGGGGCCGTACAGGCGGCCGTAGAGGAGGTGGTACCACTCCGCGGCGAGCTTGTGGATCCCGTTGACGTCGACCGGCTCGACGGGATGCTCTTCGGAGACCGGCAGCGCCCGCGGCCGGCCGTAGACCTGGCGCGTCCCGGCGAAGACGATGCGTACGTTCGGGTTGCGCCGCCGGCAGCTCTCCAGCAGCGCAAGCTGCGCGGCGCAGTTCAGCGCGAGGTCCCCGAACGGATCCTCCATCGAGTCGAGATGGCTCGTCTGGCCGGCGAGGTTGAAGACGAGCTCCGAACGCTCGACGAGCGGCGCGAGCCGATCGGAGTCGCGGAGATCGGCTCGGACGACCTGAACCTCTTCGAGGCCATCGACGTTCACCAGGTTGCCGCCGTGCCCGGGTACGAGGGCGTCGACGAGGGTGACGTCACAACCGGCATCGACGAGCGCGAAGGCAAGGTTCGAGCCGATGAAGCCCAGGCCACCGGTGATGAGGACGGTACGGCCGCGCAGCCGCCCCGCAAGCTGGTCAGGCAGCACCGCCGTCACCACGGCATCGGCGTCGCGGCGGCCGCGAGCGCCTCCTCGCTGTCGGAGACCTCGACCACCGGGATCCCGAGCGTACGGGCCGCCCGCATCGCGGCCCGGTGCTGGAACCGCTCGCGCCGTCCCATCACTCGGCCGAGATCGAGCACGAGACCGACCTCCGCGAGGGGTCCGAGGAAGTCGTCCGCCACCGTCGGTCGACCACCTCGGCGCTGGCGTCGCGCGTTCACGAGCAGCCGAGCGGCGCGCCAGAGGACTGCCGGCCGCGAGACGCTGCCGCCTTCGAGAACGTAGCGGCGAGCACCCGGCACCGAGCGGTAGCCCTCGTTGGCGCTCGCCGCGCCGACGTAGGCCGGCTCGATGTCGGGTACTGCCTCGCAGACCGCCGCGGCGAGGTCGGCGAGCGTGTCCTCGTCGGCTCCCGCGAGCAGGACGAGCGGCTGCGGCGCAACCTCGACGCCGAGCGTGACGGGGGCGCCGAACCAGCGCACGTGCTCGTGCAGGAGATCGAGCTCGAGCACGTACGACCCTGGCCGAACGGGCGCCGTCACGTCGACCGGAACGAGCGAGGTCTCGCCCGGGCGCACCGCGTGTGGGAACGGCGTCCGCAGCCCGTCCCCGACGACGACGCTGCCATCCGGCGCCCGCCAGCGGTAGCTGACGCGGATCTGCGGGGAGCCGAGCGTGCCTGGCGGCCACGTGTGTGTGCCCTCGTTCGCGACCTCGACGTCGAGCGCGGCGGTCTCACGGGCAGCGAGGGAGAGTCGATCCCGGAGTGGACGTAGGCGGGCCCGATACAGCTCCGGCGTCGCGGGCCGCCCGTGCCAGTGCAGGTCGACCTCGATCCGGGTCGCGCGGCGCAGGTCATCCGGGGGAGATGTCGGCTCACCCCAGGGGTCGCCGGCGAGCGCCGCCTCGATCTGTCTCGCATCCTCGTCCGGCACCGATGCAAGCGCAATCCCAGTCCGGTTCTCCGGCAAGTAGAAGGCGTGGTTGAGCGGCAGGCCGGCGACCCGCTTCCCCGGGAGCACGCGTTCGTAGCGGCTGGATTTGTCGCGCCGCCGCTCGAGCGGGTTGAGGAGGAGATCGGTGTGGTAGATCGGCGCCTCGACGTAGCGACGCGGTCCTACTGCTTCGATCGGCCAGTGCGTGATCCCGGGGAACCAGAGCAGCGCAGGGTCGTTGCGGACGAGCCGGAGCTGGTAGTCGGGGTACCAGGGCGGGTCGTCGAGGAGCGAACGCGCATCGCGGTGGAGCCACCGCCGCGTCAGCCAGTAATGCGTCACATCGCGCGCCTGGATCAGCGCCTCGAGCTCGGCCAGAAGACGTCTCGAGACGATCTCGTCGTCATCCAGCCAGAGGATCCAATCGCCGCGGCAGAGCGCGTGCACCCAGCCGACCGGCCGGTCGACGGGATCCTCGTACGGATAGAGCACGAGCTCGTCCGCAACGTCGACGAGCGGCCCGAGCAGCGTGGGATCGATCCGGTCGTCCACGGCAACGACGATCTCGTCGGCGACGGCGCGGAGGAGGCCGAGTTGGAGCGCCACGCGGCGACTCGGCCCGCGCGTGATGCAGCAGACCGACAGGGTCGGCGGACTCACCGATTCAGACTTCGACCGCGACGCGATCGTCGACGCGGCTGAAGACGAAGGCGCCGAGCGCGAGCGCGAGCAGCGCCGAGACAGCGAGATAGATCGTGTCTCCGGCGGAGGGGACGGTGCCGAAGAAGAGCGGATCGCGTACCGCCTCGATCGCGGGGGTGAGCGGGTTGCCCCAGTGGAGCACGTCGACCACGCGGGGGTGGTCGCTGACCGCCGGGATTCCCTCGAGCGAATAGAGGACCGGGGTCAGGAAGAACCAGGGCAGGAGGAGCGCGGAGACGAGATGCTCGACGTCCCGGTAGAGCGCGTTCAACGAAGCGACTGCGAGCGAGAGACCGGCAACGAGGCAGATCGCGAGCGCCGCGAGCGGGATCGCGAGCCAGACCGTGTCGCGCGCGGCCGGCACGTAGGCAAGGCTGAGCGCGGCCACGATCGCGAGCATCACCGCGAAGCCCACCAGCTGGGTCGCCACCACCGAGAGCGGCACGAGCTGGCGCGGGAAGCGCACCTTGCGGATCAGGTTGGCGTTCTCGATCAGGCTGCGCGAGGCCGCCTGGAGCGAGGTGGCGAAGAACACCCAGACGGGGAGGCCGGCGAGCAGGAAGAGCCAGTAGTGCTCGTAGTCGGCCGCCTGGATCTTCAGCATCACCGAGAAGACGAGCAGGTAGACGAGCATCAGCATCACCGGGTGCGCGAGCGACCAGAGGAGGCCGAGCGCTGAGCCCTTGTACTTCGAGCGCAGGTCGCGCCGGAAGAGGCTGCCGAAGAGCTCGCGGTAGCGATAGAGGTCGAGGTAGGTCGACACGCGTGCCCTTTAGTCTAGGGCTCGTGTCCCCACACAAAGCCCTAACCGGGCTTCCGTACCCTTTCCGCTCGTGAGCGCGGCCGTCACGATCGCGGCCTTCCCGGTCGCGGCCCTCGTCCTCTGGACGCTCCTCCACTCTGCTCTCGGCGGACGGGCCCTGGGCGAGCGGCTCGTCGCGGTCCCGACGGGCGAGCGCTGGCACGAGCGCGCGACGCCGAGCTTCGGCGGCGTCGGGATCTTCTTCGGCTTCGCAGCGGGGATCCTGCTCGCGGTCGCGGTGGGTGCCGTGGACGCGAGCTCGGAGATCCTCGGCGTGCTCGCCGGCGCAACGCTCCTCTTCGCGGCCGGGCTCGCGGACGACCTCTGGACGCTCAGACCGATCGCGAAGCTCGGCGCCCAGTTCGGCGCCGCCGCGATCGTGCTCGCGAGCGGGCTCTCCGTCGAGCTCGTCTCGAACGACGTGCTCGCCGTCGCGCTCGCGCTCGTCTGGCTCGTCGGGATCACGAACGCGTTCAACCTGCTCGACAACATGGACGGGCTCGCGGCGACCCTCGCGGCGATCGCCTGCGCCTACTACGCGCTCGACGCCGTGACCGAGCACCCGAACCGGGTCGCGCTCGTGCTCGCGCTCTCGCTGGGCCTGGCCTGCGTCGGCTTCCTCCCATTCAACCTCCGGCCCGGCCGCGCCGCCGCGGTCTTCATGGGCGACTCGGGCAGCCAGGTGCTCGGGTTCACCCTCGCCGCGCTCGCGCTCTCCTCGAGCTGGAAGGTCGCGGGGACGACGGTGACGACGATCCTGCTGCCGCTCCTCGTCCTCGCCGTGCCGATCCTCGACACCACGCTCGTGACGATCGTCCGGCTGCTCGAGCGCCGGCCCGTGACCCAGGGCGGCCGCGACCACAGCTCGCACCGGCTCGTCTACCACGGCCTCTCGGAGCGGCGAGCCGTCGCACTCCTCGCCGCCGTCGCGACCGCCGTGGGTGCGACCGGCGTCGCCTACAACATCCTCGACGAGCCGCGAGTGACGATCTTCGGCGTCCTACTCACCTTCGTCCTCCTCGTACAGTTCGCGAGCGTCCTCGCCGACCTCGAGGAGCGCAGTCGCCGGGGCGACACGGAGACCGGGCTTCCGATCCGCGCGCTCGTGCAGCCGCGCCGGCTCGTGGAGGTGCTCGCCGACTTCGCCGCGATCCTCGTCTCGTTCACGGTCGCCTACCTCCTGCTCGTGGACGGTCTCGGCACCGGCTACCAGCGCCAGATCTACCTCGCGGCCCTGCCGATCCTGCTCGGAACGCGCTACGTCGCCTACGTCGCATTCGTCGTCTATCGGCGAATCTGGCGCTTCGCGGGCGCCCGTGATCTCTCCTCGCTGGCTGCCGCGACCTTCCTCTCGGCCGCGATCGCGCTCGGCCTGCTCGTGGCGACGCGGCCCTTGAAGGAGTTTCCGTGGCAGATCTTCGTCGTCGACGCGCTCCTCTGCTTCGTGCTCGTGGCCGCGTCGAGACTGGCGCTCCGCGCGCTCCCCGAGCTCCGCGACCGCGCCGGCAAGCGCGTCCTGATCGTCGGCGCCGGGCGTTCCGGCCGCAGCCTGGCCCGCGAGCTCCAGGAGACTGCAGGCGAGCGCGTGATCGGCTT
>DATLXM010000122.1:0-6973 GCA_035575835.1 Gaiellaceae bacterium
GCCGTCGGATCAGCGCTTGCGTTTGGGCTCGAGCAGTGTCTCCTGGCCGAACGGGTTGAACGCCTGATCCGGAACGGGCGGCACGGCGAACGGGATCGAGAGCTCCCCCGACGAGAGGCGAGCGCGAACCGAGCCCACGGGCGAGGTCGCGAAGACTCGCTCGAAGATGCCGTTCCGATCTGCGCTCAGTCGCCCGAGCACCTTCCAGCCGCCCCGGGACGACTGTTCCACGACGAGGCGGCCTGCTCTTCCGAACGGAGTCCGTCCCCAGACGCGCACCCCACGCGACTCCGGGATCGCGACGACCGGGAAGCGGAAGGCGCGCAGCGCAGGCTTCGGGCGATCGGCGGCGGGGGTGGCGCCACGGAACCACAGGCCCGACTGGTAGAAGCTGTCCTTGAGCGAGTCGTCCCTGACCTGGAACCAGGTGACGAGGCTGACGCCGCTCTTCCACATGCGGTAGAGCCCCTCGGAGACCCAGCGCGCGTGGAGCGCGAGCGGAACGCCGCGGGGGTCGGGCCCCTTCGTGTCCCACCCGAACTCGGTCACCCAGAACCGCACGGGGCCGCGTGAGGTGATGTGGCGAGTCCGGCCCCCGGCGTCCAGAACCTTTCGCATCTCGGGCAGATCACCGAGCGAGACGTCGTCCGGGAGAACCGCGTGATGGGTCGGGTCTCCGGAGGTGTACGGGTGGTGTGCCCAGGCGTCGAATGTGACCTTGTCGGAGCACGTCGGCTTGAGTGCCCTCGAGAGGCAGAGAAACTCGCGCATGAACGTCAATGGCCCCCAGCGAGGATTGACCTTTACAACCTCGGGTGTGATGTCCCTGAACGGCGCGGTCCCACCGGCGACGACGAGGTTGTCGGCCCGCACCGTCTTGACGGCGCCCGCAACGGCGTTGACCATCTTCCGGTAGTGGCCGGGCGAGAACGGCTTCCCGTTCACGAACTGCGGCGTCATGTAGAGGCTGATGTTCGGCTCGTTCCAGACCTGCCAATGCCGAACCCGCGGCCTGCCCTCGCGCCCGTCGTAGCGCTTGGCGGCCGCTTGCGCGAACATGCCGAGCTCGTCGGGATCAGGCCGGTCGATCCCTGAGCCGCCGTTCGCACCCTCGGCCCAGCGGGGAGCGAGGAAGAGGATCGCGATCGGTTCCAGTCCCGCGGAGAGAGCAGGTCGGACTTGACGATCGAAAGAGCTCCAGTCGTAGGCGGGATCGTCGGGGTTCGCCGCGTCGAACCCGACCGGGCGAACGTCACGCGGGACGGTCGCACGCCACTCGAGGATGAGTCGGGCCGAGCCCGCGCCCGCAGCGCGCGTCCGGGCGAAGCTGAGGGCGGGGTTGGACTCGAAGGACGCCGGGTCGAAAAGGCCCGTCTGAAGCGGCGCGGTCCCGCTACTCGAAGCCGCGACGCCGGTGGAGCCAACGGCCGCGAGGGCCACGACGATTGTGAGGAGGCGCGCGAGCACGAGGGGCACAGTAGCCGGCAGACGTTGACCTTTTGTAAGGATGGTTCTCTCGCTTCGTCTGGACTCGCCGCATTACGGCCTCGGCGTCCGTGTGACGACCGCTCGGGAGGGCCCGTTCAGGTCGCCGACCAGGAATGCACGATTCGCGAATGCGGCCGCCGACGGGGAAAGGGTGAGTTGAGGGCGGGTTGCGAGCCGCCGAACGAGGTAGTGCAGGGCGGAGACCGGATTGCTTCTGGCGACAATGCTCGAGCGAAACAGCGCCTCGGTGCGGCGGAAGTCGCCGTTGCAGGAGAGCTGCCACGAGCCCCGAGCGGCGTCGCCGAGCGCACGCAGCTCGCTTTCCGTCGGCAATCCCAGCTTCAGATGCTCGGCCAGGAACCGATGTCGCGCTCCCGTCTCACCCTCGAGCCACGCGTGCAGGGCGTGCTCCGACGCGCTGTGCTGCGGCGTCCCGAGTGGGCAGCAGACGACGACCCGCCTACGTGCGACGCGAACGAGCTCCTGAATGTGGTCGGCCCGGGACTCCCGGGGCAGGTGCTCGAGCACGTCGATGCTGGTAACGACGTCGAACGCGTCGTCCGCGACGGGCAGCCCCGCCGCACCGTCCAGGAGAATGTCGGCCGGCGGCTCCACGTTGGCCGTCGTGATCGAGGCCCGCGGCAGGAAGAGCCCGAGCGTGCCCTGTGTCCCGCCCACGTCGAGGATGCTGTCCGGCTCCCCGGCGAGGCGCGCGACGAGGGCGTGCCGCTCGGCGGTATCGAGCGGTAACGCAAGCCTCCGCACGGTTCTGATGAGCCGTGTCACGAACGGCGAACCTACACTTGCGAACCGAGATGCGCTTCCTCTTCCTGACCATCCAGCTGTTCGAGAGCGACTTCTACGGAGAAGTGGGTTCCCACTTGGTGGCCCGCGGCCACGAGGTCACCCACGTGACGGTGTCGCGCCGGTCGGCACGACGCCTGCGAGAGCGGGGTTTCGAGGCGGTGTCGCTCCTCGACCGGATGGAAAGGATCGAGCCCGCTGATCTCGCCGAGGAGATCGCTCGAATCGAGCGGGAGTACGAAATCGAGAGCGTCACCGACGTCTATCGCACGGACGTTGCGAGCGCGTCTCTCTCTCCTGCGGCGTCGGCGACCCGCACGGTGGGGTACTTCAGGGCCCTGGAAACACTGTTCGGCGAGCTGCGGCCCGATGTCGTCGTGCCGGAAGTCGGGAGCGAGACACCGCGCACCGCCGCCCATGCGATCGCAAGCAGGCTCGGAGTGCCGACACTCTTTCTCTTCTACACGATCTTCCCTCGGCCGCTCCGGCTCTACGAGGACACGATGCACGCGCCGATCGTTCCCGAAGAAGAGATCCGACCGTTAGCGCCTGCCGAGCGCGCCGAGGTGGAGAGCTTCATCGCGGACTACACGAGCAGGGCGCAGCCGATTAGGGCCCATCGCCACGTTGGAATCACGATGGAGCGAGTCCGCCGGGCGGGTGCATACGTCGTGGCGCGGCTCGGCGAGGACCGGAACAACGACTATCTCCGTCCGGGCCACTGGGCCGCCGACCATGCGAGACAGCTCATCCGGAGAGCGCGTGCGAAGTCGCTCTACCGGTCGATTCCGTCCAGCCCGTTCGTCTACTTCCCGCTCCATGTGGTCGACGACTACAAGATCGAGCGAGTGATCCCGCACCTCGCCGATCAGACCGCGATTGTCGAGCGCGCCGCCGCAGCGCTGCCGGAGGGCTACGAGCTCGTCCTGAAGGAGCATCCGCTCTCGATCGGTCGAAACACCCTCACCCTTCTGCGCGGGCTCTCGGAGATCCCTCGGGTGCGGCTCGTCGACCCGCACACGAACACGCACGACCTGATCGAGCGCTCGAAGGCGGTGGCCGTGATCAGCTCCACCGTAGGCCTCGAGGCGCTCTTGTACCGTAAGCCGGTGCTGACGATCGGCCGTCCGTTTTATGCAGGCTACGGAATCACGGTTGATGTCGACTCGACGGATGGCGTCGCTGACGCGATGCGGGGATTCCTCGAGTTCCAGCCCGACGAGGAAGCGATCGCCCGGTTCCTCCATGCCGCCATGCGACGCTGCCTCCCAGGGGCCCCGGTGCTCGTCGATGCGTCATCCCGGAACGCAGAGCGTCTCGCAACGACGTTGTCCTCCTTCCGGGCGTCTCGACCCGGCCGTCCGTCCGCCGGTCGCGCGCCCGCGGCGCTGGGGGCCTGATGGAGCGCAAGCCAGGACGGGTCGCGACGCTTTGGCAAGGGGCGCTCATGTACGCCCGCCGGACGCGGCGCGGGCTCTCGATCCTCCAGCAGCTGGGCCGGACAGGACTCTTCCGGCTCGAGCACCGCGTGTCGATCGCAAAGCTCGACTACGCCGCCGAGGACATCTACCTCTACATGGACTCGAAGTACGCCCCGATGCGGATCCGCTCCTGTGCGAAGGAGCCCTGGACGATCGAGTGGGTCGAGCAATGGCTCGTTGCGGGCGACGTGCTCTACGACGTGGGTGCCAATGTCGGCGCGTATTCCCTTGTCGCCGCCAAGGCCCCGGGCAGGAGCGTCGAGGTCGTCGCGATCGAACCGGCGTATGCCACCTTCGCCTCGCTTTGCGAGAACATCGTCCTCAACGACGTGAGCGACACCGTCCTCCCCCTCAACGTGACACTGGGAGCCAGCACGGGTCTCGGTTACTTCAACTATCGCGATCTCGAGCCTGGAGCCGGGCTTCACAGCACGGGGGCGAGACCTTTTCTGAAGGGGAGCTTCGCGCCCCTCTACCGCCAGCCGGTGCTGACGTACACGCTGGACGACCTGCTCGCGCAGTTTCCTTTGCCCAAGCCGACCCACCTGAAGATTGATGTCGATGGGGCGGAGCTCGACGTGCTCCAGGGCGCCCCGTTCACCCTCGCTTCGAAGGATCTTCGCAGCCTGATGATCGAGGTGAACGAGGAAGAAGCGGAGGAGATGAGCGGTCTGATCGAGGGGCACGGTCTCAGCCTCCGAGCGCGATTCGACCCTCCCGGCCCGCATGGGCACTGGTACGGGATCTTCGCGCGCGAGCGGCCTTGAAGATCCTCTTCTTCATGTCCCACGGGATCCTCGCGCGCAATTTCGAATGGGTGCTCCGCGAGCTCGATTCCCGAGGGCATCGAGTGCATGTGGCGCTCGATGTGATGTCGAAGACGGGCATCTCCGAGACGAATCGGGTGCTCGAGGAAGTCGCTCGCGAGTGTCCCCGGGTCACGTTCGGGCCGGCGCCGCCGCGCAAGCGGGCGGGGATCGCGGTTGCCGGCCGCGGCTTCCGCCTCGCGCTCGACTACCTTCGCTATCTCGAGCCCGACTACGCCGATGCCGAGAAGCCGCGCGCGCGTCTGGCGGCGCGGATCCCTCGGGCCCTGCGGGTCCTGGGCGCGCCCGTTTTCCGCTCGGCGCGCGGGCGCGCCGCGGCCCGAGCCGTCCTGCGGCTCGCAGACGAGGGCGTTCCCGTCGCAGCGGGCCTCGAGCGCTTCGTCCGCGAGTTCGAGCCCGATGCGATCCTCGTCACCCCGCTGGTCGACCCGGGCTCCCCGCAGACCGACTACGTCCGGTGCGCCGGCCAGATGGGGGTGCCGAGCGTGCTCGCCGTCCACAGCTGGGACAACCTCACCGTGAAAGGCGGGATGTACGAGTTGCCCGATCTCGTCGCAGTGTGGAACAACGTCCAGCGCTCCGAGGCCGTCCGCCTCCACGGGGTGCCGGAGGAGCGCGTGATCGTGACGGGCGCCGTCGCGTACGACCACTGGTTTCGCTGGGACACGGCTCACCCTCGGAACGAGTTCTGCGAGGCCGCCGGCCTCGATCCCGCGCGGCCGTTCGTGCTGTATCTCGGCTCGTCCCGTTTCATCGCTCCGGAGGAGAGCGAGTTCGTCCGCGAGTGGAACGAGCGGATCCGGACCGCTTCGCCCGAGCTCGCCGACCTTCAGGTGTTGCTGAGGCCACATCCTCTCAACCCCTTCGTGGGCGCCGCCCCGGAGGGGCTCGTGGTCGCGACGGCGCGCGACGCCGAGCCATTCGACCGGGGCTCGCGCGCAAGCTACTTCGACGCGATCCACCACGCGGCCGCGGTCGTCGGAATCCTGACGAGCGGGATGATCGAAGCCGCGATCGTCGACCGCCCCGTTCACACGGTGCTCGTCGACCGCTATCGCGACACGCAGCGCGAAACGGTGCACTTCCGGCATCTGCTTCCGGAGAACGGCGGCATGCTGATCGTCGGGAGCAGCTACCCGGAGCACGCAGAGCAGCTCCTTCGGTCGCTCTCGGGAGAGAGCTCCGCGCGAAACGGCACCTTCGTCGCGTCCTTCATCCGGCCCGCTGGCGCCGCAAGCGCTTCAAGCATCCTCGCCGATGCGGTGGAGAGGCTAGCGGCAGCCCCTGCCGCGAGGATCGAGCGCCGGCTCCGTCCCGGCGCCACTCTGTTGGCACGAGCGGGGTGGGCGGTGCTGCGCGTGTTCCTCGTCGCCCACGAGAGCAAGGGAAAAAGGAACGCTTCGGTCTGCGAGCGAGTCCGCGCGTGAGGACGCGCTGGCTGCCCCCTGATGGCCGGGCGGGCGCCGACGCTAGGATCGTGAGCCGATGAAGCGGAGCGACGGAACGTGAAGGTCGTGATCCTGGCCGGGGGGCTCGGAACCAGGCTCGCGGAGGAGACGACGCTCCGCCCGAAGCCGATGGTCGAGATCGGCGACCGGCCCATCCTCTGGCACATCATGAAGCTCTATTCGAGCTACGGCTTCGACGACTTCGTGATCTGCCTCGGCTACCGGGGATACCTGATCAAGGAGTACTTCGCCAACTACTACCTGCACACGTCAGACGTGACCTTCGACGTGGCAGCGAACAGCATGGAGGTCCATCAGACGACGGCCGACCCATGGCGCGTGACGCTGATCGACACGGGAGCCGAGACCATGACGGGCGGTCGTCTCCGCCGGGTGCTCGAGCACGTCGGCGAGGAGGACTTCTGCTTCACCTACGGCGACGGGCTCGCGGACGTCGATCTGGCCGCCCTCGTCGGGTTCCATCGCGAGCAGGGGAAGCTCGCGACGGTGACGGCGGTGCAGCCGAGCGGTCGTTTCGGCTCGATGCAGATCGACGGAGCGCGCGTCACCGAGTTCAACGAGAAGCCGGCAGGCGACGACGCGTGGATCAACGGCGGCTTCTTCGTCCTCTCGCCGAAGGTCGGGGAGTACCTGGAAGGGGACGACACGATCTGGGAGCGGGAGCCGCTGCAGAGGCTCGCGGCAGCGGGCCAGCTGAGCTCGTACCGGCACACGGGGTTCTGGCAGCCGATGGACACGCTCCGCGAGCGGCTTCGGTTACAGGAGCTGTGGGAGAGTGGCGCCGCGCCGTGGAAGAGGTGGTCCGAGTGAACGAGGCGTTCTGGCACGGCCGCCGCGTCTTCGTGACGGGCCACACCGGCTTCAAGGGCAGCTGGCTCTGCCTCTGGCTTGCCTGGTGTGGAGC
>DATLXM010000123.1:0-9579 GCA_035575835.1 Gaiellaceae bacterium
GGGCCGCGGCTCGTACTTGAGCAGGAAGACGTCCGCCAACGGGTGCCCGGAACCAAGCACCGGCACGCGCAGCTCGTCCCCCGTCTTGCCGATCTCGTCGCCGAGCTCGTTGATCTCGGAGATCGCCTTCTGGAGGTAGCGCTCGTAGATCTCGTCAGTGGGGGCGGCAGACACGGGCAGGTCCTACGTTTCGGCTCTAGCGGACTTTCTCCTTGACCTGGGCGACCCACTTGAGGCTCTGGAGGTAGGCCAACGACTTCGGCCGCCGCAGCACCTCGGCGCTGCGCAGGGAGAGCAGGAACTCCTCCGGCCCTTCGAAGGCTCGCATCCGGAGGGCGCCGGTGCCCACGCCCTGGAGGACGTGCGCATCCGAGCCAGCGCCGGCGATCAAGTTGTACTTCCGCGCGAACCGAACCGCTTCGTCGTTGAACGTCTCGAAGAGGAGGCGCGCGTTGTAGACCTCGAAGACGTCGATCTCGCCGAGATGGCGGTGCAGGGTGATCGGATCCGCGATTGCGTGCATCCGGTCGAAGGGGTGGGGGAGGTAGACGAGCCCGCCCTGCTCGCGGATCGCGGCGACCGTGTCCCCGAAGGACATGCCCCGGGGGATCTCGTCGCGCAGGAACAGGCCGATCACCTCACCCTGGTCGTCGGTCTTGACCTCCTCGCCGGGGATCACGACGAGGGCGCGCCCCCGGGCGGCTTCGACCGCCTCGAGGGCGCCGCCGAAGACGTTGTGGTCGGTGATCGCGATCGCCCCGAGCCCTTCGGTCTCCGCGTGCTCGAGCAGCTCTTCGACTCCCATCGAGCAGTCGTGCGACCACGAGGTATGCATGTGCAGGTCGGCGACGATCCAGGCCCGGTCGGCGAGCGGATCGGCATCGCGCCTCCTCGTGCGGCGGCGGCCGGCGAGGTCGCGGTAGAGCGCGTCCAGCTCGCGGGCGATCGCGGCGAAGCCCTGGCCCCGCGCAGCTTCGAGCCCGGCCGCGGCCTTGCTCTCGCGCACGTCGTCGTTCTCGGCGAGCCGGGCGATCGCGGCCGCCGCGAGCTCGGGTTGCTCGAGCACGCCTGGCGGGGCGGCGATCGCGGCGCCGGCCGCAGCCGCCTCGAGCAGCAGCCGTTCCGAGCCGGTCGGTGCGGGGGCGACGATCAGGGCTTCGCCGAGCAGCGCGGCCCGGGCGGCGGCCGTCCGCCCCGATCGGAGGCGCACCCGGTCGCGGAGCGAGATCGGAATCGAGGGGCGAGTGGCGAGGGGCTTCGTGCGCAGGAGGACGATCTCCCAGTCGGGCAGGTCGTGCAGCGCCCGCACCCCCGCGCGCGCGACCGGGAGCGATCCGGAGTGCAGCTCGATCACGATCAGTTTGCGCTTCCGGCCCGGCGCGAAGAGCTCGAGGTCGACGCCCTGGGAGACGACGCGGTAGTCACCGGGGAAGCGCTCCGCGGCTGCGCTGGCGATCGTGTCCGAGGCCGCGAGGAGGGCGTCGATCCGCCCGAGGAGCTTGTCTCGCAGCGAGCGGCGCGAGGGAAAGCCCAGTCGCTCCGGGGAGACGAAGGTCGCGACCGCGAGCGTCTGCGCGTCCCTGAGCGCGAGGTAGGAGATGCTCGGCAGGCCGGGCTCGAAGCCGTGGACGACGTCGAACCGGCCCTGGCGAAGAGCGAGCGTCACGTTCGTGCGCACTCCGACGGGAACGCCCAGGCTGGAGCGGCGCGAGACCTGAACGGCAGGCCCGACCGCGATCACCTCGGCGTCCTCACCGCGGTTGAGAGCACGCCGGCCCGCGAGCAGGTCGGAGGCGCGGCTCGAGGGAGCGAGGACGGTGACGGAGTGGCCGAGCGCCCGGAGCTCCTGCGCGATCCCGGCGACGTGCTCGTTGACGTCGTGTGGCTGCGACCACGCGAACGGCGTCACGAGGCAGATGCGGAGGTTCATTCGCTTCGAGTGTAGCCCCCGCTAGAGTCCGGCCATGAGCGACGACGTGACGGTTCAGGTGCGCCTGAACGGGCCGTATCTGATTCGCGGCCCCTTCACCCTCCTCGACGCGGACGGGGCCGAGTTCACCTTGCCGGAGGGCTCGGCGGTCGCTCTCTGCCGCTGCGGAGGCTCGACGAACAAGCCCTTCTGCGACGGGACTCACTCGAAGACCGGGTTCGAAGCGGCGACGCGCGCGGTCCGCGCCGAAGCAGCGGACGAGCCGATCACCGAGAGCTAGGCGGTGGCGCCGGCATAGGCGCCGGCAGCAACCAGGATCGTCCCGATCACGAGATAGCCGAACGGCGCGACCCCGTGACCCTGGGCTCGCGCCTGGGCGCCGAGGCGCTCGCGGAGGAGGACGAGAGTGACTCCGAGCGCGATCGCGACGACCGCGAAGCCGTACTCGAACATCACAGCTCGAACACCATTTCGTGCTGGCGCGCGTCGACCTGGCCGCCCAGTCGCTCGAGGATCGGGGCCGCGGGGTCGGCGGCCGGCAGGTTGAGCCACGAGACGGGGTCGCCGAGCCCGCGTGCGAGCTCGATCAGCGCCTCGACCCCGGCCGGAGCTTCGCCGGCCAACTGGAGGATCGAGGCGCGGCCCCCGGTTACTCGCACGAGCGCCGCGCCTCCCTCGACCTCGAGACCCTGCACGCCTTCGAGGTACGCGACCGTCTCTTCGGCGCGCTGCCACGGCTCCCGTTCGGAGCGGTGCGCGCGGATCCAATTGTGGGCCTCCTTCGGCGGAGCAGCCCGTGCTCCGCCGGGGGCGCCGGGAAGAGACCAGACCGCGAGCTCACGGACGTGCGCGAAGCCGAGTTTCTCGTAGAGCGCGATCGCCGGCTCGTTCTGGGTGAGCACCTCCAGCCAGACGCGGCGAACGCCGAGCACCCGCGCCTCGTCGATCACCCCGCGCATCAGCGCTTCGCCGACTCCGCCGCGCCGAGCGGCGGTCGAGACTCCGACGCCGCCGATCCAGCCGTCCTCTCCGCGCCGCGCGAACATCGCGAGCCCGACCGGCGTGCCCTCGGTGACCGCGACGTGCGACGCCTCGAGGTCGTAGTCCCATGCGTTCGCCATGAACGAGAACGCGGCCTCGTCGACGGCGAGCGGGACGTAGTAGCCCTCGTAGCCGGCCGTGAACAAGGCGGCCAGCTCGGCCAGGGAGAATCGGGCTGCGCGGACGAGCTCCACTGCGCAACTATGCCTTCCCGAGCCGGCGCAACCCAGACTTCACAGGTCTCTTAGCCGGCTCTTAGCCGCCGCTGATAGATCCGAGGAGACGAATCCCAGCGAAGGAGCGAGAAGTGACGACGAGCGCCGACGAATCCTCCACCCCCGAACCGCGGGCGCTGCTGGAGACGGCGCTCTTCGAGATCAAGCGGATCATCGCGGGCCAGGACGCCATGCTCGAGCGGGTGCTCGTCTGCCTGCTCGCGGGGGGCCACCTCCTGATCGAGGGTGTCCCGGGCCTCGCGAAGACGCTGACGATCAAGACGACCGCCCAGGTGCTCGGCGGCAGCTTCCAGCGGATCCAGTTCACGCCCGACCTCGTGCCGTCGGATCTCGTCGGCACGCGCGTCTACCGGCCCGGCGCCGGCACGTTCGAGACCGAGCTCGGCCCCGTGTTCTGCAACTTCCTCCTCGCGGACGAGATCAACCGGGCACCGGCGAAGGTTCAGTCCGCCCTGCTCGAGGTGATGCAGGAGAAGCAGGTCACGATCGGGCAGACGACCCACCCTGTGCCGGATCCGTTCCTCGTGATGGCGACGCAGAACCCGATCGAGTCCGAGGGCACCTATCCGTTGCCCGAGGCGCAGGTCGACCGCTTCATGCTGAAGATCCTGGTCGACTACCCCGCGCACGACGAGGAGCTGACGATCGTGCAGCGCTCGCTCTCGTCCGCCCCCGAGCTGCGGCGGATCGTCGAGCTCGAGCAGTTGCGCGCGCTGCAGGCGGCGGTCGTCGCCGTCTACGTTGATCCCGGCCTGATCAGCTACACCGTCGATCTCGCGACCGCGACCAGGCGCCCCGGCGAGCACGGGCTCGGCGAGCTCGGTGAGTACGTCTCGTTCGGGGCGAGCCCACGCGGCCCGATCAGCCTCGTCCAGGCCGCGCGAGCGCTCGCGTTCATCCGGGGGCGCGACTACGTGGCGATCGGCGATGTCCAGACGCTCGCGAAGGACGCGCTGCGGCATCGACTCGTGCTCAGCTACCAGGCGCTCGCCGAGGAGATGAGCGCGGACAGGATCCTCGACGCGGTGATCGCAGCCGTGCCCCGGCCCGAGCTCGAGCTCCGGCGCGCCGAGACCGCCGCTTGACGAAAGCCTCGCTCCCGGCCCTGGCCCGGACGCCGGCGGCGCCCGGCCCGGGGCCGCTCTCGGAGCCGCTGCTCCGGGCGCTTGACCTGACCGTGCGCCGTCGGGTCGAGGGGATGCTCGCGGGCGACCACCGCTCCTCGCTCCTCGGAGCGGGAAGCGAGCTCGCTCAGGTCCGGCCCTATGTCGCGGGCGACGACGTGCGGCGGATCGAGTGGAACGTGACCGCGCGGACGGGGGAGCCGCACGTCCGGATCGACCTCGCAGAGCGCGTCCTCGTCACGTGGATCGCGCTCGACGTCTCCGCCTCGATGGCCTTCGGCACCGCCGACCGGCGCAAGGCCGACGTGGCCGAAGGCGTCGCGCTCGCGCTGGGGCACGTGGCGAGCCGCCGCGGCAACCGGCTCGGCCTCGCTGCGTTCGGAGACGGCGCACCGCGGATCTTCCCGCCGCGCCAGGGCCGGGCGGGAATGCTCGGACTTCTCCTCGAGCTGCGCCGCGCGGCCTCCGGCGAGGGAGGAGGCGCCACTTCGCTCGGCGCCGCGCTCGGCCTCGTCGCGCGGCTCGCCCGGCAGCGCTCGCTCGTCGTTGTCGTCTCCGACTTCCGTGGGCCCGCCGACTGGCGCTCACCGCTGCTTCGGCTTGCGGGTGGGCACGACGTGCTCGCCGTGGAGATCCGCGATCCGCGCGAGCAGGAACTGCCGAACGTGGGTGAGCTCCGGCTGGTCGACCCCGAGACCGGACGCCAGCTGCGGGTGGACACCGCGAACCGGCGGCTGCGCGAGCGGTTCGCCGCCGCTGCGGCCGCGGAGCGTGAGGATGTCGCTCGGGAGCTACGGCGGCTGGCGGTCGGCCACGTCGTGCTCTCGACCGCGGGCGACTGGCTCCGCCCGCTCGCCACCTACCTGCGGCTCCGGGGCGCCGCCCGGTGAGATTCGCGACGCCGCTCGCCCTCCTCGCGCTCCTGCTCGTGCCGCTGGCAGTGGCCGGATACCTCCTCCTCGAGCGCCGCCGCAGGGCCGCCGCGGCCGAATTCGCGACTCCGGCGCTCATTCCGAACCTGGTCGGGCGACGACCGGGCCGCCTCCGTCACCTGCCGCCCGCGCTCGGGCTGCTGGCCCTCGCGCTCGTCGCCACCGGACTCGCGCGCCCACACGCCTCGCTCTCGGTCGAGCGCGAGGAGGCGACCGTCGTGCTCGCGATCGACGTCTCCCGCTCGATGCTCGCGACGGACGTGAAGCCGTCCCGGCTCGCCTCGGCCCAGGCCGCGGTGCGGGCGTTCCTCGAGAAGCTTCCCGACGGCTACCGCGTCGCGATCGTCTCGTTCGCCCAGACGGCGAACGTCGTCCTCCCGCCGACCTCGAACCGCGAGCTGGCCGAGCGCGCGCTCACGAGTCTCCGCCCGGGCGACGGCACCGCCCTCGGCGGCGGGATCGCGCGGGCGGTGCAGGTGGCCGAGCGGGTGCGCGGCAAGGACGGGAAGCGGGTTCCGACGGCGGTCGTCCTGCTCTCGGACGGCGCCCAGACGATCGGGACGCAGACGCCGCTCTCTGCCGCCCGGCGCGCGGGCGCGCTCGAGATCCCGATCTCCGGGGTCGCGCTCGGCACCGCGGAGGGCGCCGTCGAAGTGCGCAACCCGGACGGATTCGTCGAGCGCGTGACGGTGCCGCCGGATCCGCGGACGCTGAGGAGCGTGGCCGCTGCGGCGAAGGGTCGCTTCTACGAGGCGCCCGACGGTGAGCGCCTGCGTGCGGTCTACGAGGAGCTCGGCTCGCGGGTCGGGCGGGTCGACGAGGAGCGCGAGATCACGTCCGCCTTCGCCGCCGCCGGGGCGCTGTTGCTCATCGGTGCGGGCCTCGCCTCGGCTGGGCTCTTCGGGAGGCTTCCGTGAAGAGGATGCTCGCAGCGGCATTTCTCCTCGCAGGGATCGGTGCGGGCTCGTACGCGCCCGCCGCCGCGGCGGGAACCGAATGCCGTGGCCTCCAGTCGTGCATTCTCGTCGTCGGCCCCTGGGTTCAGGTGCCGGCCGGGTCCGAGCCGACGTACTTCAACCTCGCCTGCCCTGGTCGCGGGCAGACGGTCGGCGGGCTCGACGCAGACCGGGCGAGGAGCGCGGTCGACCTCACCTTCCTTGGCGAGCTCGGTGGCCCGGTCGCCCCCGGGACGACCACCGGCCGCGAGATCGTCTTCGTCGCACGGGCGACCGGAGGCCGTGCCGTCACGTTCCGGCCGCGGCTCGGCTGCATTCCTGCTGCGGGCGGCGGCGGCCGCTCGCGCACCTCGTACCGGCCGACTCGAACCCTGTCCGCGCATGTGGCCGTGCCGAAGGCTGTCGCCCCGAAGCTCGTGCGCCGCGCGCGCGTTGTCCGGCTCCGCGCGCTCGAGCGTCAGACCGCGTCTTTCGCGTGCCGCCCGAAAGAGCGGCTGCTCGCAGCGTCGGTCGCGATCGCGTTCCGCACGAAGACCGCCCCCGATGCGGCTCGGCTCGCCTCGATCCGCGCGTCCGTCACCCGCAGCGGCCGAGTCGCGACGGCGACCGTTCGCGGCGCTCCGCTGGCAGGCGTTCGCGTCGAGCTTCAGATCCTGGTCGTGTGCGCGCGATGAGCTTCGGCTCTCCGCTCTTGCTGCTCGCGCTGCTCGTCCTGCCCGCGCTCGCGGCCGGCTACTACCTGCTCCGCCGCCGGCCGGCCCGCTATCCCGTCCGGTACACCAACCTCGACGTGCTCGCGACCGTGGCGGCCGGAACGACCTCATGGCGACGGCATGCCGGGGCGCTCCTCTTCCTCCTCGCGCTGGCCGCGCTGCTCGTCGGGTTCGCCCGGCCGAAGCTGAACCGCCTCGCCGACCGCGAGGAGGCGACGGTCGTGCTCGTGATCGACGTCTCGGGCTCGATGATGGCGAAGGACGTCAAGCCGACCAGGCTCGAGGCCGCCCAGGCTGCGGTGACGCAGTTCATCGACGGGCTTCCTCCACGGTTCCAGGTCGGGCTCGTCGCCTTCTCGGAGCTCGCCGAGGTTGCTGCGCCCGCGACCGACGATCACACATTCGTGATCGACTCGCTCGCCTACCTCTTTCCCCAACGAGGCACGGCGATCGGGGACGGGCTCGGCCGCGCGGTGCAGGTCGTCCGCGCGGCGCCGAACGCCGCCTCACCCGGCCCCGGGCGCGAGGCCGAGCCGCCGGCCGCGATTCTGCTCCTCTCCGATGGAACTCAGACCGTCGGCACGCTCACCCCGCTCCAGGGCGCGCAGCGCGCGAAGTCGTTCGGGATCAAGGTCTTCACCGTCGCGCTCGGAACTCCGGAGGGTGAGATCGAGCTGGAGCGCTTCGGCTTCACCAGAGTGATCCCGGTTCCGCCCGACCCTGCCACCCTCCGGCAGATCGCCACCGTGACGGGCGGTCGTCCGTACGAGGCGAAGAGCGCCGCGGATCTGACGGCGGTCTACGAGCAGCTCGGCTCGCTCGTCAGCAAGGTCGAGCGGAAGGAGGAGGTGACGGCCTGGTTCCTCGGGGGCGGTCTCGTGCTCCTGCTCGCGGCGGGGGCGCTCGGCGTCGCGACCTTCCCGAGGCTCCCATGAGAGCGCTGCTCCTGGCGGCGAGTGTGGCGATCCTCGCCGGATGTGACGTCGGTGGAGACTCGACCGCTGCGACGACGATGACCGTCACCGAGCCGGCCCCTACGACCGTGGCCGCCCCCGAGTCCACGGATCTCTTGCCGGCGAGCCCGCTCGCGGACACGATCGAGCGCGTCGTCCCCTCGGTGGTCTACGTCCGCACGACGACCGTTGGCGGGGGCAACGGCGAGGGCTCCGGGGTCGTCGTCGACCGCGGCGGGATCATCGTCACGAACAACCACGTCGTCGAGGGAGCGACCACGATCTCCGTCTCCTTCAACGACGGTCGCCACTCGGAGGCTCTCTCCGCAACGGTCGTCGGGACTGCGCCGGAACGGGACCTTGCAGTACTGCGCGTCGAGGCGACCGACCTCGTCCCGATCCGGATTGCGCGCTCGGCTGCCCTGCGGCTCGGGGACGACGTGATCGCGCTCGGCTTCCCGCTCGGGCTCGGCGGCCCGACCGTCACCCGCGGGATCGTCTCCGGACTCGACCGCACGATCGAGCCGGAGAACGGCACTCGGCTCGAAGGGCTGCTCCAGACCGATGCCGCGATCAACCCCGGGAACTCGGGCGGGGCGCTCGTCGATCGCGCCGGGCGCCTCGTCGGGATCAACACGGCCGCGGCGATCGGCGGGTCCGCCGAGAACATCGGCTTCGCGATCGCGATCGACGGCGCCCTGCCGGTGCTGGACGAGATCCGAAGCGAGCCTCAGGCGACCCGCGCGTGGCTCGGAGCCGCGATCGCCTCCGTCGAATCGGACGACGCGGCGGTGGCGCTCGGGCTCGACCCCCGGATCCGCGGCGTGCGGATCACCGAGGTCTACGACGGCGGGCCGGCGGCACGAGCCGAGATCGAGGCCGGCGACGTGGTCGTCGCGCTCGACGGCGCGCCGATCCGCTCGGCCGAGGCGCTGACGCGAGCGCTCGCGAAGCTCGATCCGGGCGACTCGGTCGAGCTCGAGCTGATCGACACCGTCGGCCCCCGCCGGACGCGCGTAACGCTGGCGCGGCGGCCCTCTACTCAGGGTTGATCCGGACCCAGGGTTGATCCGGCGGCGGCCCTGGTCGGGCCGCCGCCGTGAGCTCGCTAGGCCGAGGCGGGCGCCTTCGCCTTCTTGAGCGCGTTCTGGGCGATGAACTTCTCCGTCGCCTCGTACGCCTCGTCGTCCACGATCTGGACGGGCGGCGACTTCATCAGGTAGCTCGACGGGCCCTCGAGAGCGCCGGCGATCCCGTTGTTCAGCGCGAGCTTCGCCATCCGGACCGCGTCGATCACGATCCCGGCCGAGTTCGGCGAGTCCCAGACCTCGAGCTTGAGCTCGATGTTCAGCGGCACGTCGCCGAAGGAGGTGCCTTCCATCCGGATGAACGCCCACTTGCGGTCGGTCAGCCACGGCACGTAATCGGAGGGGCCGACGTGCACGTTGCCCTCGCCCATGTCGTAGTCGAGCATCGAGGTGACGGCGTTCGTCTTCGAGATCTTCTTCGACTCGAGCCGGGTGCGCTCGAGCATGTTCAGGAAGTCCGAGTTACCGCCGACGTTCAGCTGCATCGTCCGGTCGAGGTGGACGCCCCGCTCGCGGAAGAGGCTCGTGAGCACGCGGTGGGTGATCGTGGCGCCGACCTGCGACTTGATGTCGTCGCCGATGATCGGCAGGCCCTTCTCCTCGAAG
>DATLXM010000124.1:0-13601 GCA_035575835.1 Gaiellaceae bacterium
CAGGATCCGTTCGGGAACGAGTTCTGCCTCGTCCGCGAACTGACACGACCCGAGCGCGAGGCCTTGGCGGCCGCGGCGGAGCACGGCCCTGCTGAGGATGCGCACTGGCGCACCGTCGCTCGCGAAGCACGACGCGCCGGCCCGCTCTGAGCCGGAACATGAATCCAACATTCGCTCACCCGCTCACCATCATGAAGGGGTCAGGCAGGTGACGCATCCCCGCGTGGGCCATTGTTCAGGAATGTCCCTTGACGGCTCGGGGGCGTTGTGTGCAAGGGCTGTCGTTGCGGCAGCCCCTGCACGGGGCGATGCTCAATCTAGGCTGTGGCGGGCTCGGGATCCGGCCGGACGAGCACCGTGTCGACCACCTTGATGATTTCGTCAGCCGGAAGATCGGCGCGAGAAGCGTGTTCGCGGATCTTCTCCTCGCTCGACGCCTGGTAGATGCAGACCGTCCCGACTGAACCGCCTTCTTCTTCCAAGACGTAGCTGCGGATCCAGCGGATGTCCTCGGCCATCTCGTCGTCACCGACCCGCGTCGAGCGTTCGGCCGCCTCGCCAAGTTCATCAGGCGAGCGCCAGCCGCTGCGGCGGAGAATCACAAACGTCTCCTATACACACACCCTCTCTACATGGTTGCTGAGGCCATGACTCTTTCACTCGGCTGGACGCTACGTCAACGCGTGTCGGTGCGCTCCCGCGCCTGATTCAAACAGCATTGCACTGGGTGGGCCACGGTTCGCGAATGACGCCAGAGCAAAGCGCGAAGTGTCAATCGTGGATGGCGTCGCTGTTCGGCACCGTCGTCGGCTGCGCGCTGACCACAGGGAGCCCGCGAGCCCCGCGAGACGCGAACGCGGGTGCGATTCTTGCCGCCTGCACCTTCGATTCAACCAAGCGGTTCGTCGGCGATCCCCTAGGATCGGCGCGTGGACGAGTCCGCCCTTGAGTCTCACCTGCGCTTCGCCGAGGAGATCCGCCCGCGTCTCCGCGCGTCCGCGGACTCGTCGGTGTTGGAGGAGGTAGAGACCAGGTACGCGGCGCTGACGGAGGCGCTCGAGTGGTTGATCGAGGCGGGGCGGGCGGACAGGGCGCTTCGTCTGGCGTCGACGCTCGTGCCTTTTTGGATGGCGACGAAGCGAATCGAGGACGGTGACGAGTGGCTCATGCGATGTCTCGGTATGGCGGATGCGTCCGCCGCGAGTCGCGCCCGCGGGCTGTACGACCACGGGTACCTCGTCTTCTGGGCGGGCCGCTACGACGTCGCAGACGACCGGTTCGTCAACGCGCGCGCGGAGGCCCGCGAGCTTGGCGACCGAGATCTCGAGGCGCTTTCACTGGCGGGCGCCGCCCGTGTCGCTCTTAATGCGGGGCCCGTAGAAGCCGTCCTCCTGCTGCGTCGCGCTGTCGATCTGACCGCCGATCTGCCGGCGAGCGCTGGGCGGTCGAGTGCTCTCCACGTGCTCGGGTCGCGCTGCAGATGTCGGGCGACCTCGAGGGCGCCCGCGAGGTGATGCGCGAACGCCTCGAGTCGGGGCGCGCCGCGAACGACTATTCGATCGTCTTCGTCGAGTCTGCGAACCTGAGCATGGTCGAGCGACAGCTCGGAAACCTCGACGACGCGGAGGCGCTGTCGCGAGAAGCGGTACGGATCACGGTCGAGAGCGGGAACAACATGGCTCTCCCGTGGGTGCTCAACGGTTTGGCCGCTGTGACGGCGGCGAAGTCAGACCACGAGCGCGCCGCTGTGCTGCTGGGCGCAGCCGAAGGCCTGCTCGACAAGGCCGGGGGAGAGTGGCCTCCAGATGAGCGCGCTCAGTACGAGGAAACGCTCGCGGCCTTGCGCGCCGCCCCGTCGGCCGATGTCGAGCGGTGGACGCAGACCGGCCGCGCGATGACGCCGGCCGCGGCCGGAGCGTTCGCTCTCGCGGAATGACGGACAGCGGAGGGGCCGAGAATCTCGGCCGCCGTCGCTCAGGGCCGCCGGCGTCGAGCCGTTCTGCCGATCAGAGCTCGCAGCAGGACGGTTCGGTTTTTTTCCTTCCGATTGCCCAGACCGATGGGTGCGTTGGAGAGAGACGACAGGAGGCGCGCGTCGCCGGAGCAGTACCCGTGGTCTCGGTGTCCGGTAGGGCGAGTATGCGTTCTGACGCCTAGTGATGGGAGGTCGATCGGGCTGTGCGAGTGTCCTCCCGCTCGGGCTGCGGCGGGAACGTTTCGCGGGGTTCTGTTCCTTCCGCGTACCTCCAGCGGGAGGAGGAGGCCAGCGCGCAAGAAGGCGCGCGCGGGATCGTTAACGGCTGTCGAGGGTCTCGAGGAACGCGCGTGCGGTTCGGATAGGGAGTTCGTCGGCGAGCTCGAGTACGTGTTGATCGCCGGAGACGAGGACTGCTTGCGCTGATTCGGCGAGCGCGAGCAGATAGTCGTCACCAGGGTCAGCTGAGCGGTGTCTTCGAGCGGTGGGATCCTCAATGAGGACTGCAGTGTCTCGGAGAAGGTTCAGGAACTCGTCCGACTCGTCTGCCGTGATCGGCGTTTGCAGTCGGGTACGCGAGCGCCCGCCGAAGCTCGTTCTGAGCTTGAGCTCATACAGCCTAGAGCGGCAATCCGGGCGGCGGTGGGTAGTACTCGCCGGGCGGCGTCGCCTCGACGGCGGCCTGGAATTGCTCGGCGGCGTCGGTGGGCCGCTCCAGCGCGATCGCTTGGCGGCGGTAGTTCCAGCTCCTTGGCCGCAGGCGCACTGCCTCCGCGAAGTGCCGGTGCGCGTCGAGACCTCGCTCGTGGAGGTGGACAGCGAGGCGGAAGTGCGCGGCGGCGAGACTCTGGCCGGCGTCCGGCAGCGGCAGGTGCAGCTCGTGCTTTCCTTCGAGCACCCACGCACGGATCGCTTCGAGGTAGGCAGCACGCGTGCGTCGGAGCGCTGCGCGGCCCACTTCGGTGAGCTTGCGCGTCTCGGGATCGACCTCCGTCCGCCACGCCTCGCTCGCGCCCGCCGTCTCGGTCGGTCGGACGACAGCGCCGTGCTCGTCGATCCAGACGGCGCTCGGCACGTTGACCATCCCGTACAGCTCGGCGACGATGTGCCGCTCGTCGATCAGGCATGGGTAGGTGGGCTCGGCCCGGCGGATCCATTCCGCGGTCGCCTCGGCACCGCCCGTGTCGAGCGCGACCGCGAGAGGTGTGAACGGTTCCTGCTCGAGCTCGCGGTGGAGTGCCTGCCACACGGGGAGGTCATGGCGGCATCCTCACCAGGAGGCCCAGCTGACGAGCAGGACCTTGTTGCCGCGGTAGTCGGCCAGCAAGTGCAGGCGGCCGTCGAGATCGGGGAGCGTGAAGTCAGGAGCGTCGAGCGAGTCCGCAGGACGCCGCGGCTCGCCGAACGCCCACGTGTCTCCCTCGCGCGCAACGGGCTGGCCGAGCCGCTCCGCGAAGGCAGCGAGGTCGACGTGCCCGTCCTCGAGCGGGAATGGCACGCACAGCTCGCCGCGGCAGAGCCCCTGGGGCTTTGCCTTCCAGCCGACCGCCTCCGGCTCGACAAGGAGGCTCGGCGACTCGAACGGTTCGCCGGCGCCGTAGATGATCGTGGGCACGTCAACCGAGCCTAGACGATGGCGGCGGCGGGTCCACCGGGCCCGCCGCCTATGCTGAGCGAGCTACCTCACGCCGCGCAGGCCCGCGTGGCCGCCTTGACCGCCTCGTCCCGATCGCGCCGTTGTCGCGCCTGCTCTTCTTCCGGTGGGCGCCGTCCGTCGCCAGCGTTGCCAGGTATCCGGTCTCTTCCGGGCCTGCGCCGCGTTCTCGAAGCCGGACGCAAGCTTGATCAGCGACTTCCTGCAACGGGCCGATGGACTAAACTGGACTCGAACCCAGGGTCAACCGACCCCACCCCTGGGTCACCCCAGCCGGGCGATGGCCGGCCCGCGGGTTGGATAGCCGCAAGCGAATCCCCGATTGCGCCTGGAAACCAGAGGAATGCGTGCGACGGGACTCAAACCCTGCGACCGCTGGCGCGACACGCTGTTTCGCCTGACCAGGCAACGAACGAGCGCCTGCCCCCGCTGACCCGTTTCTTGTTCGTGCGACCGGCTACAAGCCCGCTCACGATCGCGGGACCAGCCCGATGTCCGGTACGCGTCGCCACACGAGGGCACACGTGCGCCCGTGGGGCCGTTCTCGCGCCGCCGGGCCGTGGACTGGTCGACCGATGCGGCGCCCTGACGCCCGAGACAGGCTTCATCATCTGCCACGTGCACGATCTACGCAGCTGCAGCGGCCTGCACTTCGTCGGGCAGGCCTGGACGTCCTGCCCGACGAGCCACTCCCCTTCCCGCAGAGCAGCTGGCGCGGCCAGTTCGTCTCCGGCTTCAGGCGCGCGGTCGACACGGCCGGGCTGCGAAATTCAGACCCAGGCCCGATTCAGGGCGGGACCTCTCCGGGGCTTGAGCGAGTTGCATTAGTCCGGAATCCGCGAGATGCTCGCGCTTTCAACGTCCGAGGAAGGGAACACGCGTGGCGATCGTACGGATCATGAAGCGGGAAGGTGACCCGGAAGAGCTGGAGCGTCAGTACCGCACCGTCTCGAGCCGGATGGACGCTCAGCCGCTGGCGGACGGCCTGATCGCGCACATCGCGCTGCGATCTGGCACTGGCATCCAGATCATCAACGTCTGGGAATCGGAGGCGCACTCGCAGGCCGCTTTCGAGCGCCCCGAGTTCCAGGAGGCACTACGCGAGGCAGGGCTGACTCCGGCTGACATGCAACCCGAGGACTATGAGGCGCTTAACGTCCGCACCGCCTGAGACGCGAACCTAACGCCGGCACCGAAGTGTGTTGCGCTCCTCGTTCGTGCCCGTACAACGACGGCCGGAATGGCCATGGCCAGCGCGAGCAGCGCGAGGTGAGGGCGGAACCTCACGCCGTGGCCTGCCGCGCGTCGGCGGGCGCGTCGGCGAAGAGGCTTCACGCAATAACGAGCGGCAGCTCCAGCAGGAAGCGTCAAGACCCAAGCTGACTACGAAGCGGGGGAGGCCGTGAAGGCCACCGCCGGTCGCCGCAGCGAGCACATCCCAAAGGGGAAGGAAGCCGGGATTGTCCACGCGCGAGGAAGGGCGCGGCAACCCCCGGCCACTCCGAGAAGGGCCGTGGGAACGGCTCCGTTCCCTCGAGCGCCGAGCGGTTGCCGAGGAGGCGGACGACGCTCGGGATCGTGCCCTCGCATCCGAATCACTCCTGAGGAGAGGTGCGCCGAACGGTGACTCGGTGCGGTCGTCGAGTCGCAGCGTCTAGCGCGAGGCACGCGCGAGCGTGGCGGCCGCTGTTCGTCCGCCGACGCCGAGCTTCTCGTACACGTGCTCCAGGTGTTTCTTGACGGTGCTCGGCGCGACCCAGAGTTGCGCGGCGATCTGCGCATTCTTCTTGCCCTCGGCCACCAGCTCGATGATCTCGCGCTCCCGCGGAGTCAGCTCCGCGTAGACGTTGGACTCATCGTCGTTGCCGTCCTGCTTGCGAAGCGCCTCCGACAGCCGTCGTCGGAGCGCCGCGTGCGCCTCGAGACGGTAGAGGTGCGGTCGCAGCATCTCGAGAACGGCGCGATCACGCTCGCAGAAGTCGCCCGCCCCCGCTTCCCGGAACAGGATGAATGAGCGATGCCGCCGCAGTGTGGTGGGCAGGCCGAGGTCGATCATGTAGTCAATTCCGGCCGGCCGGAAGTACTCCCGGAAGATCGGCAGCTCGTGGTATCGCCGTCGGCCGATCACATCGGACATCGTGACCGCTCGCAGGTCGCCCGTCCGGGCGCGGTAGTCGGAGATCGGGCACGGCCCGACGGTCCAGTAGAGCTCATCGTCGTCGTCCTCGCCGTCCGAGCCGATCCCGACCATCGTGAGGAAGCTCTTCGCATGCAGGTCGAGCTCCTGGTACATAAGGGCGTCACAGCGGACGAGCTCCTGCACACGGGCAACGACCTCGAACGGGTACGGCTCATCGAACTCGAGCTCGGCGACGTCCCCGAGGAAGGTGAGAAGCGCCTCGAGATCGGCTCTTTGTAGGCGTACCACGCTTCTCTGAACATACGCCGAACGGCGAATAGCCACAAGGCGAACGAGCGCGGATGCTTCGAGTGAAGCCACTGGAGGCCGTGTGAGCGTCCATTTGACACAGGAGGAAAAGAGATGAGCATCAAACGGATTAGCATCGCCGCTGTCGCGAGCGCGGCCGCCGTCGTCACCATCGCCGCCGTTGCCCAGGCGATGAACTTCGGCGCATGGTCGCCGGCGGTGAACGCAGAGTCAATCCCGGGCACGAGCGGGAACCTGAACACCGGGGCGCTCGAGGGCTGCCCCTTCGTCGCCCAGCGCGACGACGTCCTCTACTTCGCGTCGAACCGTGCCGGCGGGATGGGCAGGATCGACATCTGGTACTCGCGCCGCGGTGAGAACGGCGCCTGGGGCGACCCGGTCAACTTTCGCGAGGTCAACAGCTCGGCGGACGACATCTGCCCGTCGGCGCACCGGAACGGCAAGACCTTCCTGTTTGTAAGCTCGCGGGCCGGCGGCTGTGGCGGCGGCGACATCTACGGGACGCGGCTGCACGCGACCCGCGGCTGGGCACCGCCGCAGAACCTCGGCTGCACGGTCAACAGCTCTGCCGACGAGGCGAGCCCATACCTTCTCGAAGACGAGCTCTACTTCTCCAGCACGCGCGCGGGCGACAGCAACATCTACCTGAGCGTGTTCGATGGCGCCTCATTCGCGGAGCCGACGCTCGCGCCCGGACTGAACACGGCGCAGAACGACTCCCGGCCGAACCTGCGCCGCGACGGGCTCGAGATCTTCTTCGACTCGGATCGGCCGGGCGGGATCGGCGGCCTCGACCTGTGGACGTCGACGCGCGCGAGCACGTCCGATCCATGGTCGTCCCCGACGAACCTGGGTAGCGACGTCAACAGTCGCGCGAACGAGCTGCGCCCCTCGCTGTCGTGGGACGGAACGACGCTCTACTTCGGTTCGACCCGCACCGGCGGCGAAGGCTCGCAGGACATCTACGTGACGAAGCGGGCGAACTGACGGGCCAGTAAGAGGGAGAATGATGCACCTCAAGGCCTCCTCGGTCTTGCGATTGCGGGTCTCGCCCAAAGTGCCGGCGTCGGCCGTTACGCCTGAAGGGAGCGGCGTGCCCCAGGGCACGCCGCTCCCTGATGACACGAGCCCGGGTGGAGCCCGTTCACAAACGTCGTTGACGCAGGAAATGCGATGCTCGAGTCTCGCTCCACGAGTCACGCTCTCGCCGAGCACTTGACAGGTGGCATAGATCGTTTCGTATGCTTTTACCTAGCCGCTAATCCGGCTAATTAAGCCATTTTCAGCAGGTCAGCGGAGCCGGAAATGGCCGCATGCTTCGTCCGGCTCAACTCGCGGCGGCGAGAGACTCGGTGTTCCAGAATGTGTTCCATTGTCGTGGGATCGACCTCATCCCGGCGGTGCGCGGAGAGAAAAAAGCCGCTGAGGGCTCAGGGGCCTGTGCTCTTAGCCAAGGCAAGAGCCTCCTCTGCGATCTCGAGATGCTCGACCAGAACGAGCCGGGCTCTGTCGCTGAGCGACGGACTCGAACCCGCGACCCCCGGCGTGACGCTCGCCCCAGCCTTGCTGCTCGACTGTCCGGGCGAGAACGCCGCCTCGGTGTGGGAACCCACCAGTGTCCCACCGGCGAGTGCTGAGGTCGGGCTACCATTGCGGGGAAACCGAATCGGGGAGCTCGAGGCAATCGGGCTGAGAGGGTGGCTGGAGTGCGCTGCCGACCCGCAGAACCTGACCTGGGTAATGCCAGCGGAGGAACGCGTGTCGGACGAGGTCGTGATCGTGGTTGCCGGCGGCAGGCCCGCCGCGGTCGACGTGCGCTCGCTGCCCGCCTCGGCCACGGTCGTCGCCGCCGACGAGGGCCTCGACCACGCGCTTGCGGCCGGCCTCCGGGTTGACGTCGCGGTGGGTGACTTCGATTCGGCGTCGCCGGCCGGGCTGGCCGCGGTCGAGGCAGCCGGGGCACGCGTCGTGCGCCACCCCGCGGCGAAGGATGCGACCGATCTCGAGCTCGCGCTCGACGAGGCGGCGGCGTTCGGGCCGCGGCGGCTGCTCGTCGTCGGCGTCGACGGCGGCCGGCTCGATCACCTGCTCGCGGGGCTGCTGTTGCTGGGCTCGGAGCGCTACGCCGCCTTCGAGGTCGACGCGCTGCTCGGCCCGGCCACGGCGCACGTCGTTCGCGGAGAGCGCGTGCTGGAGGGCCGGCCGGGCGAGCTCGTCTCGCTGCTGGCGCTGCACGGCCCGGCCGAGGGCGTCCGCACGGACGGCCTCGTCTACCCGGTGCGGGGCGAGACGCTGCTGCCGGGCTCGAGCCGCGGCGTGTCCAACGTCTTCGCGGCGCGCGTGGCGGGCGTCGCGGTCGAGCGCGGCGTCGTGCTCGTCCTCCGCCCAGGTCCCGAAAGGAGCGATCGATGAAGCTGAGGCTCGTGTCCCTGCTCGCCGTTGCCGCGCTCGGCGCTTGCGGCGGCGGCGAGGAGAGTTCGAGGGAGGTCGTGCTGGTCACGCATGACTCATTCGCGGTCTCGAAGCCGGTGCTCCGCGCCTTCGAGCGCGAGACCGGTCTGAAGGTGCGGATCCTCCAGTCGGGCGACGCCGGCGCGGCGCTCAACCGCGCGTTGCTGAGCGCCGGCGACCCGGAGGGCGACGTCTTCTTCGGCGTCGACAGCAACCTGCTCTCGCGCGCGCTCGGTGAGGGCCTGTTCGAGCCGTACGAGTCGCCCGAGCTCGCGCGCGTCGACCCGCGGTACGTGCTCGACGAAGGGCATCGGGTGACGCCGGTCGACCACGGCGAGGTCTGCCTCAACGTCGACCGCGGCTGGTTCGTCTCGCGCGGGCTCGCGCCGCCGCGCTCGTTCGACGACCTCACCGAGCCGCGCTACCGCGGGCTGCTCGTGGTCGAGAACCCGGCGACCTCGACCCCGGGGCTCGCGTTCCTGCTCGCGACGATCGCCCGCTACGGCGAGGACGGCTGGCGGGCCTACTGGCGCGATCTGCGCGCGAGCGACGTGCTCGTGGTCGACGGCTGGGAGGAGGCGTACACCGCCCGGTTCTCCGGCGCCTCCGGCAGCAAGGGGAAGCGGCCGATCGTCGTCTCCTACGCGTCGAGCCCGCCCGCCGAGGTGATCTTCGCCGGCAAGCCGCTGCAGGAGGCGCCGACCGCGGTCGTGGAGTCGACCTGCTTCCGGCAGGTCGAGTTCGCGGGCATCCTGCAAGGCGCGCGCAACGAGGAGGGGGCGAAGAAGCTGGTCGACTTCATGCTTTCGCCCGCGTTCCAGCGCGACATCCCGCTCTCGATGTTCGTCTTCCCCGTCCGCGAGGGGGTGGCGCTGCCGCCCGCATTCGCCAAGTGGGCGGTCGTCCCTGAGCGGCCGCTGGAGCTTCCGCCGGCCGAGATCGGCCGCAACCGCGACCGCTGGATCCGCGAGTGGACAGACGTCGTGCTGCGCTGAGGGCGGCGCGCGCCGCCGCTGTCCTGCTGCCGGCCGGCTTCCTCGCCCTCTTCTTCGCCTATCCTTTCGCGGCGATCCTCGAGCGCGGTCTGACGCAGGACGGCGGCCTGCACCTGCCGCTGGACCTGCTCACGTCGTCCTCGACGCGCGACGTGGTCTGGTTTACCCTCTGGCAGGCGGCGCTCTCGACGGCGCTGACGCTGCTGCTCGGGCTCCCGCTTGCGTGGGTGGTCGCGCGCTTCCGCTTCCGTGGCCGCTCGTTCGTGCGCGCGCTCGTGCTCGTGCCGTTCGTGCTGCCGACTGTCGTCGTCGCGTCGGCGTTCCTCGCGCTCCTGCCGGAGGAGTTCGAGCGCGGCGTGGCGGTGATCCTCGCCGCGCACGTCTTCTTCAACATCGCGGTGGTGGTGCGCGTCGTCTCCGCCTGGTGGGGACGGCTCGACCCGGGGCTCTGGGATGCCGCGGCGACGCTCGGCGCGGGCCCGGCAGCCCGCCTGCGTGCGGTGACGCTGCCGCTGCTCGGCCCCGCGCTCGCCGCCTCGGCGGCACTCGTCTTCCTCTTCTGCTTCACGTCCTTCGGCGTCGTCCTCATCCTCGGCGGCCCGGGCTACGCGACGCTCGAGACCGAGATCTACAACCAGGCTGCGCGTCTCTTCGACCTACGGGCCGCGGCGGCGTTGTCGCTTCTCCAGCTCGCCGCGATCGGCGTCGTCCTCGCCGTCGCCGGCGTGCTCGAGCGCCGGTCGGGCGCCGTCGCGCCGGTCGCGCCTGAGCGCGAGCTGCTGCGCCGCCCGCGCGGGCGCGAGCGCGTCGCCCTCGCCGGCGTGCTCGGCCTCTCGGGGCTCGGCCTCGGCCTCCCCGTCGCGGCGCTCGTCGAGCGCTCCCTCGCCACGCCGGACGGCTACGGGCTCGGCTTCTACCGTCAGCTCGGCGAGGAGACGCCGGCGCTGCTCGTGCCGCCCTGGCATTCGGTGCTGAACTCGCTCGCGTTCGCCGCCGCCGCCACCCTCGTCGCGCTCGTCGTCGGCGGCCTCGTCGCCGTTGCCGCCGCGCGCCGGCGCGCCGGCTGGCTCGACGCGCTCGCGATGCTTCCGCTCGGCGTCTCGGCCGTGATGCTCGGCTTTGGCTTCGTGATCGCCTTCGACGAGCCGCCGCTCGACTTCCGCGGCTCTCCCTGGCTCGTACCGGTCGCCCAGGCGCTCGTGGCTGCGCCCTTCGTCGTGCGCATCCTCGCGCCGGCGCTACGCTCGATCGACGAGCGCTTGCGCGACGCGGCCACGGTCCTGGGCGCCTCGCCCGCGCGTGTCTGGCGCGAGGTCGACCTGCCGCTCGTCCTCCGCTCGCTCGGCGTCGCAGCGGGCTTCGCCTTTGCCGTCGCGCTGGGCGAGTTCGGCGCCACCGTCTTCGTCGCGCGCAGCGACTGGCCGACGGTGCCGGTGGCGATCGTCCGCTTCCTCGGTCGCCCCGGGGCGGTCAACGCCGGCCAAGCAGCGGCGCTGAGCGTCGTGCTGATGGCGCTTGCAGTGGCCGCCGTCCTCGCCGTCGACCGCGTCTCGGCCGTCCGGCGGCGGGTGTTGTAGATGCTGCGCGTCGAGGACGTCGCGGTCTCTTTCGACGGCGTGCCCGCGCTCGCCGGCGTCGCGCTCGAGCTCGGGGAGGGCGAACGGCTGGCCGTGCTGGGCCCGAGCGGCAGCGGCAAGAGCACGCTGCTCCGGACCATGGCCGGCCTCGTGCGCCCCGATGCGGGCCGCGTGCTCCTCGACGGGCGGGACCTCGCCGACGTCCCGCCGCACCGCCGCGGGATCGGCCTCATGCTCCAGGAGGGCGCGCTCTTCCCGCACCGGGACGTGGGCGGCAACGTCGGCTTCGGGTTGGAGATGGCCGGCACGGCGCGCGGGCAGCTTCGGACGCGGACGGCGGAGCTGCTCGAGCTCGTCGGCCTTGCCGGGCTCGAGCGGCGCTCGATCGGCACGCTCTCGGGAGGCGAGCGGCAGCGCGTCGCGCTCGCGCGCTCGCTCGCCCCGGAGCCGCGCGTGCTCCTGCTCGACGAGCCGCTGGGCTCGCTCGACCGGCCGCTCCGCGAACGGCTCGCAGACGAGCTCGTCGAGCTCTTCGAACGGCTCGGCCTCACGGTCGTGCACGTCACGCACGATGTCGGCGAGGCCTTCGCGATCGGCGACCGTGTCGCGCTCATGCGTGGCGGCCGCGTCGTCCAGCAGGCGCCGCCGGACGAGCTCTGGGCGCGGCCGTCCGACGAGTGGGTGGCGCGCTTCCTCGGCATGAGGAACGTTCGCGATGCCGCCGGCCGCCGCGTCGTCATCCGGCCGGAAGCGGTTCGCGTCGCACCGGGCGAGGGTGCCGCCGTCCTCGGCGTTCAGCGACGCGGCGCGGTCGTGCGCCTGCGCGTCCGCCTCGACGACGGCGAGGAGCTCGACGCCGTCACGACCGACCTCGACCACCCGCGCGCAGGCGAGCGCGTGCGCGTCGACATCGACCCCGCCGGCATCACCGACCTAGATGCGATGGTGGGCGGCTGATGCGGTCAGGCGCGCTCGACGCCCACAAAGCGCGATCTGACGCGACCCGACCGAGAGGCAGATGCCGCCGATCGCGTTGCGATGCACGTCGGAACGACTCTGGAAAGAGGCGAGTGCGCCTTTGAGGTCTCGGTCTCCCGCCCACCCGAACGCATTGGGATCGCTGGTGCTCTCGTCCCGTCCCCGCTGGGCAGCACGCGAGCCATCAAGACTTCGACCGTTTCGCTTTCTAGCGGGCTCAAAGTAGCGAAGCGCCTCATCACGAGAGCCCTGGAAGATGCCGTCGGTCGCTCTGTCCAGGGGCAAGCGGCTCAGTTACCCCATAGACGCCCCATCGCCCGGCCGGGCAGTCGAACCGGCCCTACAGAAAAGCCCTGTTTCCAGGGCTTCATGAGACGGAGCGACGGGACTCGAACCCGCGACCTCCGGCGTGAAAGTTCCGCGCTGCCGTTCGCCGTTGGTGCTCGTGGGTCGCCGTTAGTCGCGTTGTGCGCGGCTTTCGCGCCGCTGCTCTTGTCGTTGGTCGCCATGGGTTGTCGTCGCTGCGTTCCAAAAGCGTTCCATGTCGGCGGCTCTGCGGGCCCGTGAACGCCTGTGTGCCCTCGCCCCGCGCCAGGCGGGGCGCGGAGTGCCCAGTGACGCTCCGGCTGGCCGCACGAGGCGCGAGGGCGTCGAGCAGACGCCGCCGGCCGAGGCTCCGGCGGACGACAAGCCCGCGCGCCGAAGGCCGAGGCGACGAAGCCGAGCGATGCGCTCACGGACTTCCTCGGATCCCGGCAGGGAAAGACGCTCCAGCGCGAAGTGATCCGAGGTGCGTTCAGCCTCCTGCGCAAGCGGCGCTGACCGCGAGCTTCCCGCCGGGCTTCGAAACCGTCAGGGCTTCGTCGGCGGGCGGTCGTCCGTCTCCTTCGTACGGCGCACCTGCTTGTCGTCCCGTAACTCGGGCTCGATCCAGTTCTCCGGCTGTTCGAAGACCTTGCGGTTGGCTTCCCACATGCGGAACCTCCGCAGCCATGCCCACCGGCCAAGCCCTTTGCTGCTGTTCGGCACCCGTCCTCCTCGCCTTTCGAACGCTACCGCCACCGACTACTGAAAGACCCTAAATACCGTGATGGAGATCAGATCTCGAAGAGAATCGGATGGGCTAGGAATCTCACGAAGCAGAGTACTAAGCTCTCCATCTAAAGGTCTCGAGCTTGCTCGTCGCCACGGGATTGATCGGATCCGGGTGTTCCTCGACTCGGCGCTCGTCGTCAACACCGTCAACGGCGACTGGAAGCTCGAGCCCGAGCACCTCAAGCGCAGGCGCGTGTCTCGTGACGCTTCCTTCGTCGCGTGTCGCCTACGTCCGCCGGCTCTCGGAAGCGGCGCCCAGACCGGCCAGGATGAGGTCGAGGCCATGCTCGAACTCAGTGTCGTGATCGCAGGCGACGACGTGTGGCGCGACCTCGCGCATGCGTGGGAAGCGCTCGGGATCGACTGTGCGCACATCGAAGCGGGCGGCGGCTCCGTCCGCGCTCGGCTCCAGCGCAAAGCCGACGAC
>DATLXM010000125.1:0-2719 GCA_035575835.1 Gaiellaceae bacterium
CGCTAACACACTTCGCAAGCGCGGTTGGCGCAGCCGGAAACGGAGACAAGAGGACGTGCGCTCCCTTCCCCTGAGCATGCGTTGGTGGCTCGGCTTTGCGTTCGCCGTGGTCGCGGCGCTCACGGCCGTCGCGGTCGCTCAGGGGATGGCGAATCGTTCCGAAAACGCGTTCCGCAAGGACGCCGAGAAGCGGGCCCTCGAGAACAGCATCGCCGCGAAGTCGGCTCTGCGCGAGGCGATGGGCCGCGGCAACCTCGACGAGGCAGTGCGCTCGATCTCGGCGCGGCGACGACTCGCGATCTTCGTGCTCGACGCCGAGGGGCGCCCCACCACTCCGGCCCGAGCCTCCCAGACCGAGCTCACGTCGGTGCCCCGGAGGGCGGACGCGGCCCGTCAGGCACTCGCGGGAAAAACCTACGTCCGCTCCTACGACGAGGGACGGGTCACGGTCGTTGCGCTGCCGATGCCGTGGGACTCCGCGTCGGCGCTGCTGACCTATTCGCTGCAGCCCGGATACGGCACGACGATGACGATGATCCGCGATCAGATCGCGGACGCCGTCCTCTGGGCGGTTCTCCTCGGAGGCGCCGCGGGGCTCGTGATCGCTCTCGTGACGGCCCGGCGGCTGCGCCGGATCCAGCGGGCCGCGAGGGCGATCGAGTCCGGCGACTTCGGTCGGCGCGTCGACGTGCGCCTGAACGACGAGATCGGGATGCTCGCACAGGCTTTCGATCGGATGCGCGGACGGCTGCAGGAATCCTTCGAGGGCCTCCAGCTCGAGCGGCTTCGGCTGCGGCGGACGCTCGAGCGCCTCGACCAGGGAGTCGTGACCATCGACTCCGACCTGATGGTCGAGTCGGCCAATGACGCCGCCGGCGAGCTCATCGGCTCGCTCGAGGAGGGGGCGGTGCTCCCCGAGCCGTGGCCCGACTTTCCGCTGCGACACTTCGCCGGCGAGCTCTTCGCACCCGACGCCGAGGTCGAGCGTGTTCGTGTCTCGCCGGGGGACGACCGCTTCTACACCGTCTGCGGGATCCCGGCCGGGCAGGGCTTTCGCACGGCCATCCTTGTGATCACGGACGTGTCTGAGCTCGAGCGGCACGAGCGGATCGAGCGCGAGTTCGTCACGAACGCCGCGCACGAGCTGCGGACTCCCGTTGCGGCGATCTCGAGTGCGGTCGAAGTGCTCGAGGCGGGGGCGAAGGAGCGTCCGGTGGAACGCGACCACTTCCTCGAGATCATCGATCGGCAGTCGACTCGGCTCGCCAGGCTCTCCCGCTCGTTGCTCGTCCTGGCGCGTGCGCAGACCGGCGAGGAGGACGTGCGCCGGGCCCCGGTCGAGCTCTGTCCGCTCCTCGTCGAGATCGCAAGCGAGTTGACGACGAGCGAGGGGGTCGTGGTCGCCGTCGACTGCCCGGACGGACTACTCGTCTTCGCCGAGCGCGATCTCGTCGACCAGGTCTTCTCGAACCTCGCCTCGAACGCGGCCAAGCACACGGAGCACGGACAGATCACGATCACCGCCCGCCCCCTCGACTCCGAGCGCGTCTCGATCGAGCTCGTAGACACCGGCGTCGGGATCCCGGAGGAGGCACAGCCCCGGATCTTCGACCGCTTCTACCGTGGGGAGACACGTGAGCCGAACGGCTTCGGGCTCGGGCTCGCAATCGTCCGCCAGGTGGTACGGGTGCTGCACGGGACGGTCGAAGTGAGCTCGACAGCCGAAACGGGTACTCGAATCTCCGTGACCCTCCCACTGGCGAAGGCTCAATGACCGGCCGGATCCTGATCGCCGACGACGAGCAGGACATCGTCGACGCGCTCGTCTACGCCCTCACCGCCGAGGGCTACGACGTGGACACGGCCTCGAACGGCGAAGATGCGCTCGAAGCAGCGCAACGGGAGCCGTACGACATGGTCGTCCTCGACATCACGATGCCGTATCTCTCCGGGACGGAGGTCTGCCGGCGTCTCCGGACGAACAGCATCGTCCCGATCATGATGCTGACCGCCAAGGACGCGGAGCTCGACCGCGTGCTCGGCCTCGAGGTCGGCGCCGACGACTACGTCACGAAGCCGTTCTCCGTCGCAGAGTTCGTCGGGCGCGTTCACGCGATCCTCCGCCGCCGCGACTTCGAGCGCGCGGCCGCCGGTAGCGCCGTCCGGGAGCTCGGTGGGCTTCGGATCGACCTCGCGCGACACCGCGTCGAGATCGACGGAGCCCCGGTGCAGCTGACCCCGTCGGAGCTGAAGCTGCTGGTCTTCCTCGCAGGGCGTCCCGAGCAGGTTTACTCGCGCGGGCAGATCATGGAGCATCTCTGGGAGACGCCCTATGTCGGCGACGCCCGGGCCTGCGACGTCCACGTCTACAACCTGCGCCAGAAGATCGAGCCCGACCCCACGCATCCGGCCCGGCTAATGACGGTGCGCGAGGTCGGCTACAAGCTCGCGATCGTCTAAGGACGCTCCTAGCAGAACAAGACCGCGGGAGCATCTGTCCGCTCCCGCGGTCCTGCTTGCCTCCTGGGGGAAGGTGTTGTTAGAGGAGCCGCGCGACGATCGGGCAGTTGACGACGATCCCGGTCGAGCCGAACCGCTTGCCACCAGGGCCCGTGATGTGCCCGCCGACGACGAGACTGAGGAGCTGGAACTCGTCGATGACGCGGGAGCGATACCCCTTCCGGATCGCGTTCTGCGTCCAGAAACCGAGGTTGAGATC
>DATLXM010000126.1:0-1969 GCA_035575835.1 Gaiellaceae bacterium
GCGCGCGCCGCATCGCCGAGGCCGGCGAAGCCGACGAGCGCCGCATCGAGCTCGCGGATCGTGACCGCCCGGGCCGGCGCGGTCAGGGCGTAGCGGAATCGAGTCTCGCGTTCGGCGCCGAGGACGGCGAGCGCGTCGGCGAGCGCCTGCTGGGTGAGCGGCTCGGCCGGGCGGAATGCAGCGACGCTGTCGGCGAGGAGCCCGGCGGCGACGACGGCCTTGATCTGCGGCTGCGCCCACGACGGCTTGGCCGCGGCGGCGGTCGCCGCGGTCGGCGAGCAGCCCACGGCGATCACGGCAAGGAGGACGGCGAGGCGGCGCACCGGATTCCTATCGGCAGCAGGCCTTTCCGACTTGAAACGCGAAAACAGGTCGCAGAGAGGGTCGCAGGGACGGTGGCAGAGACAGGAAGTTGGCAGGCTGTGCGGATGCACGTTCGCATCCCGCAGCCGTACGATTTCGCGCTCTCGACGGCGCGGTTTCGCGTCTTCGGCGTCGACCGCGCCAACCTCTGGCGCGAGGGCGGCCTCCACCGCGTCGTCGGGGGCGTTGACGTCCGGATCGAGGCCGCGCCAGGCGGGGTGGAGGTTGAGCCGTGGAGTGCGGCGATCGCGACCGAGGTCGGGACGCTGCTCGGGCTTCCGTTCGACCTCGAGCCCTTCGTCGGCTGGGCCGGCTGCGACCCGGTTCTCGCCCGCCTCACCGCTGCCCTCCCCGGATTCCGGCCGCCGCTCTCCCCGGATCCCTGGGAAGCCCTCGTCGTCTCGATCACCGCGCAGCAGGTCTCGCTCCAATCGGCCTCCGCGATCCGGAGCCGGATGATCGACCGCTTCGGCGAGCCCGCCGCGCATGCGGTCGCGTTCCCGACGCGCGCGCGGATCGCCGCGTCGACCGAGGCCGAGCTCATCGCCGTCGGCTTCTCGGGGAGGAAGGCCGAGTACGTGATCGGGCTCGCTCGAGCCGAGCTCGATCTCGGCGGGCTCGCGGGGCTCCCCGACGACGAGGTGAAGGCTGCGCTCGTCGCGATCCGCGGGCTCGGCGACTGGACTGCCGACTGGTTTCTGGCCCGCCACCTCGCTCGCCCGCACGCCTGGCCGGCCGGCGATCTCGCCCTCGCGAAGGCCGTGCGGGCGTTCTATGGTGAAATTCCGGATGTGCGGGCCTTCGGCGAGCGGATGCATCCCTTCCAAAACCTGGCGGCGCACCATCTCCTGACCGGTCACCGGGTGGCTCCGCCGGCATGAGCGTGCGCCGGGCGACCTCCGACGACGGATCCCGGATCCAGGAGCTGTGGCGCGCGTTCTGCGTCGAGAGCCCGGCGCCGTCGTACATCCACGTCCCCGAGGTGCTCGATCTCGACACCGGCACGGTCTGGGTGGCCGAGCGCGACGGGACTCTCGCCGGCTACGTCATGGCCGCCGAGGAGCGGGGCGTCGTCGAGCTCCACGACCTCTTCGTGCTCCCGGAGCACCGGCGTCACGGTCTCGCGCGCGGCCTGATTGCTGCGGTCGCCGCAGAGTGGCCCGACGCGACCCACCTGCGGCTCGTGGCGGCGCTCGACGCACTCAGCTTCTACGGCCGCCTCGGCTTCGAGGAGGAATCTCGCCGACTCGCGGTGCCGATGGCGACGCTCCGCGGCCGCCTCGAGAAGGCCGACCCCGGCCGCACCTTCGGCTCGATCCACGTGCAGACCGACGACCTCGGCGGAATCGAGCGCGCCGTGCGCCAGTTCGTTCCCCGCCTCCCGGGCGGCTCGCGCGGAAGCATCGTCGCACCGCCGCGGAACGGCTGGATCGGGATCTACGACGACGTGATCGAGCGCGACCCGCGCCAGCTCCGCCGGCTCGCGAAGGAGCTCGGCGACCGCACGGGCGGCGTCGTCTTCGCGTTCGGCGTCGAGGAGGGTGCGGTGACGCGGTTCATCCTCTTCGAGCGCGGCAGCGTCGTCGACGAGTACCTCTCCGTCCAG
>DATLXM010000127.1:0-2527 GCA_035575835.1 Gaiellaceae bacterium
CTCCTCGTCGAGCTCGGGAGCTATGAGCTTCAGGAGCCCGCAGGCTCGCTCGGTGACGCCGGACGAGCCCAGGAGGAGGTGCTCGTCCCGCTTGCGCACACCGAAGGCGGCCTCTCGGCCTCCGTTTCGCGCGGGATGAAGGCCGTCGCGCTCGCGGGCGGGTTCCGAACGTATGTCCTTCATGACAGAATGACTAGAGCCTCTTGTTTTATCTGCAAAGACACAGAGGAAGCGGTCATACTCGCAAACTGGCTCGAGTCGTCGCTCGGGGACTTCCGCTCGTTCCTCTCGGCGCTCGGCGACCCGTCCCTCTCGAAGCGGGCGAAGCTGCGTGAGGTGAAGACGCACGTCGTCGGCCCGATGTGCCACGTCCTCTGGGCCTGGACGACCGGGGACGCGTGCGGCCCGAACATGATGACCCGGAACAGCTACGCACTGAACATGGGCTACGTGATGCAGCAGGCGCCAGTCCGGCCGGACCGCGCGATCCTCGAGGCCAACATGGGCGGCGACAAGAAGCCGTCGCACCAGTTCTTCGCCTCCGGGCACGGGAAGACCGTGCTCGCGGAGGCCACACTCGACGCCGAGACCGTCCGTCGCGTGCTCCGCACGACGGTCGACGACCTGCTCGAGCTCTCCTGGGCCGGGACTCACGGGGCCGTCGCCTCTGGGATGCAGTCCGTCGCCTTCACGCCTGCCTCCGCGGTCGCCGCGCTCTTCGCCTGCACCGGCCAGGACCTCGGGATGGTCGGAACGAGCTCGATGGCTCACGGCACCGCCCACCGGACGGCCGACGGCGGCCTCCACGCCGCGATCCGTTTCCCGGGGCTCGAGGTCGGCACCGTTGGCGGCGGCACGACTCTCCCCTATGCCCGCTCCTGGCTCGAGCTCCTCGGCTGCGCCGGCACCGGGAAGGTCTATCGCTTCGCCCAGATCGTGGCCGCCACCGCGCTCGCGCTCGAGATCTCCGCCTCCGCCGCGATGGCGACGGCGGGCTCCGAGAATTTCTTCCGCGCGCACCACGAGCACGGTGGGCTGCGGTAGATTCGAACAGGATGTCTGCACCGATCTCCGAGGAGCCCGTCAACGCCGAGGCGACCTACGAGCCGCTGATCGAGGCCGAGCGCGCCGCGGCCGACGACGCCGCCCACGACGACAAGGCCCGCGGCGTCCTCCGCTTCTACGAGCTCGCGAAGAAGCAGGAATGGCAGACCCGAGACCTCCCCTGGGGTGAGATCCCGCCGATTCCCGAGACCCGAGCCGGTGCCTCACCCGAGAAGAAGGAGCGTCGCCGCGCCGTCTGGCGCTCGGTGATCACGCAGCAGCTCCAGGCCGACGAGCTCGCGGTGCAGATGGCCGGGCAGCTCCTGAACATGGCCCCCCATCCCGAGGCGAAGCTCTACTACTCGACCATGGTCCAGGACGAGGCGCGCCACGTCGAGTGCTGGCTGAAGCTCGCGACGGAGGCGGGAGGCACCGCCGAGCGCGACCCGCACCTGGACGAGCTCGCGAAGATGACGCTCGAGGCCGAGACGCTCGAGGAGAAGGTCTTCCAGATGCAGGTCTTCTTCGAGCGCCTGATCATCCCGCGCTTCCGCCTGATCGCCCGCTCCTCGCGCGGCACGATCCTCGAGGACGTCTGCAACCGACTCACGATCGACGACGGCATCCACCACAGCTCCGGTGTCGCCTACGAGCGCGTCCTGCTCGAGCACGCCTCGAAGAAGACGAAGGATCGGCTGATCCAGGCCGCGAACGGGCTGCTCCCGATCTTCGTCGAGCACGCGCTCTGGCGCCCGAAGGAGCGCGCCTGGATCGGGAATGTGATGCGCGAGACCGACATCCGTCGGCTCCAGGAGGACGTGAAGGACGGGATCCGGATGGCCTCCAGCCTCGGGCTCGACGTCTCCGACATCCAGCTCCCGTTCGCCGCATAGAGGTCCCGCCGCACCACGACCCCGCCTGCTTCGGCTGCGGCGACCATCCTGACGGCCTCCATCTGGCCATGCCCGAGCGCGCGGGCCTTGAGAGCTACTCGTCCGCCGTCACCTTCCGGCCCGAGCACAAGGGCGGCCCCGGCCTCGTCCACGGGGGGATCGTCGGCGCAGCGCTCGACGAGGCGTGCGGGCTGCTCGCGACCTGGCATCGCTTCCCCGCTGTGACCGCGCGAATCGAGATCCGTTACCGCAGACCGGTGCCGATCAACCGCGAGCTCGTCGTCTCCGCCCGGCTCGCCGCGAGCCGCGGGCGCCGGTTCGAGATCGCGGGCGAGCTCCACGACGGCAGCGAGCTCCTAGCGGCGGCTGAGGGCACTTTCGTCAACGTGCCGCTGGAGCACTTCCTCGCCACCGCCGAGGGCCGGGCCGCAGGCGAGGCCTGGCGCGCACGGCTCGGCGCGCAGGAGCCGGGTGGATGAGGCGGCTCGGCGCCGGCCGGGCTTCGCAGGTCTTCGATCTCGGGGACGGCCGCGTCCTGCGCCGCGGCGGTTGTCCGGAGCGGGAGGCCACGGTGATGGCCGAGGCTCGGG
>DATLXM010000128.1:0-5259 GCA_035575835.1 Gaiellaceae bacterium
AAAAAGGAGACGCCCGCCTTCTGTTGCCGCAGAGGACGGGCGCCGCAGTTGCCGGGGGTACGAGGGGGGAAGAACCGGCACGCCTATTTTCCACCTAGCCTCGGCCGGAGCCATGCCTCGAAAGGGTGATCTTCCGGTGAAGCGCTAGTCGTGGATCCGCGCGAGCAGATCCTCGCGCTTGAGCAGGCGCACCCGATGCGAGGAGCGGATCGGACGGACGTCGTAGCCCGCGTCGCGGGGGAAGAGCACTTTGTCGCCCGGCTCGACCGCCTCGACGTCGGGGCCCACCGCCGCGACGATCCCGGCTCGGGTCTGGGCGGCTTCGTTGGCGGGCACGATCAGGCCTGCCGGCGTCTCGGTCTCATCGAGCGGCTCGAGCACGATCCAGTCGTCGAGCGGCTCGAGCGTCACGCCTTTCGTCGTTTCCTCCAGCACGCACTCAGTGTAGGCCCAGCGGGGGGCTACAACCGTCCGGCTTCGATGATCCGGTCGAGGAACTGGCGCGTTCGCGGCTCCTGCGGGGTCGAGAAGATCTGGGCCGGCGGGCCCTGCTCGAGGATCACCCCTGCGTCCAGGAAGCAGACGCGGCTCGCGATGTCGCGCGCGAAGCTCATCTCGTGGGTGGCGATCAGCATCGTCATCCCGCCGGCGGCGAGCTCCCGAATCACGTTCAGGACCTCGGCGACGAGTTCCGGGTCGAGCGCGCTCGTGACCTCGTCGAGGAGCATCACCTCTGGCTTCATCGCGAGCGCCCGGACGATCGCGACGCGCTGCTGCTGCCCGCCCGAGAGCCGGTCGGGGTAGTCGTCGCGCTTGTCGGCGAGCCCGAAGCGGCCGAGGAGCTCGGTTGCCTGCGCGGCCGCGTCGGCCATCGAGAGCCCGAGCGCCTTCCGCGGCCCGAGGGTGACGTTCTCGAGCACACTCATGTGCGGGAAGAGGTTGTACGACTGGAAGACGATCCCGATCTTCCGGCGGAGCGCGTTCACATCGATGCCCGCGGCCGTTATCTCCTCGCCCGCGACGACGATCGTCCCCGCGTTCACCGGTTCGAGCAGGTTGACGCAGCGGAGGAGCGTCGACTTCCCGGAGCCCGAGGCGCCGATCAGGCAGACGACCTCGTGCTCGGCGACGTCCAGGTCGATCCCGCGCAGAACCTCCAGCTTGCCGAACGACTTCCGGACGCCGATGATCTCGATCACACGAGGCTCCCCGCCTGGCGCTGACGCCGGTCGCGGGCGACGAGCCAGTCCGTGAAGCGGGCGAGCGGGATCGTGATCGCGACGAAGAGCGTCGCGGCGACGAGGTAGTGGGTGAAGTTGAAGTCGGCGGAGACCTCGATCTGCGCCTGCTTGAACGCCTCGACCGAGCCGAGGATCCCGACGAGGGCGGTGTCCTTCTGGAGCCCGATGAAGTCGTTCAGGAGTGGCGGGATCACGCGCCGCACGGCCTGGGGGAGGACGACGGAGGTCAGGGCCTGCGAGTGCGTCAGCCCGAGCGAGCGCGCGGCGGCCTCCTGGCTCGGGTGCACGGACTCGATCCCGGCGCGGTAGACCTCCGAGACGTATGCCGTGTAGATGAGGACGAGCGAGACGATCCCCCAGAAGGTCGTCGAGGTCGGGATCCCTCCGACCGCGAGCGCGGGTGCTCCGAAGCCGAGCACGGCGATCACGAGGATCGTTGGGACGCCGCGGAAGAAGTCGGCGTAGGCGATCGCCAGCGCCCGGAGCGGGAAGAAGACCGGGCCCGGGAGGCTCCGCACGACCGCGAGCAGGAGCGCGAAGACGAGGATGAACGCCTCCGCGATCAGGAAGATCTTCACGTTCAGGAGGAAGGCGCGCGAGATCGCGGGAAAGGACTCGCGGTAGTTCCCCCAGTCGAAGAACGCGGCCTTGACCTCGGGCCAGCCGCTCGCCCGCGTCACCCCGAACACGATCGCACCGAGGAGGACGGCCGTGCTGAGCAGCGCGAGAGCGACGGCGCTTCCGGCGCCGCCGCCCCCGAGCAGCTTCGATCTGCGACTCAGTGCGCTACTTCAGGACTGGCGCGCCGGTCACCTTGGCGAGCCAGATCTGCTGGATCCGCTTGAGCACGCCCGTCCGCTTCATCTGCGCGAGCGCCTTGTCCACGCAACCGGCGAGCGCGTTGCCCTTCTGGAAGACCATCCCGAAGCGCTCCTGATTCCCGACCGCGGAGGTGAACTGGCCGATGATCTTGCCGTTCGAGACCTGAACCGCGGTCACGTAGAAGGCGGTCGGGAGGTCGACGACGAGTCCGTCGATCTGGCCGTTCTTGAGCCCGGCGACGGCGGCGTCGTTCGTGTCGTAGACGGCCGGTGACTGGGACGGGGTGATGCTCTTGACGATGTACTGGTAGCTCGTCGTCCCGAGCTGCGCGCCGAGCTTGTACTTGCGCAGGCCGGCCTTCGAGCGCACCGACGAGATCGGCTTGCCCTTGAGCCCGACGATCGCCTGGTTCACGTTGTAGTAGGAGGAGCTGAACGTGAGCACCTTGGCCCGGTCAGGCGTGTACGAGATCTGGTTGATCGCGAAGTCGAACGACTTGCGGCCCGGTGCGATTGCCTTGTTGAAGGGGGTATAGACCCAGCGGACGTCGCCCCTCTCGTAGCCGAGCCGCTTCGCGACCGCGTACGCAACGGCAGGCTCGAGGCCCTTGCCCTTGTTCGGGTCGTTGATCTTCCACGGCTTCGTTCCTTCGCCGCCCGCGAACCAGGGCGGATAGGCGGGGTTGTCGGTGCCGATCGAGAGCTTCCCGTCACTGACGGTGACGAGGGTCGCCTTGGCGCAGCCTGGCAGAGCGGCGGTCGAGGCTTCGCTGCGGCCGCCCGTGGCCGCCGCCGCAACAGCCGCGGCAAGCACGGCGAGCGGGATCAGGATCTTGCGCATTCTTGGTGTCTCCTCTGGTTTCGACCCGGTCGGAAAGAGGCTTCGAACCTACCACGCGGTAGCGTGCCCGCAATGGCGTCGCCCTTCGTGGAGATCGAGGTCGGCGACCGGGTCGTGAAGGTCACGAACCCGCAGAAGATCCTCTTTCCGGCCCGTGGCGAGACGAAGCTCGACCTCGTCGAGTACTACCTCTCGGTCGGCGAGGGGATCGTGCGGGCGCTGCGCGAGCGCCCGACCCAGCTGCGCCGGTTTCCGGACGGGGTCGAAGGCGAGATGATCTACCAGAAGCGGGTACCGGAGAAGCGGCCCGACTGGATCGAGGTCGCGCGTGTCACCTTCCCGTCCGGCCGCCACGCCGACGAGCTCTGCGTCACGGAGCTCGCGCAGGTGGCCTGGGCTGCGAACCTCGCCGTCGTCGACTTCCACCCGTGGCCGTCGCGGCGCGCGGACGTCGACCGACCGGACGAGCTCCGGATCGACATCGACCCGCAGCCGGGTACGGACTTCGCCGACGCGAAGGTCGTCGCCGCGACGGTGCGCGAGGTGCTCGCGGAGATCCGCTGGACGGGCTGGCCGAAGACCTCGGGGAACCGCGGTGTCCACGTCGCCTGCCGGATCGAGCCGCAGTGGGAGTTCCCCGTCGTGCGCCGCTGCGCGCTCGCGTTCGCGCGCGAGATCGAGCGGCGGCTGCCCGCGCTCGTGACGACGGCGTGGTGGAAAGAGGAGCGGGGAGAGAAGGTCTTCATCGACTACAACCAGAACGCCCGCGACCGGACGATCGCCTCCGCCTACTCGGTCCGTGGGCGGACGGACGCGACGGTCTCCGCACCCGTCGGCTGGGACGAGCTCCCCGACGTCGAGACCGAGGACTTCACCCTCGCGACCATGCCCGCGCGCTTCGCGAAGCTCGGCGACGTCCAGGCGACGATCGACGACACGATCAGCCCGCTCGAGGTGCTGCTGGAGTGGGTCGAGCGCGAGGAGGCGAGCGGAGAGGGCGAGGCGCCGTACCCACCGAACTTCCCGAAGATGCCCGGCGAGCCGCCGCGCGTCCAGCCGTCACGCAGGAAGAAGGCCTAGATCAGGCGGCGCTCGGCCGCCCAGCGCGTCAGCTCGTTCCGGTTCGAGAGCTGGAGCTTCCGCAGCACCGCCGAGACGTGGCTCTCCACGGTCTTCACGGAGAGGTGGAGCCGGGCGGCGATCTCCTTGTAGCGGTAGCCGCGGGCGATCAGCTGCAGCACCTCGCGCTCGCGGGCGGTCAGCGTGTCGAGCTCCGGGTCGGCTGCCGCCTCGCCCGAGCGGAATGCGTCGAGGACGAAGCCCGCGAGGCGGGGCGAGAAGACGGCGTCGCCGTCGGCGGTGCGCCGGATCGCGTCGGTGAGATCGGCGCCCGAGATCGACTTCGTCACGTACCCGCGCGCGCCCGCCCGGATCACGCCGATCACGTCCTCGGCCGCGTCCGAGACGGAGAGCGCGAGGAAACGCACGCCGGGCCGTTCGAGCGCCACCTGCGCGATCACCGCGGCGCCGCCGCCGTCGGGGAGGTGGACGTCCAAGAGCACGACCTCGGGATCGAGCTCCCGGATCAGCGGCACGGCCTCGGCGACCGAGCGCGCCTCGCCGACGATCTCGACGCTCTCGCCGAGTTCGCTCCGAACGCCCGCGCGGAAGAGGTCGTGGTCGTCGACGAGGATCACGCGCCGGCGCATCAGGTCGACCTCGGCAATCTCAGCTCGACTTCGGTTCCGCCCCCGGGCGAGGACGTCAGCTCTGCGCCGCCGCCGGCGCGGGCCATCCGCCCGCGGATCGATTCCGCGATTCCGTGCTTTCCGTCGACGAGCACCGTGGGTTCGAAGCCGCTGCCGCGATCCCTGACGTAGATCGAGATCTCCTCGTCGCCGACGTCCACGAACGTGGAGATCTCGTCGGCGCCCGAATGGCGAGCCGCGTTCGCCATCGCCTCCCGGGCCGCGAGCACGAGCGCCTCGACGCGCTCGTCGAGCGGGACGTCGCCCGTGCGCACGAGCTCGACCGGGACGCCGTGCAGCTCCTCGACCTCGGCAGCGGCGGCGTCGATCGCGGATGCGAGGCCGGCGCCCTCGGCGTGAGGATCCGGGTAGAGCCAGGCGCGCAGCTCTCGCTCCTGCCGCCGCGCGAGCGCTGCCACCCGTCTGGGATCGCCGGCCTCGCGCTGGACGAGCGCCAGGGTCTGGAGGACCGAGTCGTGCACCCGCGCGGCCATCTCGGATCTTTCCTCCGCCCGGATCCGCACCGTCCGCTCGGCGTCGCGCTCGCCGGCGAGCCGCCACGACCAGGGGCCGAGCACGAGCAGCAGGGCGATCACGACGCCGCTCGG
>DATLXM010000129.1:0-29793 GCA_035575835.1 Gaiellaceae bacterium
CGGCGTCGTGGAGGCGATCCTCGATGCCGGCTCGGTCACGGCACTCCGGACCGGTGCGGCCGCGGTGATCGCAGCGGACGTGCTCGGTCGTGCGGATGCCGAGAGCGCCGCTGTCGTGGGGGTAGGGATCAACGGCCGCGCCGCCGCTCGCACGTTCCTTGCGCGGGGTCGAGCGGTCGCGGTCTGGGATCTCGATCCGGCTCGGGCGACGGCGGCCGCCGACGAACTCGGCACCGATGTCGCCGCGAGCTCTGAGCAAGCGCTCGCTGCGGATCTCCTCGTCACGGTGACACCCGGCAAGGAGGTACTCCTACAAGAAGGCTCGCTCGCGCCGGGCCAGCACGTGAGCCTGATCGGTGCCGACGGGCCGGGGAAGGCCGAGATCGCGGTGGCCGAGATGGCCCGGGCGAAGCTCTTCTGCGATGAGTGGGAGCAGGCGAGTCACGGTGGTGAGCTCGCGGCGGCGGTGGAGTCCGGAGCGATCTCGCGCGGGGACGTAACGGAGCTCGGGGCGGTGCTCGCCGGGAGCGCGTCCGGCCGCGACAGCTCCGAGCAGATCACCCTGTTCGACTCGACCGGCCTCGCGATCCAGGATCTGGCGATCGCGAAAGCGGCGCTGTCCCGCGCCGACCAGCTCGACCTCGTGCGGATCCCCCTCTAGAGCACGCGAGCCGGGTCGAAGAGCTCGAGTTCCACCGGCGGTGCTCCGAGTATCGCTTCCGCGACCATCCGCCCGCAGACGAAGCCGAGCACGTTGCCGTGCCCCGAGTATCCGGCAGCCACCCACGCGCGCTCCTGACCCGGAATGCGGCCCGCAAGCGGCCTTCCGTCCGGGCTCGACCCGAAGATCCCGGACCAGCGGTGGGTGATCGGCGGCAGCTTGCCGACGAGATCCCTGACGAAACGCTCGAGCTCATCCTGGATCGGCGGAGTCAGAGCCTCCTCACGAGTCCGCTCCACGTCGGGATCCGAGTCCCGCTTGCCTCCGACGACGAGCCGGCGATCCGGCGTCTGCTGCCAGTAGTCGAAGCCGCGGCGCGAGTAGTGAGGGAAAGGGAAAAGAAGCTCGTCGAGCGGCTGCGTGACGACGACCTGATTCCGCACGGGGAGGATGACGGCGTCGAGCTCCGGGAGGAGTCCGTGCGTGTAGCCGTCGGTCGCCAGGACGATCTGCGCTGCCTCCAATGCTTCGAGCGATTCCACGGTTGAGTGCTCTCGGAGCTCTGCGCCCGCCGCTGCCGCTCGCTGGGCGAGACGGCGAACCCAGCGGGCGGGCTGGATCGCTGCATCGGGAACATGCCGGAACCCTCCCGTGAATCCCCGCAAGTGTTCCGGGAGATCGCGCATCCACTCGACGGCGAATCCGTCCTGCTCGAGCGCGCGGTACTCGGCCTCGATCTCTCCCAATTCGGTCTCGTCGGCGGCGAGTCGGAGGCTGCCCGTCCTCCGGAAGGCGTCCCCGCCGAGCTCCTCGATCGAGTCGAGCCCGCGTTCGGTCAGTTCCCAAAGGGTGTGTGCCCGCTCGGACCCGAGTGACGTTCGCGCCTCGTCGTACGCCATCGCCCCGCCGCGGAGCGCGAATCCGCCGTTTCGGCCGCTCGCTCCCCCGGCGATCGTGCGAGCCTCGTGCAGGCGCACGCTGAGGCCCGCGTTCGCGAGCGTGAGCGCGCAGGAGCAGCCGGAGACGCCACCTCCGACGATCTCGACGTCGGGTGGACGATCGAGTCGTCTCGACCCGAGCGGTGGGGCGGGCTCCTCGAGCCAGAGCGAATCGGCCACGAGGCGATGCTAGCCAGCACGAACCAGCCCCTCCTCGACGACGACGACCCCACCGAGCTCCAGGTCGGTGAGCACGGCCGCTAGCTCTCCCGCCCCCAAGCTCGTGCCGCGCGCGAGTTCGTCCGCAGTCGCGGGTGCCGCACGAACGCGTTCGAGCACGGCGGCAGCGAGCGGGCTCAACGCAAGCTCCGGTTCCGAGGGCCTCTCGAGGCCGAAGCTCTCGAGGACATCGGCGGCTCCCGTGCATGGAGTCGCACCGAGACGGAGGAGCGCGTTGGAGCCGCTGGAGAGCGCACTCGTGATCTCCCCCGGGACGGCGAACACCTCACGGCCCTCCTCGAGCGCAAGGTCGCACGTGATCAGCGCCCCGCTGCGTTCTCGCGCCTCGACGACCAGCGTCGCTGCGCAGAGTCCGGCCACGATCCGATTTCGAGCCGGGAATCGCCACGGAGCCGGCTCGATTCCGGGTGCGTACTCCGAGACGATCAGCCCCGTTGCGGCGATCTCGGCGGCAAGCGAGCGGTGCGCCGCTGGATAGTCGCGGTCGATCCCGCAACCGAGCACCGCGACTGTGCTCCCGCCCGCCTCGAGCGCGCCCCGGTGCGCTTCGCCGTCGACGCCGCGTGCGAGCCCGCTGACGACGACCAGCCCCGCAGCGGCGAGCTCACGGCCGAGTCGTCGTGCCACCTGCCTGCCGTAGGAGGAGCACGCGCGAGCGCCGACCAGCGCGACGGACGGACGGCGCAACAGCTCGATGTCCGCGCCGCCACGAAGGAAGAGGCCGGGCGGCGGGTCGTGGATGGCGCCGAGGAGCGGAGGGAAATCCACGTCCGACCGAGCGAGGAAGCGGTAGCCGGCCACGCGGAGCCGTTCGAGCGCCGCGGCCCCGTCGAACGACGCCTTGAAGCGCGCGAAACGCACGCTGCGAGGCTCGTCGACGAGGTGCGACTCGGTCGCCGCGGCGAACGCGGCGAGGGTCAGCTCGGCGCTCACGCCGCGAGCTCCTTTGGAGAACGGTAGGCGAGCGCCTCCGCAACGTGCTCGCTCTCGACGCGATCGGCGCCGGCGAGCGCCGCAACCGTCCTGGCGACGCGTGCGACCTTCGCGCGGCCGCGGCCGGACAGGGGCAGTCGCTCGACTGCTCGTGAGAGCAGCTCGCTCGCCGGATCCGTGCGCATCGGGGCGTGCGCACGCAGCCGCTCTCGGGCCTCGACGACGCGATCGCGCACGGGCCGGGAGGGCTCGGACGGCCCCGCCGCGAGCTCGTCGGCGCGCGGCCGCGGCACAGTGACGATGAGGTCGAAGCGATCGAGCAGCGCCCGCGAGAGCTTGTCCCTGAACGCCGCGAGCCGCTGCGGCGAGCAGGAGCACTCGGCCGCCGGGTCGCCGCGACCCGCACAGGGACACAGGTTCATGGTCGCAACGAGCTGAAACCGCGCCGGGAAGAGCGCCTGGCCCGCCGCCCGCGCGATCGAGATCGTCCCGTCCTCGAGCGGCTGGCGTAACGCCTCGAGTGTCGGGCGCTGAAACTCGGGCAGCTCGTCGAGGAGCAGCACGCCCCTGTGGGCAAGACTCGCCTCACCGGGTCGCGGCCCCGGGCCTCCGCCGACAATCGCGGCGGTCGACGAGCTGTGGTGCGGGGCGCGAAACGGCGGCCGCGAGACGAGTGGGCGGTCGGGGGCCAGGAGGCCGGCAACGGAGTGGATCCGAGTCACCTCGAGCGCCTCCGCCGGGGCGAGCAGCGGCAGGATCCCTGGCAGCCTCCGTCCCAACATCGTCTTGCCCGTCCCGGGCGGGCCCGCGAGAAGCAGGTTGTGACCGCCCGCCGCCGCCAGCTCGAGCGCACGACGCGCCCGCTCCTGGCCGCGGACGTCCGCGAGATCCAGCGGCTCGGGCTCCACTGTCTCGGCGGGCGACGGCGCCGGCTCGGGCTGCAACTCGCCCCGGAGGTACGCGACGGCCTCGCCGAGATGACGAACCGGGATCGCCTCCACACCCGCGAGTTCGGCCTCCGCCGCGGATTCCGGCGCGCAGAGGATCCGTGCCAGCCCGATCGAGCGCGCTCCCTCCGCCACCGCGAAAGCGCCGCGAACCGGTCTGACCCGGCCGTCGAGCGAAAGCTCGCCCACGGCGGCGTGCTCGGCGAGCCGTTCGGCCGGGATCTGGCGCGAGGCCGCGAGTACGGCGAGGGCGATGCAGAGGTCGAAGCTCGAGCCTTCCTTGCGCAATCCCGCCGGAGCGAGGTTGACCGTGATCCGGCGGTCGAGCGGCCATTCGAGCAGCGCTGACGTGATCCCACTCCGGACACGATGCTTGGCCTCGGAGCACGCTCGATCAGCCAGGCCGACGATCGCGAAGCCGGGCACACCGCGCTCGAGGTGCGCCTCGACCTCCACCCGTCGCGGCTCGAGACCGACCAGAGCGTGGGTGACGGCGCGCGCGAGCAACGCTGTGGACGCTACGGACGAACGCGTGTCGGAAGCGCTACGCCTTCGTGCCGGAAGTGCAAATCAGGATCGACTCGAAGTACTCGCCGGAGCGGCGTCCGGTGCGCCGGTTGACGTGCCGCTCGAGCCGGTCGGAGAGGCGCAACCCAGCTCGGCGGAGAATCTCTGGATAGAGATCGCGCCGGTCGTTGACCACGATGCAGATCGGCGCGTCCGGACGCAGCGAGTCCTTCACTCGGCCGAGGACGGTGGCGATCCCGGCCGTGTACTCCTCGAGCGCAGCCTTGCTCGTTCCGCGCGCGGCGGCTCCGACCTCGCGCTCGCTCCGGTCGTCGAGACCGAGGAGTTCATACGCGTACCGATGCTGGCCGTGGTAATCGATCAGGCCGGGATACGGGGGCGACGTGATCACACCGTCGTATGGCCCGCCGAGCTCGATGTTCCGCGCGTCGCCGTGGAGCACGACGGCACCCCTGTCGGAGTCCCTCACCGCGGCGAAGCCCTGCAGCCGCGCGAGGGTGTCCAGCAGGTAGCGCGAGAGGAACTTGTGTGCGCCCTCGACCGGCCGGCAGGTGCGGCGATGCTTGTGACACCAGTACTCGCCGATCTGGGGCGTGCGCGGGAAGTCGAGGTCGAAGTGGGTCGTCTGCCGAGCCGAGCGCGCCGCCCGGGCCAGGACGACGCGGAGGACGTCGGCGTGAGCGGATCCCCGCAACGCGGCCCGGAAGTGCAGGAGCTCTGCGGCGGCTTCCGGCGCGAACCAGCGTGCGACATAGCCACGCGGAGCCGCTCGGGATCGTCCGAGCCCCCCGTGAGCCGCCCGGACGTCCTCCTCGAGCGCCGCGAGGTCGTAATCGGCGGTCTTCACGCGCATCAGGAGCGCATTGAACGCCGCCACGTCCACTCCGACCGCGTCGTAGCCGGACTCGAGCGCCTGGACGAGCGTCGTCCCGGAGCCGCCGAACGGATCGAGGACTCTGCCGCCCGGTGTGACGTAGCGCCGAAGGAGCGCCTCGACGAGCTGGGGCACGAACTTACCGAGATAGGGATGGAGCCGGTGCACGTGCTTTGTGCGCTCGCGCTCCGGCAGCTCGCTCTCAGACCACGAGAGCTCGAGGTCGAGCTCGCGGTAGATCGCCTCTTGAGTCGCCACGCCCGGGACTTCGCCCGGGCGTGGCCGATTCCTGGCTCTAGTAGTGGATGCCGCTGGCGGCGTCGAGCGCGCGCAGCCGCTTGATCCGCTCAGCCATCGGCGGGTGGGTCGAGAAGAGCGCCGCCATCCCGACCTTCCGGAGCGGGTTCGCGATGTAGAGCGCCTCCGTGGCGGGATTGACGTTCATCGGAACCGCCTGCGTTCCACGCTCGAGCGTCGCGAGCGCCTCCGCGAGCGGACGAGCCTCACCGAGGATCTGGGCACCGGTCGCGTCCGCGAGGTACTCGCGCTGGCGCGAGACGGCCATCTGGAGGACCATCGCGGCCATCGGGGCGACGATCACGGCGACGAGGACGCCGACGATCCCGAGCGGGTTGTTGTCCTCGTCGTCACCGCCGCCGAAGAACATCGAGAACTGGAGGATGTTCGCGATCGCGGCGATCGCGGCGCCGATCATCGCTGCGATCGTGGTCACGAGGATGTCCCGGTTCTTGATGTGGGCGAGCTCATGGGCGAGAACACCGCGAACCTGCTCGCGGGGCATGTTCCGGAGCAGCCCCTCGGTGACGGCCACGGCGGCCTTCTTGGGATTGCGCCCGGTCGCGAAAGCATTCGGCTGCTCGGACGGGATCAGGTGCACGGACGGCATCGGCAGCCCGGCCTTGCCTGCGAGCTCCTCGATGTCGCTGTAGAGCCCGGGCGCCTCTTCGCGGGTGACGGGGCGGGCCTTGCTCGCCTTGAGCGCGAGCCGATCCGAGAAGAAAAACATGACGAGGTTGAAGAGCGCGAAGGCCCCGGCGATCAGAAAGATCCCGGTCGAGCCTCCGAAGACCCCGCCGAGCCCGATGAGCAATGCTCCGAGGCCGGCGATGGTCACCCACGTCCGGGCCTGCGTAGCGAATTTCGTGCGAGTGATCGACATGGTGGTGTCGGTCGTCCTTTCCGGCTGAATGACGTTTTTTCGGGATTCAGCCGGAAGTTTCTCCCGCCGGTAGCCACGTCGGACGAGCCTGTGGACTGTTGCGGCCGGTGCACCCGGGCCGAAGCCGTTCTGACGAGTGCACCCGTTCGGGGATAGTGCCTTCCGGCAAGCTCTATCGTAGCCGTAGGGTGCGGACAGGCGTATTGCGGCGGGGTTACATCCAGGGGAGACGGCCCAGGGGAGACGGCTCTGCGTAGGAGAGGCTTGAAGATCGCTCTGCTCGCCTGCTCCGTCGCGCTGCTTGCCGGCTGCGGCGGCGAGGGCGCCGCAGTCGAGGAGAAGCCGGTCGTTCCGCCCGAGCCGCTGGGCGAGCAGGCCGTCCGGGAGGTGATCCGGATCCGCGCAGCCGGGGCGGAAGCGGGCGAGCTCTCCGGACGGATCTTCGCGGTGGTCGCGGCTGCGGGCCAGCAGCCACGGGCCGCCGGGGACGACACACTCCGGGCGCAGCTTCCCCCGCTCCTCGAGGCAGCAGCGGTCGTCTGGCCGCGCTCGTATCGCGGGGTCGCGGCCGAAGCGCCGAGCAGCGAGGTGGGGCGACGGCAGCGGGCGATCCTGCTCACGGCGGTTCGGAGCGAGCAGGCGTCGCTCGCGCTCCTGCGCCGCGAACTCGAGCTGGGCGACTCGGCCTGGCCGGCCATCACCCGTTTCGGGACACGCAGCGATGCTCTGCGGAACCGGCTGAGGCAGGACGTCGACGCGATGATGGCTGCCATCCCAACGCACGAACGTGAGGCTCTGCAGCGCGCCGTCGCGGAGTCGAACTAGATCTCGGCCGGGACTCTCGTCAGCGCCCTCCCTCGGATGGAGACGAGCTCGAACGAGCAGTCGAGCGTGCGGCACTCCGGATGGGCGGCATGCCAGCTCTCGGCTGCCCTTCTGAGCCGGCGGCGCTTCTCGGGCGTGACCATCTCGAGCGGATGGCCGAACCCGCCGCTCCGCTTCCCTTTCACCTCGCTGACGGCGCTTTTGTTGCGCGCTCGCGAAGCGGGAGCGACAGCCTTCGATGCGTGACTCCGCCGCCCGCCCGAACCGCGCAGACGTGCTCGCCGCCGTCCAGCCCGGCCGCGTCTCTCTCCTACCGGTGCACGTTGTCCGTGCGTTCCCGGAGGATGAGCGCGTCGCCGTCCAGCTACTGGAATATCACCTCTGGCTCCGACAGCAGCGCCCAGATCCAGCACTTGAACTGCTCCCGGACGGCAGCGTCGGCGTATTCCTGACCATCGGGTACGTGCAGAAGCTGCTCCGCGAGATAGGCGCACGAAAGACCGGCGAGGATTACGCGGCAGAGGTTCTCAACGCGATCCTCCCGAGGCTCGGCCTGATCGAACAGACCAACCTGGCGAAAAAACCACGCGCCGATGTTGCTCATCCTGGGGAGCAAAGGGAAACCGGGGGACGCCACGCTCAACGAACACCTCTCCGTTCCTACTGGTGGCGCATCTTCAAGCTCCCGACTCTCACCAAGCTCGTCACCCCCATCGCAGGTGCCTACTCCCGGAATCCGGGGACACCCCCGCCCCGGCCTCTGGGTTCAGCCTCTCTGTTCGGATTGCTTCGTTGTCAAGGGCTGATTTCACCTCGGAGGCGGAAGATGCGCTTCCTTCCAGGGTCGGTTCAGGCTGCGTTCCACGCGACGGGACCGCCATGAGAGGACGGGCGTGGAGGTCAGCGGACGACGGATGGCACACGGCGTCGGAAGCGATGACTATTCGTCGTGATGGAGGAGCATGAACTCCTCGGTATCACGGTGTCCGAGGACGCGCTCGTGCCGGTCGGGTGTGGCGGCGGCGATGAGGAAGCCGAGCGCGAGGCCGATGCCGATCCCGGCTTCTGCGGGTACTCCGGCCCAGAGGAGCGCGAGCATGGCGAGTACGGCGCTGATAGTGGCTCGGATCGGTGTCTCACAGGATGAAGGGTGGGGCCGGGAGGCGAGCCGAACACTCATCGCGCGGATCACGCCCCCGGCCCTGCGGATACGGCGTTGCCTAGTGCCCTTACGGACTACCCAAAATGGAGGTGCTTCCGGCTGTCCTAAGCCGGGGAGTCGTTCTCTGGACCAGTGTCCCGGGTAGAGGCTGTGCGGGCCGCTCGGTCGGCTACACGCTCCGCACGTCGAGTCTTGAGATCGTCGCGCGTCAGAACCTTCAAGCCGTCGGTATCGGTCCATTTCCCGAGGTTGTCGGCGATCCTCTTGAGTTGCTTGTGAACGTCGTGCAGGCCGTCCTGGGTGATGCCGCCGCTGTCGTAGTAGATGTCGAGATCGAGGACAGCGCGGTCGGAGTATCGCTTGCCAGACGGGTCGGTGTACGTCACGTGGACCTCGTACGACATGGGCAGGTTCTTCTCGATCCGGTCCGGGTAGGTGTCGAAGAAGAAGACGAACTCCTTGCCTGGCGCAAGTGAAGGGATGCCGTTCTTGAATAGGTTGAGGTTCGCGAGGTTGCGGTCCTCGTGCGTCGAGGTGGGTGGCCTATCGAACTTGAACTGCACGTCGTAGGCGAGCGTCGTTCCCAGGTTCGTGATCCTGACCTCGATGAAGAAGTTCGCGACCGGGTGGAAGTCGATGACGACGAAGGGCCGCGCCTGCTCCTCTCGAAGCCGTCGGGCCTCGCTGACCTGCCGCCACGCGACATACGCTCCGACGATGACGGCAAGGAACGTCAAGCCGCTCCAATCGCTGGACGACCAGTCCCAGGGCATCAGCCATGCGGACGCGAGCAACAGCGGAACCACGCACCGAACGTAACAGGCGGGCCGGGCGGCGAGCCGAACGCTAGGCGCTCCCCATCCTCCCCGCGACGATCGCGCTCGCGGATGCTCGGACGGGATGCCTCACTTGCCCGCCAGGTATTTCAGGAGCGCCCGATGCTTCCGGACGAGGGCGATCAGGTCGGCCTTCATGCCTGGGATTGTAGGGGCCGGGCGGCGATCTGAACGCCCGTCGCGGAGGACGCTTGCCATCGGCTCCCGGCCCCGTCCTCAGGCTACTAGTCACACCGTGCGTGCTGCCCTAGGAGGGATTGGCGAAACGCTGTAGACCAGTGTCCCTGCGGCCTGCCACGGTAGCGGCTGAGGCGGATACCCACGTTTCTGCACCCTTTTACCCCACGTCGAGCCGCCGGAGCGTGGTCGATCGACCCGACTCCTAGCACGTGTAGGAAATTCGCATACCGATCGAAGGCGCGAAGGGCTACAGTCTGACGATGCCCAAGCCAGAGCGCGCACCACCAAGGATAACCGTCAGCAGCAGCGTGGACGAGCGGCGGTGATGACCGTGCTCTTGACCGAGGCCTACAAGCGTCGTTCTGTGACCACCCGCGGCGTCCAGCAGGTCGGCGACTGGCGGTTGAAGGTATACGGCATTAGCTATGGCGCCCACGAACCTGGCACCGAGCTTGTCAAGGCCGCTCTCGCAGTCGCTGAGACCAATCTTCCGAGCCCGGCGCAGGCTTCCACCCGCTACGGCGTCGGTTTCCTGGGTATCCACGAGGGTCGCTCCTGCAACTTCGTCTTCCTTGATTGGTGGGAGGACGAAACCGATCTGCGCCACAACGTGTTCCTCTCCACCCTCGATGAACCGACCCAGCTTCGTCCATCGAGTGCGGATGAGCCCGCCGCTTGCGTCTGGGACATCGCAGTCCTGGCGCACGAGCGCTCAGCCTGGATTAAGCACGTCCTAGCCAATCAAGAGGAGCCAGACCTGGACAGTTACCTGGCCGACACGCTTAGCGGACCGATCTAGGAGGGATTGGCGAAACGCGAGCCGAACTCGCGCACGGCGCACTCAGGGCAGTAGACGATGACCCTGCGCCCGTCAGCGAGCGCATGGTCGGCCGGGAGGATGTACGCGCGCCAACCCGGAGCGCGCTCGTCTACCTCAGTCTCAACCGCGCATTCCTCACAAGTGAGGGCCACCGTCGGATCATCTCACGACACGGCTGACGACCTCCACCTCGACGCTGCGGCTGCCGCCGTGCCCTAGTCGCCTAGAGCCAGCCGAGGAGCCGGGCGGGCTGCTCGACGTGTCCGGGCCGGTCGAGCGCCATCGTGAGGCGTATCTAGACTCGCGGACATGGCAAACGGTGACGGGTCGCCACGCAGAACAGACGGGGCTGCGACCGTGACGGGTGAGGGCGTCGAGCAGCGCCGCGACCCGATGGTCGCAGCGGAGAAGCCCGCGAGATCGAAGGCCGTGAAGGGTGCTCGCGGTTCGGCAGGCAACCGCCAACAGGGGGGTCATCTTCCCGCTGCGAAGCAGACGGCGAGAGACGCGCGGATCGTGGCGCTCAGGATCGAGGGAAGGAAGTGGTCGGAGATCGCCGCAGACCCTGAGGTTGAGTTGAGCACGTCCGCCTGCCGGGATGTGTACCGCGCCTATCTCAACGATCCCGAGCGCGGCCTCGTGATCGACCATGCGCGCGAGACCATCGTGGAGGCGTCCCTAAAGTTCGGGCGGTTCGAAGAGCGCATGAGCGAGCTTTACGCGAGGGAAGTGGAGCGGTCGGGTGACCGCACGAGCAACCTGATCGGCCTGACGAAGATGCAGGCGGCGATGGTGGAGAAGCGAGTAGCGCTGCTCCAGGCGTCCGCGATTCTCCCGAAACAGATCGGCGTGATCCGCCACATCGAGGACGTGAAGGAACTGCTCTGCACGCTTGTGCGGATTCTGGATGAGGAGGGTGTACCCGAGCGTGTGTTCGAGCGCCTGATGGAGGAACTTCCTGTCTCGCCGGAGCGTGCGTAGGAGCCGGAGCGAAGCGGACGAGGCGCGCACGACGCATTGTGACGCGACGATTGTAATCCGCTACTCAGTAGCGGATTGAGGGGGGGTGCCGTTCCGTTTCCCCATGAGCAAGCGGTAGGTGGGTTCGTTGGTGGGAGATTGGAGGCCTGGGCGACTACGACGGGCTACCGCCGCCCGGTCTCAGCAAGAGGGCGCTACGTCGGATGCGATCTCAGACGAGCTTGAATGGGCACGAGGGTGCCGGGTAGAATGAGGCCGTGCGCTACTGGATCATGTTCGGGGCGGGCGCGGGCTGGGCGATCTACGCCGGGCTCGGGCTCGGCTACGGGCTGACAACGACGCTCGTGGGTTTCCTGGTCGCGTGGTTCACGACGCGCCGCGAGATCGTGAAGGACGACGGCTGGGCGGAGCCGCAAGCGCAGGAGCCGCCCGACAACGGCTTCGCCCCTTCGGTCAGATGAGCCCGGAGCGCGACCTGTACGTCCTCACACCCTGCGGGCCGGATCATCCTTCCGTGGAACTGTGGTCGGGTCGGCGTTTGCCGTTCGAGCCGTCAGGTTGGCTGCGACTGCTCCGCGCTGAGCTTCGCGTCGCCGTTAGCCAGTTGGAAGACGATGGAGAGAGTCTCCTGCACGCGCTATATGCATCGGAGCAGCGCGACGCCTGCGACGCGGAGAACATCCTGTTCTACAACGTCGGCTCGACCTGCTTTTCCGCTTCGACGCGGCGCGGTCTGAGATTCGAGCGAACCTGCGAGCTTCCCAAGTCCCCGCGCGGGATGGTGGAAGGTGCTACCCACTACCACCGCTATTGGCTCGCGCCGCGTGGTGGCGAGTTCATCTCCTGGCAAACCTCGCGGACGACCGCTTCCTGGGAAGCGCCGACACTGCCGCTCACCGGGACGACGAAGCCCGCGACCGTGTGGCTGGCGGTCAAGCGTGGCACCCGCGTTCTGCACCACGAAGCTCGTGAGCCCATAGGCCGATTCGGCCTCCGACTGAGAGTCGGAGTGCCGTCCGTTGCGACGGCGAGGGCGATCACGCTCGTCAAGCCCATTCTCGACGGAGTCATCTCCGCCTTCCACACCCACGACGGCTCTACCGAGACGGAGGTGGTGAAGCGGCTCGCGACGCAGACCGACGCTGACGAGGCGGAACTCACCGAACACCTCCGCTCCAGCCGGTTCGGCGTTCTCGGGCGAAGGCGGCTTCTCCACCTGCGAGGCAGCAGCATCCAGTGGAACCCGGCCGACGATCACTGCGTAGCGTGCGAACTTCTGATCCAGGGAAGCGACGGATGGTCGATCTCCGGGGATCTCTTCGAGGTTGTGGCACGTCAATAGGTCTAGCTCGCAGCGGGCGTCGGATGTCTGGTCACGATCATCCGGTGACTCCTATGGGCCAGCACACAGCGGAACTGACGTTCCGCTGGAGGGGGGAGTCCCCCAAGGCCACATGTTGGGCCAAAGGTCTGTTCGCCCCCGACGCCGGAGTAAGTCGTAATCGTCTGATGAACCGCGCCGCGTGCGCTGACGACACACGGTCGGCGTTCCAGTTAGCGACGCTTCGCGGTCAGCGTGAGTGGAAGGCGAGCGAGCGCCGGACGATCTCGTCGGTCACGGACTTCGGCGCAAGTTCCGGCTCGCCAGCAGCGCGGTCGTCTAGTTCGTGCTGAACAGCGAGGAACGCCTCGATCACCGAGTGGGGCTCAAGCCTCAACTGGTCACAGGACTCGCAGTAGCCGCACGACACGGGTAGTGGTAGGCGGCTCTGGCGAACCGTTATAGCCGCCGCACCGCAGACCTCGCAGGGAAGCTCTTCGAGAGACTCGTCCCTACGCGCCATCTGCCGAGCCTCCGACCGCGACCTTCCGAACAGTCGCCGGGTACCAGCGCTTGCCACCCTGAGCGGTTGCGACGCCCTCGGTGTTCAGCGTGTTCGCGATCTCGGCGAGGGTGGCTCCGCCGCGCCGCGCCGCGATGATCCGCTGCCGGATTTCCTCTGGCAGCGTTCGAGGACGACCTAGCGGCACACCCTCGCGCTTCTTCACCGCGAGCGCATCCCGTGTCCGCTGACCGATCAACCTGCGCTCGAACTGCGCGAAGGTAGCGAGCATGTTCGCCATCGCCTCGCCAGCCGGGGTCGACGTATCCACCGCGCAGTCGAGAGCGACGAGCGCCCACCCCTGCTTCTGCGCCTTAGCCATCACGCCGGTGAAGTCGATCATCGACCTCGACAGCCGGTCGAGCTTCGCGACCACGAGAGCAGATGCCTCCCTGGCCTCTAATGCTCGGAGTGCCTTCTGCACGCCCGGCCGCCGGAGGTCTTTCGCCGAGTACCCGGCGTCCACGATCACTTCCACGAGATGCCAGCCCCTCCGCTCGCACTCGGAGAGAATCGCCATTCTCTGCGCCTCAAGACCAGCGCCGCTACTGGTTTGTTCGTCTGTGCTCACGCGGGCATAACCTATGACGTGCATGGGAGCCACAACCTCCTGTGTCACGACCCCGGCGGTTACAGCCGCGCGGGGTCACTTTCTACCCCCACTATATACCATTTGACCGATTGGTATACGAATACATCCCGGCGAGCCCGTCCGTGAGTTCGCCATCGCCCTCTAGTAGCGGCGTATTCGCTCTCGTTGTCGATCTCTCGACGATGTCGAGGATGGCGACGAAGTCCGGCTCGTCGGCCAACACCTCGTTCAGGTCGGCCTCCGCTGCCTCGCGCGTCACATAGAGGTCTATGGCGAGGGTCGAGCGGGTGGAGACGGAGCGCGTAGACGCGCATCGCTCGGACTGTCGCACGGCGGCAGCACACGCTCAGGAGACGCTGGCCCCAGTGCCAGGTACCCCGCTTTCTGCGACACCTCCCAAGCCTCGTAGGCTGCGTCCGTGATCCTCGCTACCTCGACAGCCCTCCTGCTTGGCCTGGCCGGGATCGGCGTTGCCGGAACCCTCGGCGGCTCGTTCATCGGCTTTTGGGGAGCGCGCATGATCGAGACGAAGCGTCAGTCGTTTCAGCGCGAGCAGGATGCCAAGGACGATCGGGCACGGGCTCTGCACGCCACGCGCATCCTTGACCTCGCCCTGATGGAAGCCGAGGCACTTCTGGGGACCGTCGAAAAGAATCACCGGCTGTGGCCGGACACGATCAAGGTTCCTGCCGACAGCGACTGGCTCGAACTACGCGCCGTCGTCGCTCCCATCCTCGACCCGGAACCATGGTGGGCAGTCCACCTCGGCTTTCTCGCCGTCACCCATCTCCACGACTTCGAGGCCGGTTGCCGGAAACTCGGATATGACGAAACGAAGGACCTCGAACCGAGGACGCGGGAGAACCTCGACCCGATCCTCCGCGACATCAGGAAGGCGCGCGAGGCGCTTGCGCCTGTGGCTTACCCGGATCACGTCCGTCTCCCCGACGGCCGTTTCATGCCGCCAGCGTTGCCGCCGGGGCCTAGCTCGAAACACAACGAAGTGGCACCGTGAGAAAGGGGAAGCCCCTACGCACGGCTCGGTTCTCATGTGACCGCCTCCATAGGTCGCAGCTCGGCCCGCCGCGATCAGGACGAGGCTACGCGGCCTCGCGTAGCTGCTCGTACACCTTCTTGACGTAGTAGTCCGCGAGCAGCGTGCGGAAGTCCTGGTCGTCGAGGACGCGCTTGAAGATCTCGTCGTTCGCGTCCATGCGCGTGATGATCGTGCTCATGAAGGTTTTGTCGAAGGCGAACTGGAAGTTGGCGAGATCGTTTTCCTTCGCCTGCACGGCGAGCGTCTGATCCTCGATCCACGCCTTCTCGAACTGGTCGAATAGCACCTGGTCGGTCTCGGTCAGGTTCAGCCCGAACCGCTCGTTGATGATCGCGACGATCTTTGAGAGGTGCTCCGCCTCCTGTTCGTGTTGCGGGCCGCGCCCGTCGAAGATGGTGCTTACCTCGCCTTCGCCGTGGTCGAGCGAGACCGACCCCTCGAACGTCTTTTCGAGACGCAGGTGGGTTAGCTCGACTTCCTGGCCGAGGTCGAGCCGCCCTTCACGCGAGCCGGGCAGCAGGGTCGCGAGTGCACGCGCGTAGAGGTAGTCGCCTTCGAGCTTGGTGTCGCTAAAGGAGACGATTTGGGCCAGGAACGAGTAGACGTGGACGAAGCGGCCGAGCGCGCCACGGAACTCGTCCTGCTGAGCCTCCGGAAGCGCCTTGAAGCGTTCCAGCGCAGGGTCGAGCAGTGCGTAGACCTTGCCGTGGTCGCGCGCATCTCCAAGTGACGCGAGCAGTCGAGCAGCGTTCTCGATCTCGTCCTCGCGCAGCACGTCGAAGGCGTCGAGGTCGCGGCGCGTGTCGTAGAGAAGGTTGGGGTCGGTCGGGATCGCGACGGTGGCGTCGTAGTAGGGCTTGAACGCCTCCTTGATGTCCTCCGCGTCGTTGCGGAAGTCGAGCACGAACGTGTCGGTCTTGTCCGGGTGGATGCGGTTCAGCCGCGAGAGCGTCTGCACCGCGTGCAACCCGGTAAGCGGCTTGTCCACGAACATCGTGTGAAGTAGCGGCTGGTCGTAGCCGGTCTGGAACTTCTCCGCGACCACGAGCACTTGGTAGTCGCCCTCGCCGAACCTCGTCGCCGTCTCCGACTCGGGGAACTCATTCATCGACGGCTCGGTGAACTGGTCGCCCGCGTCGAACACCGTGCCCGAGAACGCGACGAGCGAGTGCACGTCGGTGTAGCCCTTGTCGCGGATGTAGCGGTCGATGGCGAGCTTGTAACGGACGGCGTGCAAGCGGCTCGACGTGACCACCATCGCCTTCGCCTTCCCGCCGATCTTCTTGCTCGTGTGCTGGCGGTAGTGCTCAACGATGATCTCCGCCTTCTGCGCGAGGTTGTGCGGATGGAGTTGCAGGAAGCGCGCGATGGCCGCGCGCGCCTTGGTCGTCTCGTAGGCGGGGTCGTCGCTGATCGCCTTCTCGATCCGGTAGTAGGTGTCATAGGTCGTGTAGTTCGCGAGCACGTCGAGGATGAAGCCCTCCTCTACCGCCTGCCGCATCGAATAAAGGTGGAACGGTCGGTAGCGATCTGCCACGGGATCGCGGACACCGAACAGTTCGAGCGTGCGTGCCTTCGGCGTCGCCGTGAACGCGAAGAAGCTCAGGTTTGGCTGCCGCCCTCGGGCCTCCGCCTGGCGGGCGAGGAAGTCCTCGCTGTCGCCCCGGCGAGCCTCGTCACGAAGCTCCTCCTGCTCGGCCTGGCCTAGTGCGTCATCGTCGGTCTGGCGCTGGCCGAGCGCGAGCTTCAAATCTTTCGCCGCCTCGCCCGTCTGGGAGGAGTGCGCCTCATCCACGATCACCGCGTAGCGCCGGTCAGGCAACTCACCGACCTTGTCGAGCACGAACGGGAACTTCTGCAACGTCGTGATGATGATCCGCGCCTGCTCCCCGATCAGCGCCTCCGCAAGCTGCGTCGAGTCCTTTTCGATCTTCACAACCACGCCGTGGACGTGCTCAAACTGGTAGATCGTGTCCTGCAACTGCCGGTCGAGTACGACCCGGTCGGTGATCACAACGACCTTGTCGAACACCTTCTCGTCCTCGGCGTGCAGCGTCAAGAGGCAGTGCGCGAGCCACGCAATCGTGTTCGATTTCCCCGACCCGGCGGAGTGCTGAACGAGATAGTTCTGGCCCGCTCCATGCGCGCGCGCATCGGCTTCGAGCCTGAGCACCGCGTCCCACTGTTGGAAGCGCGGAAAGATCGTCAGCGCGTTCGCGCGCCGCTCTGCCTTCGATCCCTCCGACGGCATTTCCACGTGGATGAAGCGGGCGAGCAGGTCAAGCCACGCGTCCCGCTGCCACACCCGCTCCCACAGGTAGGACGTGCGATGGCCGTTCGGGTTGGGCGGGTTGCCCGCACCACCCTCGCAGCCCAGGTTGAACGGCAGGAACCGCGTCCGCTGACCTTCAAGCCTCGTCGTCATAGCCACTTCCTCCGGATCAACGGCAAAGTGGACGAGCGCCCGACGTGCGAGCAGCATGTTCCCTGGATCGCGATGCGTCCGGTACTGCGTCTTCGCCTGCTCGACTCCCTGGTGGGTCAGCGGGTTCTTCAACTCCGCCGTCACGACCGGGATGCCGTTCGCGAACAAGCACAGGTCGAGCGTGTTCGTTCCCTGGCCATACGGAAGCTGCCGCACGACCGTTAGTCGGTTCGCCTCGTACCGCGCCAGAAGCTCCGGCGTCAGACCGTGCGCAGGCTTGAAGTACGCGAGCCGGAACTCGATACCGTGGTCAACGATCCCGTGGCGCAGCACATCCAGGGTTCCACGGTCGTCGATCTCCGCTGTGAGTCGCTTGAGGAGTCCGGCCTCCGCGTCACCGCCGTTCCCGCCGTGGCGCGTTACAAGCTGCGCGAGCGCCTTCTCCTGCGTCGAGCGAAGGAACGCGAACACGAGGGTCGGATCGAGGCCGAGCGCGGGATCGAACGACCCCTCGCTGCCGCCTCCGTAGCCGCCGTGTTCGAGCAGCGACGCCTCGATGGCATCCTCGAACGCCTGCTCGTTCGCCTTCATGCCGTCTCCGCAAGACCAAGCTGCCCGGTCACGGCTGCGGTGATGAGAGCATCGCGATGTTCGTCGAGTAGGTTGATCTGCTTACGCAGGCTCTCAACCGCAAGGTCGTGGACTTGCCACGCAGCATCAAGGGTTCGGCCGATATCCCGCTGCTCAGGGCCGGGCGGCAACGGCACCCGCACGTCCTTCATCATCGGCTTGGTGATATGCGTCATCGCTGATCCGTGCATCAAACCGTCGAAAAGCCGGGTGGAGGTGTCGAGGACGTATAGGAGCCAGGACTTATCAACGCCCGGACTGGGGATCACGCGGAACAGATGCTGATTCAGGATGGCTGGGCCTCGATCCCACAGACGAGCTTCGAGGCTCCCGCTCCAACTGAACACGAGATCACCGTCGCGCAGTCGAGCTCGGTCGGGGACTACTCCGTTGAAGTAATCAAGCTCGGCACTCGGATCGACCAGTTGCCGAATCCTGATGACGGGAAGGCCATCTGGCGTGAAGTCGCCAGGCTTGAAAGGGAATCCGTTTATGTACGTTGCGAGCGCAGCGACGGGTCGCGTTGGGGCCCTCCGGGTGAGGATCACGCTGTCAGTGAGCGCAACGCGCCTCTCGCCTAGGAGCGCAATCATGATGCGTTTCTTCCCGATCAGAGCATCAATCCGCGCCGTCTCCGAGTCGAGCTTCTCACCGAGTGCTCGTTGGGCCTCCAATGGGGGCCGTGGAAACGGGATTCGTGCCAGGCTCTCCCACGGGCGAAAGTCAACGGATCGCTGTCGAACGGTTCCCGCCTGCAACGCCAAGAAGCCCGTCGTGCCCATCGCTCGCAAGGAATACGCCACGAATCGGAGATCGTCACCGAGCGGCGCGTCACAAACGTGATAGACGGGCGTGCACTTCCCGCGAGAATCGGATACCCCTATCGCGCCCGCGAACCCGTCTAGGGCGTGAAACACCAGATCGCCCGGCTCGACGCCCTGATACCCCGCTTCGACGTCCGACATGGTGTACCCCTCTGCTCGCCTTGTTGACCGGAGGGTGACCTGGCCGTCGCGATATGCGGTCACGACGTCGTCGGTTTGACTGACAGGCCGAGCGCGTTTCCTGAGTACGCGGCGCAGTGGAACGAGTCGCCACGAAGTCGGGAGGGAATCCGCGTCGATCATCGGCTGACCTGATCGAGAAGGGTCTGGATCTCGTCCTCTAGCTTCTTGATCTCGGCGTCGATCTCCGCAAGCGGCCGGGGCGGCATGTAGCGGTAGAAGTGGCGGGTGATCGGGATCTCGTACCCGATCTTGGTCTTGTTGTGGTCAACCCACGCGTCAGGGACGTAGGGCAGCACCTCCGCCTCGACGTACTCCTCCACGCCGTCGCGATAGTCGGCGGAGGCGAGGCGGGCGGTGGGGTCGGCGGTGTAGGTGATCGGGACGGTGGGGAGAGGAACGTTCTCGTTGTCGCGAAGGTCGGAGTCGGCTTCGAGCGTCCCATTCTTCGTGACCACCGGCGCGTTGGGGTCGCGGATGGTGAGCGCCGCCAGGATCGTGTTCATGGTCGCCGTTGGGAGCTTCCCAAGCACGCTCTCGAACCCCGCTACCGCCTCCTTGGGGTTGGTGGTCGAGAGGCCGTTCACGCGCGACAGTGCGTCGATGAGGCGCTCCTGTTCCTGGGGCGCGAGCTTGACGAACGCCTTGCTCGCCGAGAGCGCGGCAGCGGTGTCGTCGGTGACGGTGTAGCGGACGCGTAGCGGCCGTTCGACGGTGATCCGCTGGTAGCCGAACTGCTCGTTGCGGAACACCTTCACCTTCTCGTCCTCCTCGAACGCGCCGTACAGGCGGGTGATCTCGTCGATCCGCTCCGGGCTGATCTCCTTGCGTTTCTCGCCAAGGCTCTTGCGCATCTTCACGAAGAACTCGCGTGCATCGAGAAGCTGCACCTTCCCTCGGCGCTCCGGCCGCTTGCGGTTCGTGAGCACCCAGAAGTAGGTCGAGATGCCGGTGTTATAAAAAAGCTGGTCGGGCAGCGCGACGACAGCTTCCAACCAGTCGTTCTCGATGATCCAACGGCGAATCTCCGACTCGCCGGAGCCCGCGCCACCGGTGAACAGCGGCGAGCCGTTGAACACGATGGCAAGTCGCGAGCCGCCCTCCTCGACCGGCTTCATCTTCGAGAGCATGTGCTGTAAGAACAGGAACGAGCCGTCGTTGATCCGAGGCAGTCCCGCCCCGAACCGTCCGCCGAACCCGAGCGTCTCCGCCTCCGTCTTGATCGGGTCGGCAACCTTCTTCCACTCGACGCCAAAGGGCGGGTTCGCGAGCATGTAGTCGAACGTGCGGTGCTTCTCGCCGTCCTCGGTGAAGCTGTTGCCGAAGTGGATATGGGAGGCGTCCTGACCCTTGAGCATCATGTCGGAGCGGCAGATCGCGTACGTCTCGGCGTTCAACTCCTGCCCGAACACCTCCAACCGCGCGTGCGAGTTCAACCCGCGTAGGTGATCCTCCGCCACCGAAAGCATCCCACCGGTGCCACAGGCTGGGTCGTACAGCGTGCGCACGACTCCCGGCTTCGCGAGCGCGTCGTCGTCCTCGATGAACAGCAGATTGACCATCAGCCGGATCACCTCGCGCGGCGTGAAGTGCTCGCCCGCCGTTTCGTTCGATAGCTCCGAGAAACGCCGGACAAGCTCTTCGTACAGGTAGCCCATCTCAAGGTTCGACACGACCTCTGGGTGGAGGTCGATCTCGCAAAAGCGCGAGACGACTAGGTAGAGCAGCTTCGCCCGCGCGAGCCGGTCGATCTGGACGGCGAAGTCGAAGCGGTCGAGCACCTCTCGTGCGCCAGGCGAGAAGCCCTGAATGTAGGCGTGCAGGTTGTCGGCGATGTTCGGCGGGTCGTCGAGCAGCTTCGGCAGGTCGAGCTTCGAGACGTTGTAGAACTGCTCCCGCGCGACGGCTTCCAGCACCGGCGCGAGGTTCTCGATTCCGCTGCCCTTCAACGCCTCATGGCGCGATAGCACCGCGTCCTTCGTGGGGTCCAGGACGCAGTCGAGACGGCGGAGCACCACCAGCGGCAGAATGACCTTGCCGTATTCGGACTGCTTGTAGTCGCCACGCAAGAGATCAGCCACCGACCAGATGAAGGCGGCGTGGTTCTTGATCACCCGCGACCCAGCGACGGGCGCTGGCAGGGGCACGTCCATCGGTTCAAGCGGCGGAGCGGCAGCCGCTAGCACGGGCGCAACCTCGGGCGGATGGATGCTCAACGGAGTGGTGGCCGCGTCCACCGTGCCGGTCGTCGGCTCGGGAGCCTCCGTCCCATCCGCTGCGGTCGTCACCTTCGTATCCGCCGCACAGGTCGGGCAGAGGTCGAGTATCGGCGGGCGACCGCGCCGCCCCGTGCGCACCGGCACGGAGACAACCTCGTTCTCCGTTGTTTCTTCTCCGCATTCATCGCACACAACCACGCTTCGCTCGGCCACTTCGCCCGAGTCTTTCACGAGCGACCCCCATTCGTAACACTCCCGGCACGGGCGGGCCGTACTACGGGGTGGTACGTGCCACACCGTCTGCGTCGCATCTTCGTAGTAGCTGGTGATCGGCCGGTGGATGGCAGCCGGAGAGCCGTCTACGATTGGAGTGCGCTCGAACTGAGCCAACGCTGCGCCGACGCCCCCGACATGGGGGCGTCGGCGCTTCTAGTAGCACCATCCGACACCCGCCCTACCGTGAACTCATGCGTTGGGTGAGTTCGAGTAAGCCGCACGGCGTAGGAGGCCGACGGTGACCGTGCGCGGCTACCGGCGGGTGTCGTCTCGGCGTCAGGCCGACGACGGTCTGTCGTTGGAGGTGCAAGCGGAGCGCATCAAGGCTTATGCGCTGTCGCGGAGCTACGACACCGTCGTTGACTACTGCGACGCGGGGCTGTCTGGCTATCGGAAGAACGCCGATCAGCGTCCCGAGCTTCGGCGGCTGCTGGCGGAGGCCGAGCGCGGCGACATCGTGGTGGTCGCGAAGCTTGACAGGCTGGGCCGCAACTCGGTGGAACTGCACCGCGTCTACGGGGAGTTGGAGCGGCGCGGCGTCGAGCTTGTGTGCATCGCGGACGGGTTCGACACTTCGACGGCAGCCGGGAAGATGATGAGATCGGTGCTATCGGCGGTGGCGGAGATCGAGTCCGACAACGCCTCGGCGCGGGTGAAGGCGACTGCTCCGGCCCGAGTGGAGCGTCGCCGAAAGCCGTATGGCGGCGGTCGCCGCATGTACGGGCGAAACCGCGACTACTCGATCTGCGCCGCCGAGGCAGACGTGATCTGCAACCTGATCGTCCCGCAGATCCTCGCCGGGGTGCCCGAGAACGTTGTCGCAAAGGAGATGAACTTCTCCGGAATCAAATCGGCCTCGGACGGCCGCTGGTGGCCGGGAGCCATCGGAAAGATTCTCCGCCGCCCAGACCTTGTCGGCTTGGTTCAGGTGCCCGGCGACGACGACAAGCTGATCGAGGGCGATTTGGAGCCGATCATCGACCGGGAGACGGGCGACAAGGTGATGGCGTTCCTTGCTGCGCGGTCGGCGCGGTCGGGGAAGGGGCGTGGTCGGAGGCCGTCGAAGCCGGTGCTGCTGCGCGGGCTCTTGACATGCGGGATGTGTGGCGGCGAGATGGTGCCCCGGTGGAAACACAACCGGATGCAGTATGTGTGCCGTCTCCGCGACTTGGACGGGGCGGCTGCGTGCTGTCAGGCGAACGTAGACGCGACGCTGCTTGACGCGGCGGTATACGGCTGGATTGCATCTGACCTGATCGATCTGTCGGCGATGCAGGCGGAGATCGAGAAAGCGACTAGGTCGGAGATCGCTGGGGCGAAGGCTGCGGCCCGTGACGCCGACCGGGAGTCGGCACGGATGGACGTTCGGCTAGCGACGGCAAAGCGGCGCTGGAAGGACGACGAGATCACGACGGCGGAATACCGGGAGGTAGCGGCGGAGATCGACGCCGACATGGTCGCCTGCCGCAACCAGGTGGAGACACTCGACGCCCGCGTCGAGGCGTTGGAGGTCGAAGGTGCATTGATGGACGCGCAGGACTGGACGTTCCGGTACCTGACGCAGCTTCGAGCCGCCATCGAGTCCGGTTCCGGCAACGAGAACATGGAGGCGGTCAACGTGGCGCTGATGCAGGCGTTCTCGACGTTCACGCTGGTGGACGGCAAGGACATGCGCGCCATATCCGGCGGCGTCTTGCCGGACGAAACTCGGGTGGGCGACAGGGTCACGGTGGTGACGAGCCTCGTAGCGACCGGTCAGGACGACCTGTTCCTAGAGCCTGTCCCGCTCCCAGGCAACCCCGGCACGTTGTCGAGCGGGGGCAGGGACTACCCCGTGAACTGGCCATCGAAGATCAGGCTGCCGATGGGTAACTATTCCAACGACACGTCGCAGAAGACAAGCCGACGGCCACGGCGGACGATCAGGTCGAGCTCGTTTCCGCCCGCCCACACGTTCGTGCCGAGGACGCGGTAGCCACGCAGGCGGTAGTGAAGCGCCGCGCGACGCTCGTACCTGCTTCCCGTCCGGGTCGTGCTCAGGCGGCCGAACGCTCAGCGGGCTCGTAACAGAGCGCCTGGAACGAGCGGCGGTGCTGATCGCTCGGGCCGTGGGCTCGGACTGCGGCGGAGTGGCCCGGCGTGATGTAGCCGACGTGGCGGGCGAAGCCGTAGCGGGGATAGAGCGCATCCAGGCGGCGCATCACGCGGTCACGCGTCACCTTGGCGACGATCGAGGCGGCCGCGATCGCCGCACTCTTCGTGTCGCCATCGACGACAGCCCGATGGGCGGGCGCGCTCGGCCCGAGCCGGAAGCCGTCGACGAGGCACTGGACTCCGTCGGCAGGCGCAAGGTCATGGAGGACGGAGCGCAGGCCCCAGAGGTTCGAGCGATGCAGGCCACTGCGGTCGATCTCACCGGAGGAGATCACCCGGACGCTGATCCGGGCCGAGCAGCAGACGATGGCGCGGAAGAGCTCCTCCCGGTCCGCCGGTGTGACCTGCTTCGAGTCGTTCAGCAGCGCCAGCGGACGAACTCGGTGGTTGCGCAGGCAGTCGTAGTCGAGGAGGACGCCGGCAACCACGAGCGGCCCCGCCAACGAGCCGCGACCGGCTTCGTCCGCTCCGGCGACGAAGCGCGAGCCGAGCCGGCGGTCGTAGGAGAGGAGCCGCTGACCGCTGCTGCGCTTCACGCTCCGACAATAGCCGCCGAATCCGGACGGCCTGATCACGACTTCGCAACGGAAGTCGAACTACTCCGGCAATACGCAGCGCGCGTTCGGCTCGGCGAGTCGAACCTCCGTGCTGCTCCGGCCGAGATGAACCCGGAACCAGTCGCAGCCGCCTTCCGCGAGCCGTACGGTACAGACGAACGTCTCGGTCTCGACGATCTTCAGCCAGCCGGCGCGGGCGCTGATCGTGCAATGCGCCTCGTCCGGGTCGTAGCGAGCCGCGTCCGAACGGGTGAGGACGTGCGCCTGCGCCTCCTCGCGGACGGCGCGTTGCTGTGCGTCCTCGCCGCAACCGGCGGCCAGGAGCACGACGAGCAGAGCGCGAGGCTACGCGCTCTTGGAATCGTCGCCGGTCTGCTCCTCGGTGAGCGCAACCTCGGCCGACGCGGTCTCGTCAGGCTCGTCGACAGATGACTCGGGGGACTCCTCGACCGCCACGGTCTCCACGCCTGCCGTCTCCTCCGTCACGGGAGCGTCCGCGACGACAACGGTTTCCTCGATCTCGGGCTCGGCGACCGCGGGCTCGGCGACGACTGCGCTCGCCTTGGCGGCCTTCCCCGAGCCTGCAGGCGGGCGCAGCTCGCGGACGCGGGCCTTCTTGCCGACCTTCTCGCGGAGGTAGTAGAGCTTGGCGCGATTGACGTCGCCGATCGCGCCGACCTCGATCCGCTCGATCTTCGGCGAATGCACCGGGAACGTTCGCTCTACCCCGACGCCGAACGACTGCTTTCGGACCGTGAAGGTTTCGCGCACACCCGAGCCCTGGCGCTTGAGGACGATTCCCTCGAACACCTGGAGCCGCGAGCGCGTTCCCTCGATCACCCGGAAATGCACGCGCACGGTGTCGCCCGCCTTGAACTGGGGGACGTCCTGGCGCAGCTGGCGCTGCTCGATGCTCTGGATGATCGTGCTCATGAAAAAGGCGGCCACTCGGCCGGGGCTGGATGTTAGCGGATGGAGATCCTGTTCGGCGGCCAGTAGGTCGCGAAAACCTTGCCGATCAGGTTCCCGCGCGGAACCGTCCCCCACTCCCGCGAGTCGCACGACTGGGAGCGGTTGTCGCCCATCATGAAGAACTGCCCCTGCGGAATCGTGAAGGTCTCCGGCCCGCCCGCGTCGCGGCGGCCCTGCATGAGGTAGGGCTCGGGGAGCTTCTTTCCGTCGATATAGACGAAGCTGAACCCGCCCTCGCTCCTGAGCTCGAGCCGCTCGCCGGGCAGCCCGACGAGCCGTTTCACGAACGTGCCCCCGGCGCCACAGCGGGCGCGCGCGGCGGGAGGGGTGTCGAAGACCACGATCTCGCCTCGCTCCGGCTCGCGGAAGTGGTAGACGAAGCGATTCGCGAGCACCCGGTCCGAAAAACGGGCCTCGCAGCCATTCGCCGGCCGCGCGCAGTGGAGCGTCGGCTCCATCGAGGAGGACGGGATCCGGTAGGGGTTGACGACCCAGGCCTTGATCGCGAGCACGATCGCGATCGCGCCGACGATGGTCACGATCCAGTCGATCGTGACGCGCCAGCCGTGCGGAAGGCCTCGGGTCAGCCGGTCGACCGGATTACGGGAGTGGAACTCGCGCTCGGCCGGCGGGACCGATCTGGTGCCGGAGCTCGCTCCGAGGAGCCAACCGTCGTAGCGCTGCCGGCGCTCCGGGTCGGCGAGGGTCTGGTAGGCGACCTGGATCTCGCGCTGCCGCTCCTCGTTCCACGTCGTTCCGGACTCGCGCTGGAAGGCGTCGTGGATCTCGGCTGTGCTCGCGTCGCGTGGGAGCCCAAGGGTCGCGTAGTAGTCGCTCACGAGATCACGTTCCGGGCGCGGCTCTGCTCGCGGCGCCAGCCCTCGATCCGGGCGTGATCGCCCGAGAGGAGCACCTCCGGGACGGCCCAGCCGCGAAACTCGGCCGGCCGGGTGAAGTGGGGGTACTCAAGCCCGCCCTCGAGCGCCTCCGAGAAGCTCTCGTTCTCGCCGGAGCCGTCCGCGAGCGCGCCCGGAAGGCGGCGCGCGATGGCATCGAGCAGCACCATCGCGGGAAGCTCGCCACCGGAGAGCACATACGGGCCGATCGAGATCGCGTCCGAGGCGAGGTTGGTCACGATCCGCTCGTCGAAACCCTCGAACCGCGAGGAGAGCAAGGTCAGCTGCGGCTCGAGCGCGAGCTCCTCGACGACGGACTGCGTCAGCGGGCGGCCCTGGGGGCTGAGCGCGACCACGCGGTGCGACGGCGCGACGCCGTAGGCGGCGTCGAGCGCTGCCGCAACGACGTCGACACGGAGCACCATCCCGGCGCCGCCGCCGTAGGGATCGTCGTCGACCTGACCCGACCGCAGCGGTGAGGTGTCGCGGTAGTTGAAGAGGCGCAGCTCGAGTTCACCGCCGAGCACCGTCGCCACCGGCCGCTGCTCGGTCATCCACGCGAACGCGTGCGGCACCTGGGTGAAGACGTCGAGGAGCACGGCGAGTGAGGTTACTCGTCGTCCGCGAAGCCCCGCGCCACCAGGACGCGACCGGCTTCGAGGTCGACGTCGAGCACGCAGGTGGCGATGAGGGGGAGCAGCAGACCGGACTCGAGCTCGACGGAGTCGTTCGCAGGCCCGTTGTGAACCTCCTTGACCCGGCCGAGCGGACGGCCGCCGTCCTCCTCGACGGCGAGACCGACGAGCTGGAAGACGTAGTAGGTGTCTTCCTCGGGAGCGGGGAGATCCGCGCGCGGGATCGACAGGGTCGAGCCACGCGTGACCGCCCGGTCGAGCTTGAGTACGGGTCGGCGGCCGGAGCCGCGCTTCGAGACGACGATCTCGGCCTCGGCGTCCTCGACCCAGAGCTTCGCGCCGGGCGCGAACCGCCCCGCGACCTCGCTCGGCTCCTCGACGAAGAAGGATCCGTCGATCCCGTGCGGCCGCCCGACCTTGCCGACCGGGACGAGGTCGCTATTCAACGATTTCGAGCACGACGCGCTGCCGCGACCTCGCGGCGCTCGCGCGGACGATCGTGCGCAGCGCCCGCGCGATCCGGCCCTGCCGGCCGATCACCTTGCCGCGGTCCTCGGGGGCGACGTGGAGCGCGAGCACGATCGTGTCCTCGTCGTGCTCGATCTCCTCGACCCTGACCGCAGCGGGATCGTCCACGAGCTGCTTCGCGATCCACTCGAGGAGCTCGGCCACGCCTGCCTCAGCCGCCGATGCCGGCGGCCTTGATCAGCTTCGAGACCGCGTCGGAGGGCTGGGCGCCCTTGCCGATCCACTCCTTCACCTTCTCCTCGTCGAGTTCGATCGTGGACGGATCGGTCTGCGGGTTGTAGCGCCCGATGATCTCGATGAAGCGCCCGTCGCGCGGGGAGCGCGAGTCGGCCACGACGACGCGGTAGATCGGGTTCTTCTTCGAGCCCACGCGTGTGAGCCGTATCCGTACTGCCATTCCTCGTTACCTCCGGCCTGCTTTGGTCATTTGCTGCGGAAGGGTGGGCATCTTGCCCTTGCCCATCTGCTTCATCATCTTTTCCATCTGCTTTCGTGCGGTCAGCAGCTTATTGACGTCCTGGATCGTCTGCCCGCTACCCGCCGCGATCCGTAGTCGCCGGGAGCCGTTGATCAGGTGCGGCATCCGCCTCTCCTGCGGCGTCATCGAGAGCACGATCGCCTCGACGCGCGCGAGCTGGCGCTCGTCGATGTCCACGTCCTTGAGCTGGTTGCCGAGCCCCGGAATCATCTTGAGGACGCCCTGGATTGGGCCCATTCGCTTCAGCATCTTCTGGGCCGAGAGGAAGTCGTCGAAGGTGAACTGACCGGCGCGCATCCGCGCCTCCATCGCTTCGGCCTCGTCCTCCTCGACCGCCGACTCCGCCTTCTCGATCAGGGTGAGGACGTCGCCCATCCCGAGGATCCGCGAGGCCATCCGGTCGGGGTGGAAGTACTCGAGCTGGTCGAGCTTCTCGCCGACCGAGACGAGCTTGATCGGCTTGCCGGTGACCGCCTTGACGGAGAGCGCGGCGCCGCCGCGAGCATCACCGTCGAGCTTGGTCAGGACGACGCCGTCGAAGGCGATCCGCTCGAAGAAGGACTGGGCAACGTTGACGGCCTCCTGGCCGGTCATCGCGTCGAGGACGAGGAGCACGTTCGTCGGCTTCGCCGCGTCGCGCACGCGCGCGAGCTCCTCCATGAGGCCCTCGTCGACGTGCAGGCGCCCGGCGGTGTCCACGATCACGACGTCGTTGCCGGCGCTCGCTGCGGCCTGAAGCCCGTACTCAACGACCTCGACCGGATCCTGGGTGTCCTTGCGGTAGACCGGGATCTGGATCTGGCGACCGAGCTGCTCGAGCTGGTCGATCGCGGCGGGGCGCTGGAGGTCGGCGGCGACGAGCGCCGGCTTCTTCCCGTCCTTGCGGAGCAGGAGGGCGAGCTTTGCGGACGTCGTCGTCTTGCCCGAGCCCTGGAGACCGGCCATCAGGATCACGGTGGGCGGGCGGCTGAAGGCGAGGCGCGAGTCGCCGGTGCCCATCAGCGTGGTCAGCTCCTCGTGGACGATCTTCACGACTTGCTGGCCGGGCGTCAGGCTCTTGAGGACGTCCTGGCCCGTGGCGCGCTCACGGACGCACGCGACGAAGCTCTTGACCACCTCGAAGTTGACGTCCGCCTCGAGCAGGGCGAGCCGGATCTCCCGCATCGCCTTCGAGATCGTGTCCTCGTCGAGGCGTCCCTTGCCGCGAAGGTCGCCGAGAGTGGCCTGGAGCTTGTCGGAAAGGGTGTCGAACACGGGCCATCAGTGTAGATAGCTCTCAAGCAGATACCTCCCAACGAGGCGAAGGAGACGGCATGTCCAGCATCGCGAAGGTGATCACGATCATCGGCAACTCCCCCGACGGCTTCGCCGAGGCGGCTCAGGTGGCGGTGACGGAGGCCTCGAAGACACTCCGCGGAATCAGCGGCGCCGACGTCATCTCGATGAGCTGCGAGGTGAGTGACGACAAGATCACGACGTTCCGAACGACGGTGAACATCGCGTTCGCGATCGAGCGCTAGCCCGCGACGAGGGCGCGCGCGAAGTCCTGCGGATCGAACGGGCGGAGGTCGTCGAGGCCCTCCCCCACGCCGATCAGCTTCACGGGTAGGCCGAGCTCGTACGCGATCGCGACCGCGATCCCGCCCTTCGCGGACCCGTCGAGCTTCGTCAGCGCGACCCCGGTGACCTGGGCGGCCTCGCCGAAGAGGCGCGCCTGCTGGAGGCCGTTCTGGCCGGTGGTCGCGTCGACGACGAGGAGCGTCTCGTGCGGGGCACCGTCGAGCCGGCTCTCGATCACGCGGCGGACCTTGGCCAACTCCTCCATCAGGTTCGTCTGCGTGTGCAGGCGACCGGCGGTGTCGATGATCCCCACGTCGTGGCCGCGGGCCTTCGTCGCCTCGACCGCGTCGTAGGCGACTGCGGCGGGGTCGGCGCCCTGGGCGGCACCGACGAAATCTGCCTTGGCGCGCTGGGCCCAGATCTCGAGCTGCTCCTCGGCGGCGGCGCGGAAGGTGTCCGCCGCGCCGAGGAGGACGCTGCGGTCGTGCTCGCGGAGCTTCTGGGCGAGCTTCCCGATCGTGGTCGTCTTGCCGGTCCCGTTGACCCCGACGACGAGGATCACGCTCGGCTTCGCGGTGAGGTTCAGGGTCGCGGGCTCGCCGAGCATCTCGGCGATCTCCTCGGCCAGCGCCTCACCGAGATCGCCGAGCTCACCGCGGGCTTCGAGCCGGCGGACGAGCTCGGCGGTCGCGCGGACGCCGACGTCGCCCCGGATCAGCGCCTCCTCGAGCTGCTCCCAGTGCTCCTCGTTGCCCGGGTCGAAGGCGGCCGCGGCGAGCTCGCCGGTGAGCGCACGCCGGCTCTTTCCGAGCGAGTCGCGCA
>DATLXM010000130.1:0-3213 GCA_035575835.1 Gaiellaceae bacterium
GGGTCGCCGAGGCCGTTCCTCGCCGCAGTCCGTCGGAGTCGTCGCGGTTAGCTAGCGGCCGGACTGGGCAAGGGAGAGGAGACCGATGCGACGACGAGGAGGCAACGATGGCTGAGGAGACTGCGGCGACACGGGTGACGGGCCGACAAAGCGCCGGGGACGGCGGCAAGAAGTCGCCTCTCGCCACCGAGCACGGGACGACGACGATCAACGATCTGGTGGTGACGAAGGTCGCCGCGATCGCCGCGCGGGAGACGAGTGGGGTCTACGACCTCGGAGGCGGCGCGGCCCGCGCGCTCGGTGCGATGACCGAGCGGGTCGGCGTCTCGATGTCGGACGAACGCTCACGCGGGGTCTCCGTCGAGGTCGGCGAGCGCGAGGCAGCGGTGGACCTCACGATCGTCGTGGAGTACGGCGAGTCGATCCCGAAGGTGTCGGACGCGGTGCGCGAGAACGTGATCAAGCGGATTGAGGGCATCACGGGGCTCTCGGTCGCGGAGGTCAACATCGTCGTGAACGACCTTCACTTCCCGGGCGACGACCAGCCCGAGGAGTCGCGCGTCAGCTAGGGGGCGGAGCCGATGACGGCGCCTTTGAGCGCTTCCCAACCACCACGGCCGGAGGCGGCCGCTCCCTCGGAGCGGGTACTGCTCGCCCGCCTCGCACTGGACGCGGCGCTGGGCGTGCCTGGGGTCGTCTCCGCGGATGCGGGACGGTTCGGCACGCGGGTGACGGCGGACCGCGAGGAGCGGTTTTCCGGTGTGCTGGCGACGGCTCTCGCTGACGGCGGCTACGCCGTCGAGCTCTATCTCGTCAGCGAGGCCGTCCCGCTGCACCCGCTCGCCGATCGGATCCGCGAGCGGGTCGAACGTGCCGCCGCGTCGGCGGGTCTGGCCGCCGCGCTCAGGTACGTCGACATCGCGATCGAGGACGTCGTGACGCCGGACGAAACGGGCATGAAGTGACGCTCCTGCGCGTGCTCGCGCGCCTCGTCGTGCTGGTGCTGCTCGTCGCGCTCTCCCTCGTCGGGCTCGCGGTCGCCGTCTTCTCCATCCAGGGCGGCGACAGGCCACTGAGCCTGCCGGGGCTCGCCGAGCAGGTGCTCCTGCCGGAGGCTGAGGACGAGGTCGGCGACTACCTCGGCCGACTCGAGGCGCCGGGGCCGCTCGCGAAGCGCTCCGCTCTCGCCGGGGCCGGTGCCGTGCTCGCCGGCGCGCTGCTCCTGCTCGGCGTGCTCGCGCCGCGGCGTGAGCGCCTGGTGGTCTTCGGCAAGGGGGAACGCGGCAGGCTCGCGGCGCGTCGGCGGCCGCTCGCGGGTGCGGCGGAGGCGCTCGCGGGGCAGGTGCGCGGGGTCACCGAGGCGAAGGCGCGGGTACGGCCGCCCGGGCGCGTGCGGGGTGGGCAGCTGCGGGTGAGGGTCTCTCACCCACGGAATCAGCAGGACCGCGAGGTCGAGCAGCGCGTGCACGGTGCGCTGGCGCCGCTCGTCGCGTCCGCCGCGGTGAAGCCGCGGGTGGAGGCGCGAACCGGCAAGCACGGGGCGAGGGTCGAGTGACGATTCGCCAGCGCCTGCGCGGCCGCGACTCGCCACTGGCCATCCTCGGGCTGCTGCTGCTCGTGCCGGTCGCGCTCGCGCTGATCTGGTACGGCGCAATGCTGGTGGCGCTGGCGTTCAAGGCGGATCCGGAGACGGTGAACACGATCAGCGGCTATCGCGACGTCTACGACTTCCTGGCGGGGCTCGTGCCGGCCGATTTCACGAGCACTGTGCGCCTGATCACCGCGCTCGGCGGCCTGGCTGCGTTTCTGCTCTTCGGCCTCCTTGCGCGGAAGCAGGTGCCGCAGCCGTATCTCGCGCGCGGCCCGCTGACGCTCGCCGGGAACGAGCGCGGCACGTTGACGGTGGAGCCGCGGGCGATCGAGCGGGCGGCGGAGGTCGCCGCCTGCGCCCATCCGTCCGTCACCGACGCCACCGGCCGGTACGTCGAGAACAGCATTGAGCTGGAGATCGACGCGAAGCGAGCAGGTGACCTGCCGGACACCCTGCGCGAGGTTCAGCAGCGTGTCCGGGAGGCTCTGCGACAGCATGACCTGCCCGATGGTCCGGTCAGCGTGACGCTCGCCGGTTTCGACAGCGGACGAAGGGAGCTCGAATGATGACGTCAAGCCAGTTCGCAGCGGCACTCGGATTCGCCTTTGTGGCGGTCTGGATCGCCATGGGGTTCGGTTCGGCGGTGCTCTGCCTCGTCGGCGCCGCCGTCTTCTGTGCCGTCGTGCTCCTCGTGCGCGGCGACGTCGACCTCGCCGAGGTGCAGAGTCGGCTCGGCGGCCGCGGCGGGAGCTTGTAGCCTCCCGATCGAACTGATTGCCTTCACCGGCATGGTGATCCTCCTGAGCAGGGACTTTGGGCATCGACACCTCAATCGTCCCTGCTCAGGCGGACATCACCGGCCGCCCACAAACCCACCGGAAAGTACCACTGAAAGATCCGGGCTAGGAGGCAGCGCCGGCACTATGAAGTCGTAGAGCTCGCTCGCCTCGAGCGAATCAGCGCGAACCTTGGGACCCCACCTCGCTCACTTCGGGGAGCTGGCAGGGATTGTTAGGGCGAGCGGTAGTGTGATCGCTCACGAAGCCGCGTGCGAGGAGCCGACTCAAAAGGAGACGGGGAGATGGAGACACTGACGCAGTTGAAGTGCGTCGCATGCCGCAAGGACGCACCGACCGTGACGGATTCCGAGATCGCCGAATTCCATCCCCAAGTCTCTGACTGGCACATCGTGGAGCTCGATGGAATCAAACGCCTCCGACGCGTCTTTGTATTCGACGATTTTGCCCAGGCGTTGCACTTCACGAACAAGGTAGGCGAGCTTGCAGAGGAAGAGGGGCATCACCCTGCGCTCCTGACCGAATGGGGTAGGACGACGGTCACATGGTGGACGCACAAGATCAAGGGCCTGCATCGCAACGATCTCATCATGGCGGCGAAAACGGACGGGCTGTACTAGCCCGAACGCGGCCACCGCGTCACCGCTGGACTGCACCCCGCCGCGACTCGACACTTCGGGCCGTCCGCATCCTCGGCAAGCCGCCGCACCTTCACGGGCGACGCCGACAACCCGCTCTCGATCGTGATCGAAGAGGTCGCGCTTCGGGTGGCAGGCAATGGCGACGGAGCTTCGGCTTAAAGCCTCACTCCCTCGAGTTCCGCCG
>DATLXM010000131.1:0-16274 GCA_035575835.1 Gaiellaceae bacterium
TACGCGAAGCTCTCCTTCTCGGCCGACCGCACGGATCGCGCCTTCCACGACCTCACCGGGGTCAAGCGGGCGCACCGCGGCCGGGGCATCGCGGCGGCGCTGAAGGCGAGGCAGATCGCGTGGGCCAAGGAGAACGGCTACGAGTCGCTCCAGACCTCGAACGAGGTGCGCAACGCGCCGATCCGGCACCTGAACGCGAAACACGGCTACGTGCGCGAGCCCGGCACCGTGATCGTGCGAGCGACTATCTCCGCGACTTGAGCGCGCGCTCCATCTGCCGCTTCGCGTCCTTCGAGGCGAGGTCGCGGCGCTTGTCGATCCGCTCCTTGCCCCGGCCGACCGCGATCTCGAGCTTCACCCGGCCGTCCTTGAAGTAGAGCTTGGTCGGGATGATCGTCAGGCCCTTCTCCCGCACCTTGGAGAGGAGGACGTCGATCTCGTGCCGCTTCAAGAGCAGCTTGCGGTCGCGAGTCGGCTCGTGGTTCGCGACATTGCCCTGCGCGTACTCGGCGATCTCGGCCCCGATCAGCCACGCCTCCGTCCCCCTGACGTCCGCGTAGGCCTGGCCGAGCGTGACCCGGCCCTCGCGGAGCGACTTGACCTCGGTGCCCGTGAGCACGATCCCGGCCTCGTAGCGGTCGAGGAGCTCGTAGTCGTGCCGAGCACGCCGGTTCTCCGAGATCAGCTTGGTTCCGGTGGGCTTGGCCATCCGGCGATTGTAGGTAGCGTGGCGCGCGTGGAGTCAGCGCTCTCCGTCATCGCAGCGACGTGGGCGATCGCGATGGCGCTAGGCCCGGTGCTTCAGATCAGGAAGATGATCGAGCATCAGAACTCGCACATCATCTCGGTCGGCTACTTCCTCGTCCTCTTCGTCGGCTTTCTGCTCTGGTTCGCTTACGGGATCGCGGCCGGGAACTACGCGCTGATCATCCCGAACGCGGTCGCGGCCGTCGTGATCGTGGCGACGATCATCGTCGCGCTGCGCTTTCGCCGCACGACGTCCTCCTAGCCCCTCCCGCCGAAGCAGCGGTCGCAGAGCGGGAACCAGGGGGCACATGTCTGGCCGCACTTACGGCAGCGGCCGACCGTGGGGGAGCGCACTTCCGCTGCGAGACGCGCATTGACGCGCTCGGAGGCCGCCAGCTCGAGCGCGGCGGCCTTCTCGATCGTGACCCCGCCCACATCGGGGTACTGGAGCGCGAACCAGCGGAGGATGCTCGCCGTACGCGCGGCTTGTTCGGCGTCCTCGAGCGAGGAGTCGTGTAGCCGGCCCGCATCGAGGAGATAGGCGAGGATCGGGCGCTGAGCCCGGTCACCCGCGACGGCGAGCGCGAGCATCGCAAGGAGCTCGAGGTTGTCGTCGTCGACGGGTGCATTCATCAGCTTCCAGGTCTGGTCGAGCGCGAGCTTCCGGCCTCGCTCGCGGAGGCGCCGCTGCACGGTGTCGAGCCGGTTCAGGAGCGGGCCGATCGACTCGACCGAGAGCCAGCCCTCCCGCGCCCACAGCTTGAGAGCAGCTGAGTGCCAGGCACGCAGCGCGGCCGCGAGCTGGGCCGGGTTCTCGATCGGCAGGTCCTCGAGCCTCGGGCGGATCCGCGCCGTGTCGACGATCCGGTAGCCGAGGTGGCCGTCGCCGATCTCGACGCGCGGGGTCAGTGCCGGCTCGACGACGTCCGGGTCGGCGGCCGCCCAGGCGATTCCGGTGAGGACGCCGACGTGACCGCGCTCGACGAGGCCGAAGCGGCCCGCCCGACCCGCGATCTGGGCGATCTCCCACGGGTGGAGGTCGCGCCGCTCCTGGCCGTCGAACTTCGTCGTCTCGGCGAAGAGGAGCGTCTCGCAGGGCAGGTTGACGCCGTGCCCGAGCACGTCGGTGGAGGCGCAGAAATCGGACGCGCCGTTCAGGAAACGGTCGATCTCGACCCGGCGCGAGGCGAGCGGCATCGCGCCGTAGAGGACCGAGACGCGGCCCGGGTGGCGGCGATTCAGCTCGCCCGCGAGCGCGAGCACGGCACGGCGGCTGAACGCGACGACGACGGTGCCGGGGCGAAGCGCGGTGAACGCGACCTCTCCCGTCCAGTCGAGTGGCGCCTTGCGCTCGAAAAAGCGGATCTCGGCGGCGGGAAAGGCGTTCTGAACGAGTGGCAGCGCCTCGACCGCGCCCAGGAGCAGGATGTGCCGGTACTCGCCCGCGAGCAGGAGCCGGGTCCAGGCCGAGCCTCGCTCCTCGTCGTCGGCCCACTGGATCTCGTCGAGGACGAGGACTTCGCCGCGGCCGGGCGCCATCTCGGCGGTGCAGCAGATGATCGGCGCGTGCTCGTTGATCCGCTCCTCGCCGGTGACGAGCCCGACCTGCTCGTCCCCGAGCTGGGCAACGAGCTTGCGGTGCGCCTCTTGAGCGAGCATCCGGAGGGGAGCCGCGAAGACGCCACGCCCGGACTCGACGAGGAACTCGAGAGCGGCGTAGGTCTTGCCGGAGTTCGTCGGGCCGAGGTGGGCGACGACCGTCTCGGGCTCGGTTCTCCGTTCGGGAAGGCGAATCTCCGGCTCGGGCAGGCGCGGCGTGGGCCGCGCCTGCTTCGCGCGCCGCTGGGCCCGGCTGGGCCGCTTCTGGCGCCCGCCGCGCTGCTCCCGGCGGGAGGCCACCCCGCTAGACGTCGAGGAAGCGACGCATCGTCAGCCCTGAGCCCAGGGCGCCGATCGTCAGTCCGACGAGCAGCAGGACGAACGCGTTGAGCGAGAAGGCGAGCGCCTCGACGTCGGACGAGGAGTCGATCCGGCCGAGGATCGCCGGGAGCGCGAGCTCTTTCCCGAGCAGGAGGAGCACGATCGCCGCGATCGAGCCCGCGAGCCCGCAGATCAACCCTTCGAGCATGAACGGCCCGCGCACGAACCAGTTCGTGGCCCCGACGAGCTTCATCACCTCGATCTCCCGACGGCGCGAGAAGATCGAGAGTCTGATCGTGTTCGCGATCAGAAGCGTCGAGGCGATCAGGAGCACGATCACAGCCGCGAGGAAGACGATCTCGATCACCCGTGCGACCCGCAGAATCCTGTCTGCGGTGTCCTTGCCGTACTTCACCTTCTCGACCCCGGCCGGGATCGGGCGAAGACTCGTCGCGATCGCGTCGATGTCCTCGGCGCGTTTGGGCACGACCTCGTGCGAGGGCGGGAGCGGGTTCGAGGGAAGGTTCTCGGTCAGGGCCGGGAAGCGCTTCTGCATCCGCGTGAGCGCCTCCTCCGCGGAGACGAACGTGACCGACTTGACGCGGGGATCGGCTTCGAGCTGCCGGCGAACGTCGTTGATCTGCGCGTCCTTCGCGTCCTGGACGTAGAAGACCTTGACGAGGAGCTCCCGTTTGACGTGATCGGACCAGGAGACGACCCAGGAGCCGAGCGCGATGAAGAGACCGAGCAGGAACATCCCGATCAGAACCGTCATCGTCGCCGCGATCGTGGTCGAGAGGTTCGCCCCGAGCGAGCGGAACGACTCGGAGAAGAGCAGCTTGAGTCTCATTCGGAGGTGTAACCCCCACGCCGCTCGTCGCGGGAGAGACGGCCGTCCTCGAGCGCGATCACGCGCTTGCGCATCTTGTCCACCATCTCGCGGTCGTGGGTGACCATCAGGATCGTGGTGCCCGCGCGGTTGATCCGGTAGAGAAGCTGCATGATCCCGACCGACGTGTCCGGGTCGAGGTTGCCCGTGGGCTCGTCGCAGATCAGGAGCGGCGGGTGGTTGACGACGGCGCGCGCAATCGAGACCCGCTGTTGCTCGCCGCCGGACAGCTCGTCGGGAAGCGACCCGGCCTTGTCGGAGAGCCCGACGAGCGAGAGCACCTCGGGCACCTTGCGCCGAATCGTCGTCTTGCTCTCGCCCTGCACCTTGAGTGCGTAGGCGACGTTCTCGGCCGCAGTCCGGTTCGGAAGCAACTTGAAGTCCTGGAAGACGCAGCCGACGTTCCGGCGGAGAAGCGGGACCTTCGAGCCCTTGAGGCGCGTCAGGTCGCGGCCTCCGACAAGGACGCGGCCGGTGCTCGGCTCCATCTCCTTGAGCAGAAGCCGGATCATGGTCGATTTTCCCGAACCCGACGCACCGACGACGAAGACGAACTCGCCCTTGTCGATCACGAAGGAGAGGTCGTTCAGGGCGACGACGTTCGGCTCGTAGATCTTCGTCACGCCTTCGAAGACGATCATCGTCCCCGAGCCCGGTGCCCCCTGGCCCGACGGGGCGTCGAAGATGGCTTCTCCGCCGACCGGCTCTGCGAGCGCGGCAGTGCCATTGCCGTTGCCAGCAGAGCTCACCTGGGTATGCACGTCTTGTTCCTGCACCGGATTCGAAGAGGAAGCCCCCGACCTGCCGTCTCTGCGGCGACGAGGCGCTCCGGTCTCTGGAGTGGTCATCAGTCTAGCCGACGTTTCCGGCTAGCCAGCCTTCCCGGTGGCCTTCGCAAGGAGGTAGGCGCGGACGAATCCGTCCAGGTTTCCGTCGAGGACGCCCTGGGTGTTCCCGACCTCGAAGTCGGTTCGGTGATCCTTGACGAGCTGGTAGGGGTGGAGCACATAGCTTCGGATTTGACTCCCGAAGCCGATGTCCTGCGCCGCGCCGCGCTCCTTCGCGAGCTCCGCCTCCCGCTCCTCCTCCTGGAGTTCGACGAGCCGCGACTTGAGGATCCGGAGTGCGGTCTGCTTGTTCGAGGTCTGCGAGCGCTCGTTCTGGCACTGGACGACGATCCCGGTGGGCAGATGCGTGATTCGAACGGCGGAATCGGTCTTGTTCACGTGCTGGCCACCGGCTCCAGATGCGCGGTAGGTGTCGATCCTGAGCTCGGTCTCGTCGATCTCGACATCGCTCTCCTCTGGGAGCAGTGGGGCGACGACGACCTGCGAGAAAGCCGTGTGGCGCCGGTGGGCGCTGTCGAAGGGCGACTGACGGACGAGCCGGTGCACCCCCCGCTCGGCCTTCATGATCCCGTAGGCGTTCTCGCCCTTGACGGTGAAAGTCGCTGACTTGAGACCCGCCTCTTCGCCTGGGCTCGCCTCGATCAATTCGGCTTGGAAGCCGCGATCCTCGGCCCAGCGGAGGTACATCCGCAGCATCATCTCCGCCCAGTCCTGAGCGTCGGTGCCGCCGGTGCCGGAGTGGATCGACGCGACCGCGTCACCGCCGTCGTACTCCCCCGTGAAGAGCGCATCCTCCTGGAGCCGCTCGAGCTCGCGTCGGAGCGGCTGGAGCTGCGCCTCGATCTCGGAGCCGAGCTCGGGATCCATCTCGAGCAGCTCGGCCGCGTCGTCGTGCTCGCGGCGCAGGCGCTCGTAGCGCTCGAGGCGCTTGGTCAGGCGAGAGTGGTCGGTCGAGACGCGGGCGGCGCGGGCCTGGTCGTCCCAGAACCCCGGGCTCCCCATCTCCGCTTCGAGCTCGGTTATGCGTTCAGCGACCGCATCGGGGTCAAAGGTAATCACGAACCCAGGCGAGCTGGACTCTGATCTCCTCGAGCTGCTGGTCGAGTGGAAGGGCGGTCTCGGACATCGGCCGATCCTAGCTGCGGGTGCTCGCGCCGAACGACGGCTCGACTCCCACGTGCCCCCAGGGGGCCGGTGAGGGCCCCCTGAGTCAAGGCTACGTCAGCAGCTGTGACGAAGGTGTCGCGCGCGTGGGTCGAATGTGTGCCGGGTCGCGGCGCTCAGGCGCCGTGGCACTTCTTGAACTTCTTGCCGCTGCCGCACCAGCAGGGGTCGTTCCGACCGACTTCCTTGGTCTCGTCGTTCACGACCGTGCCCTGCGAGGTCGTGGTGCGCTGCGGTGCGAGCGCGGTCGCAGCCCCGACGCCGGCCCCGGCGGCGGCGATCACGTCGGCGCCGGCCGCGGTCTCGTGCGCGTACTGCAGGTTCCCGTTCGGCGCCTGCGGTTCAAGGGTCGGGGGCGCACCCGCCCCGCCCTCGTCCCCCGTGTCCTGCACCTCGATCTGGGCGTGGAAGAGCGTGACGACGACCTCCTCGCGGATGATCCCGCCGAGATCCTCGAACATCTTGTGGCCCTCTCCGCGGTACTCGACGAGCGGATCCTTCTGCGCCATCGCGCGCAGATGGATCCCGTCGCGGAGGTAGTCCATCGCGTCGAGGTGCTCACGCCAGCGCGAGTCGACGACCTGGAGCATTACGTAGCGCTCGACCTCGCGCATCAGCTCGGCCCCGAGCTCCTTCTCCTTCTCGTCGTACGCCTCGAGGGCGTCCTCGACGAACTCCTCGATCAGCGCCTCCCGGTCGAGCTCGACCTCTTCCTTCAGCTCCTCGACCGTGATGTCGGTCTGATAGAGGCCCTTCATCTGGAGCACGAGGCCGTCGAAATCCCATTGCTCGGAGAAGTCGGTCTCCGTGAAGTTGGTCACGTTCGTCGCGACGACCTCCTGGATCCACTGCTTGACCTCACTGGAGAGGTCTTCGCCGTCGAGCACGCGGCGGCGCTGTTCGTAGATGACCATCCGCTGCGTGCTCATGACGTCGTCGTACTTGAGGACGTTCTTCCGCGAGACGAAGTTCTGCTCCTCGACCTTCTTCTGGGCGCCCTCGATCTGGCGGGAAAGGATTCCGGCCTCCATCGGCTGGTCGTCCGGGAGCTTGAAGCGCTCCATGATCCCGTGGATCCGGTCGCCGGCGAAGAGCCGGACGAGGTCATCCTGGGCGGAGAGGTAGAAGCGCGTCTCGCCGGGGTCGCCCTGGCGGCCGGAACGACCGCGGAGCTGGTTGTCGATCCGGCGTGACTCGTGCCGCTCGGTCGCGAGGACGTAGAGGCCACCGAGCTCGCGCACGCCCTCGCCGAGCTTGATGTCGACGCCACGGCCGGCCATATTGGTCGCGATCGTGACGAGGCCCGGCTGGCCGGCGTCCTTGATGATCTCCGACTCGCGCTCGTGCTCCTTCGCGTTCAGGACGTTGTGCGGGATCCCGCGCCGCTTCATCAGCTCGGAGAGGTACTCGGAGGCCTCGACCGCGATCGTGCCGACGAGGACGGGCTGGCCGGTCTTGTGCCGCTCCTCGATGTCGTCGATCACGGCGGCGAACTTCGCCTCCTTCGACTTGAAGATCAAGTCGTTCTCGTCCTTACGGGCGACGTTCACGTTGGTGGGGATCTCGACCACGTTGAGGTCGTAGATCTCCACGAACTCCTTCTCCTCGGTCTTCGCGGTCCCGGTCATCCCGCCGAGCTTCTCGTAGAGCCGGAAATAGTTCTGGAGGGTGATCGTCGCGAGGGTGACGTTCTCCTCCTGGATCCGGACGCCCTCCTTGGCCTCGATCGCCTGATGGAGGCCCTCGCTCCAGCGGCGCCCCTCCATGATCCGGCCGGTGTACTCGTCGACGATCTTGACCTCGTCGTCCTGAATCACGTAGTCGACGTCGCGCTGGTAGAGCGACTCCGCCTTCAGCGCCTGGGTCAGGTGGTTGACGAGCTGGACGTTGCGCGGGTCGTAGAGGTTCTCGATCTTCATCGTCCGTTCGACGGCGTCGATCGCGGTCTGGGCGGGCGAGATCGTCTTGTGTTTCTCGTCGAAGAGGTAGTCGGCACCCGAGAGCTCCGTCTCGTCCTCGCCCTTCTCGCCCTTGCGCGTCGCGGGCGCGCCGGTGAGGCCCTTGGCGATCCGCGCGAAGTCGTAGTAGGTCGACGCGGCGGTCTCCGGCTCACCCGAGATGATCAGCGGCGTTCGCGCCTCGTCGATCAGGATCGAGTCGACTTCGTCCACGATCGCGTAGGCATGGCTGCGCTGGACGAGCCCGTCCTTCGAGACGGCCATGTTGTCCCGCAGGTAGTCGAAGCCGAACTCGGAGTTCGTGCCGTAGGTGATGTCGGCCGCGTAGGCCTCCTTGCGCTCCGCGAACGGCATCATGTTCTGGATGTAGCCGACCGTCATCCCGAGCCGCTCGAAGACGGGCTGGTTCCACTCGGCGTCGCGCTTGGAGAGGTAGTCGTTGACGGTGACGAGATGGACGCCGGTACCCGGGAGGCCGTTCAGATAGAGGGCGGTCGAGGCGACGAAGGTCTTGCCCTCACCCGTCTTCATCTCGGCGATGTCGCCCTCGTGGAGCACGATCCCGCCCATCATCTGGACGTCGAACATCCGCTGCTGCGACTCGCGCCAGCGCGACTCGCGCACGGCTGCGTACGCCTCGAAGAGAAGCTCTTCGAGCGCCTCCCCGTTCTCCAGGCGCTGCCGGAACTCGGCGGTCTTCCCACGGAGCTCGTCGTCCGAGAGCTTCTGGAAGTCGGGCTCGAGCGTGGCGATGTACTCCGCCTGCTGCTGGAGCCGCTTCATCCGCCGGCCCTCGCCGAAGCGGAGGACCTTTTCGAGCTTCCCGAGGTCGGCGCCTGCCATCGACACAGGGTAGCCGCTGGCGACTTTCCTCACCTTCCCTTCACCGAGGGCTAACAGGCGCCGGTTAGCGTCCCTTCCGTGCGATCGCTCCTCGCCCTCCTTGCTGCCGTTCTCGCGATCGTGCCGGTCGCGCTTGCCGGCGCCGTCCGTACCGTGACGGCGCCGGCACCCGTCTCCGCCCTCGCCGCAGACGGGCCGCGCGTCGCCTACGCGGCGGGACGCTCGGCCGCGGATTGCAATCGCGTCTACGTATGGAACCTGACGACGCGGCGTGTCGCGAAGCTCGGGCGGAAGACGCACTGCGAACAGACGAGCACGGGAAATGCGATCTCGGGGCTGGCGATCGCGGGAAACCGGGCTCTCTGGGCTCATTACGTTGGTGGAAACACGCGTGACTGGACGCTCTGGACCGCGACGACGTCCAGGCCGGCCCCGACGCTGCTCGACTCCGTGTCCGCGGCTGCCGACGACGCCGCCCCAATCCTGGTCGGCAACGGCACAACCCGAAGCGGAAACGACCTTCTCTCGTATGCAGTCCGCCAGGAAGTGACCGGCCTGCGCTCGACCGGCGCGAGAGCTTTCCGCTGGCGGTCGCCGACGAGGGTGACCGCGATCGCCTCGGACGAACGCCACGTCGTCGTCGGTCGCTCGGACGGAACCGTCGTCCTGCTGAGCGAGTTCGGTGTCGTCTCCGAGGTCTACTTCGAGGGTGAAGGCGCCGCGCCGGCCACGGCGCTCGCCCTGAGCGCGGGGCGACTCTACGTCCAGCGCGGAAGCAAGCTCCTCTACTCGACAGGCGACCGACCGGACCGGACGCTCACGCTGCCGAGGGGGAGTCGCCTGGTGGATGCGGAGGACGATCGCGCCCTCGTCGTCACGGCACGGGGCCTCGTGCAGCAGGTGGAGTTCCGCCCGAACGCCGTTCTCGTCCGGTCGCTCGGGAATGGGCGCTTCGCGCAGCTCGAGCCTGCGTACACGACCGCCGCGGCTGGTCGCGTCGTCCGGCTCTTGCCGCGCTAGAGCCGGCTGACCTCGACCTCCCAGAGATCGCCGTCGAGCCGGCGGCCGAGGAGGACCTCGTCGCCCTCGATCAGTTCGAGCTCCTCGCCTTCGTGGCCCGGAAGCTCGCGCACGTCGATGCGCTTCGCCGCCACCGCCCACGTGCTCTGCCCGCGACGGACCCCCTCCGCTCGATAGGGAGGCTCGAGACTCAGCTCGATCGCGTCTGCCAATGGAGCGAACGCCCCGTCCGGCACGTCGTTGTCGACGAGCAGCGTCCCGTCGGGAAGGGCGACGAACCGAACCTCCTCACCCGACAGCTCCACCTCCGCTCGTGTGACGACATCCCACTCTCGCTGCCGCGGGACCCCGTGGAGACCTGCCCCGCCGAGCGGGGTGAGACCACCGAACGACGTCGGCGGATCGAGTGCAAGCAGATCCGCCTGGGTGGCATCCGACGCGCCCCTGATGTCGAGCGCTCCTTCCTCCGCAAGCCGCTCGTGCAGCGGTTTGCTCCGACGAAACAGACCCACCTAGGCGGCCGGCTCGATGTGTCCGTAGTCCCCGTCGCGGCGCCGGTAGACGACGTCCGTCTTGCCGGTCGCTTCGTTCAGGAAGACGAAGAAGTCGTGACCGACGAGCTCGAGCTCGAGCACAGCCTCCTCCGGCGAGAGCGGCTGCAGGTCGAACTGCTTCGACTTGACGATCATCGTGTCGAGCTGCTCCGCCGTGAAGTTCGGCTCGTCGGTCGGCACATGACCGTTCGAGGCGGCGCGGCGGCCGCTTTCCCGTCGGCTCCGCTTGGAGCGGTAGCGCTGCACCTGACGCTCGAGCTTCGCGACGAGCTGGTCGATCGAGCTCTCGAACGCCGTCGAGCTCTCGCGGGCACGCAGCGTCGGGCCTTTCGTCCAGATCGTCGCCTCGGCGATGTGGTTGTCGGCGATCGAGGGGTTGTGCTCGAGCGCGAGCTCGAGCTCGACCTGAGTCGGATCGGCGAGCTGACGCTCGAGCCGGCCCAGCTTTTCCTCGGCGTACGACCGGATGTGATCGGTGACCTCGACGTTTCGGCCCTTGACCTGAAGTCGCATCCCGTCTCCTTCGTCCGGTGGCACCTGAGAGTAACGAACCTCAGCGGATCGCTCGGGCGAACGTCACCACCTCGACCCGTCGCGAACCTCCTTTCCTGAGCGCGGTCGCGGCCGCCGCCGCGGTTGACCCGCTCGTGTAGACGTCGTCCACGAGGCAGACCCGCGCGGGCGAGCCTCGGGCCGGGGCGAAGACCCCGGCGACGTTCTGGCGCCGTTCCTTCAGCGCGAGCCCACGCTGGCGCTCGACCGAGCGGACACGCTGGAGTAACTGCTCGACCGGGAGCTCCCAGGCGCGCCCGAGCTCGCGGGCGAGCGCCTCCGCCGGCCGATGCCCGCGCTCGAGCGAGCGCTCGCGATCCGACGGGACGAACGCGATCGCCGTCACCGAGGGCCGGACGAGCCCGTCGACGACGATCGCGGCGGCACTCCGGGCCAGGTGGCGCTGCCCTCGCTCCTTCCACGCCGAGACCAGGCGGCGCGCGGTGTCGTCGTAGATCACCGCCGCCCGCGCCGTCGAGAAGCCGAGCCGCCGGCCCCTGCACTCGGCACAGCGCCTGATCGGCCACGCGCCAGGCGAGCCACAGCGGTCGCACAACGGCGGTGCCAGCCGCACGAGCCCGTCGCTGCAGCCGTCGCAGAGCGACGTTCCGGGGCCGCCGCAACTCGCGCAACGGCGTGGGAGCAGGAGATCGAGCACACCGTCGACGCTACCGCCGCAGGTGTGACGAATCCGTCACAGCTTCGGGTCGAATGTGTACCGCTCAGTCGAGCGTGGACGTGCCGACGAGCTCGCGCAGCGGCCCGCGTGCTACCTCGAGATCCTCGGGCGTCTTGACGGGGAAGAACCGTCCTCGCGGCCCGGAGCGTGGCACCTCCAGGTAGGTGGTCGGTGCGAACGCCGTGATCTCGTGGAAGAGATGCTCGAGCTGCACCGCGGGTCGGCCGTCGACGGTCTTCTCGACGTAGAGCCACGTCAACTCGTAGTCGGCGTCGAGCACGTCGAGCTCGAAGGTCAGGGTGTTCACGTTGAAGACCGAGATTGCGCTCTGATCGAACGCGGGCGGGAAGAGCGGCCCTTCGAGAAGCTGCAGCCGCCCGTCGACGCGGGCGGGCGCGCCGCCCGTGTCGCCCTCCTTCCGGGCGACCTCCGCCGTGACCGGACGACCGGCGAGCCGATGCATCCCGAGGACGGCCGGATCGACGCGGGCGCCGAGGTTGTCGATATTCGAGACGACGACCGTGCGCACGCCGAGGTCGCGCAGTCGGGCCAGTGTGCCGGAGCTCCGAAACGCAGCCAGGAAATCACCGTGACCCGGGCTATAGAGCGAGACGCGGCCGTCGTCGCCACGGAAGAGCGAGCCGTCGGGCTCGAGCCGGAGCGAGACGGACTGCGGAAAGTAGAGCGGCTCGGGAAGCCCATGGGCGGCGACGAACCGGCGCACGGTGTCGTCGGTCGCGAAGCTCGTCATCAGCGCCACCGGCACCTCCGTCCCCAGCGCGGCCGCGACGTCGGCGCTCTGGGCGAGCTTGAGCTCGAGGAAGCTGCGTCCGTCCAGCACCTCGACGGTGCCCTTGACCACTCCGCCGAACCGGGTCGCCATGCCCCCGGTCAGGACGACGGTCGCGATCTCCCCGGCGCGGAGCGCCGCGAGTCCCGCCTCGCGAGCGTCTCCGTCCGCTCCAGGCTCCGGGAGCCGGACGACGTCGTCTGCTCGCGGCGCCTCGACGACGCCCTCGACGACGTTCGAAGCCGGCGAGAGAGAACCGTCCGCAACGCCTTCCTGGAGCTCCAGGAAGGTGCGCTCGTCGAAGCCGTACCGTTCGAGGCTGGTACGGCTCTCCGCGTCGATCTCGTCGATCTCGTCGATCAGGCTCATCAGGCGTGGACGACCCGGGGAAGGCTCCCGGCGAACGGAGCGCGGTGAATGCCCTCCTCGGTCACGATCGCCGTGATCAGCTCGGCCGGGGTGACGTCGAAGGCCGGGTTGCGGGCGGCGAAGCGCGTCGTGACCTCGTCGCCGTCGCGCTCCTCGATCGGGATCCCCGCCCCGGTGGGGGTCCGCAGGTCGATCGTGGACGTCGGGGCGACGATGTAGAACGGGATCCGGTGGTGGGCCGCCGCGATCGCGAGCCCGTAGGTCCCGATCTTGTTCGCGGAGTCCCCGTTCGCGGCGATCCTGTCGGCGCCGGTGACGACGCAGTCCACCTCGCCCACCGCCATCATGTGTGCCGCCGCCGAGTCCGCGATCACCGCGTGCGGGATCCCGAGCGTCTCGAGCTCCCACGCCGTGAGACGCCCTCCCTGGAGAAGCGGCCGCGTCTCGTCGACGAGGACACGCTCGAGCAAGCCCCGTTCCCAGGCGGTGCGGAGCGCGCCCACCGCCGAGCCGTAGCCGCTCGTGGCGAGCCCTCCGGCGTTGCAATGCGTGAGCGCGCGAGTCCCGGGGGCGAAGAGCTCGGCCGCGTGGGCCGACATGCGCTTGCACCGCTCCACCTCGTCCTCGTGCAGCCGGCGAGCGTGCTCCGGCGAAGGATCGTCTCGCATCTGCTCGAGCGCCCAGACGAGATTGACCGCCGTCGGGCGCGACTCGGCCAGGACTGCGTATGCCACGTCGAGGTCATCCCCGCTCTCGGCTGCGAGCGCGTAGCCGTACGCGGCTGCGATCCCGATCGAGGGCGCGCCGCGGACGGCCAGCGTCCGGATAGCCTCCGCCACCTCGGCGACCGTTGCACACCGAAGCTCGACCTCTTCGTCCGGAAGCCGGCGCTGGTCGAGAAAGACGACCGCGCCGGCCTCCAGGCGAAGGATTCGCTCGGGAGTGAGGCCTACGTGCCCTCGTCCCACGAGGCCAGGTACCTGGCCTGCTCCTCGGTGAGCTGGTCGATCTCGATCCCCATCGTCGCGAGCTTGAGCCGCGCGATCTCGTCGTCGATGTCCTTCGGGACGACGTAGACCTTCTTGTCGAGCGAGGCCGCATTCCCGACCACGTACTCGGCCGAGAGCGCCTGGTTCGCAAAGGACATGTCCATCACGATCGCGGGATGCCCCTCGGCAGCTGCGAGGTTGATCAGACGACCCTCGCCGAGCAGGTAGAGCCGACGGCCGTCCGACATCGTGAACTCCTCGACGAACTCACGCGCCTCGCGGGTCTCGCTCGCGAGGTCGCGGAGGGCGCCGATCTCGATCTCGACGTTGAAGTGACCGGTGTTGCAGAGGATCGCACCGTCCTTCATCAGCTCCATGTGCTGCCGCGCGAGCACATTCTTGTTGCCCGTGGCGGAGCAGAAGATGTCGCCGATCGCGGCAGCCTTCTCCATCGAGAGCACCTCGAACCCGTCCATCGCCGCCTCCAGGGCGGGCATCGGGTCGACTTCGGTCACGATCACGTGCGCGCCGAGCCCCTTGGCCCGCATCGCGACGCCGCGGCCGACCCAGCCGTAGCCGGCGACGACGAAGCGCTTACCGGCGAGGAGGACGTTGGTGGCCCGGATGATCCCGTCGATCGTCGACTGGCCCGTGCCGTACCGGTTGTCGAAGAGATGCTTGGTGCGCGCCTCGTTGACCGCGATCACCGGGAAGCCGAGCTTGCCGTCGCGCTCGAGCGCCTTCAGCCGGATCACACCGGTGGTCGTCTCCTCCGTGCCGGCGATCACGTCCCCGAGCTGCTCGCGGCGGGCGCTGTGGAGGACGCCGATCACGTCGGCGCCGTCGTCCATCGTGATGTGCGGCTTGTGGTCGACCGCGGCCTCGATGTGCTGGTAGTACGTGTCGTTGTCCTCGCCCTTGATCGCGAAGACGGAGATGTCGAACTCCTCGACGAGCGCCGCGGCGACGTCGTCCTGGGTCGAGAGCGGGTTCGAGGCGGAGAGGACGACGTCCGCGCCTCCGGCCTTGAGCGTCCGCATCAGGTTCGCGGTCTCGGTCGTGACGTGGAGGCAGGCGGAGATGCGGTAGCCGTCGAGCGGCTTCTCGCTCTCGAAGCGATCGCGGATCGCGGCGAGGACCGGCATCTGCCGGTCTGCCCACTCGATCCTGCGCTTGCCCTCGGACGTAAGCGCCAGATCCTTGACATCGTGCTTGCGTGTCGTAGCCATCGATTCCCTTCGGTTGCAGTTCAGCGGGTCAGTGTAAAGGCGGTCAGGCGGCGAGCAGGCGCTGGTGCTTGCGCTGCTCCCAGTCGACCCAGTCGGCCTCGGGGGTCGCCCCCGCGAGCCAGGTGTCGACGACGGCACGGAGACCCGGCTCGCAGCGAAGCCGGGCGGCGAACGCGAGTTCGTCCAGCTCGACCCCGTGGTGCTCGCGGAGGTGGCGCAGCGAGCGGAGCTGATTCAGCTCACGCAGGCCGTAGAGGCGGTAGCCCGCGCCGGTGCGGACGGGAACGACGAGTCCGGCGGCCTCCAGGTAGCGCAGCATCCGGGCAGACCAGCCCGAACTCGACGCCGCTTCTCCGACTGTCAGCTCCATCCGAACCAACCTTACCACAGTCGTGTCAGGCTTCGCTGGTCCCGGCTCTCCCGTAGAGATCCTCGAGCCGGACGACGTCGCCGAGCTCGGGTGTCGACACCTCGAGGATCGTCGTGTCCTCGATCGCGGTCACCCGGTGGACTGTTCCCGGGCGGTATCTGAACGCGGAGCCGGGGCCGATCACCTCCTCGTTCAGCACGGACTGGCCCGCCTCCCCGAGCTCGAGCTTCGCCTTGCCCGACTGGACCAGCCACGACTCGTCCTTCTCGTTGTGGAACTGGAGGCTGAGCGCGAAGCCGGCCTTGACGAAGAGCAGCTTGCCGCAGTAACGCTCGGAAAGCGCCCAGATCAGCTCGTGGCCCCACGGCTTCTCGACCCGTGTGGGCTCGAACGACCAGCGGTCGAGGGAGTCGATGTTCGTCGAGTCGAGATCGGGAGTCATCAGAAGAAGAGCGCGTTGGGGGCGATCGTCTCGCCGGCGGCGACGCGGACGCCGTGGTCGAGCATATTCCCGTCACCCACCCGAGCGCCAGGACCGACGACCGAGAGGCCGCGCACCTCGCAGCCGGCGCCGACTTCTGCCTCCTCGCCGAGGATCGAGCCGCTGATCTTCGCACCGGGACCGACGCGAGTCCCGGCGCCGATCACCGAGGAGTCGATCTCCGCTCCTGCGCCGACGTGGGCGCCGGCGCAGATGACGGCGAGGCTGCCGATCCGGGCACCCCGTTCGACGACCGCCCGTGGCCCGATGTAGACCGGCGGCACGAGCTTCGCTTCGGCGCTGACCTCTGCGTCGGCGGCGACGAGCGTGTAGTCGCTCCCGAGCTCGTTGCCGAGCTCCGTGACGAAGTTCCGCTCGAGCACGTCGCGGTGGGCCTGCAGGTACGCGTCCGGGGTGCCGACGTCGAGCCAGTAGCCGGGCAGCGCCACCCCGTAGACACTCTCGCTCTCGACGAGCTGGGGGAAGACCTCGCGCTCGATCGAGACCGGGCGGCCGGCGGGAATCAGCTCGAGCACGTCCGGCTCGAGGACGTACATCCCGGCGTTGATCAGGTCGGTGTCGATCTCCTCCGGGCGCGGCTTCTCGAGGAACGACTTGACGCAGCCGCGGGCGTTCACGCGGACGAGCCCGTAGCGCGAGGGATCGTCGACGGGCGTGAGGAGGATCGTGGCGCGCGCCGCACGCTCGCGGTGGAAGGCGATCAACGCCGCGAGGTCCGTCTCACGGAGTGAGTCGCCGTTCAGCGCGAGGAACGGCTCGTCGATCCCCTCGGCTGCGAACCGGATCGCGCCGCCGGTGCCGAGCGGCTCCTCCTCCACCTTGTACTCGAGCTCGAGCTCGCCGTAGCGGGC
>DATLXM010000132.1:0-2644 GCA_035575835.1 Gaiellaceae bacterium
CCGCTGCTCGTCGCCCTCCAGCTCGACCGCGACGCCGCTCCGCCGGAAGATCGCAGCCGCCTCCTGGACGCGGTCGAGTGCGTGCAGGTCGGCCGCGTAGGAGTCGTCCGGCTCCGGCCAGGGAGCGACGATCAGGCGTGACTCGTGGAACTGGGCCCAGATCTCCTCGGTCACGTGCGGGAGGACGGGATGGAGCAGCTTCAGGAGCCGCTCGAGCGCGGCGAGCGCAGTCCCGCGCACCGCGGGCTCGGAGAGCCGCGGCTTGATCGCCTCGGCGTACCAGTCGCAGAAGTCGTCGAAGGTCAGGTGGTAGAGCTGGTTCGCGGCCTCGGCGAAATCGAAGCGGGCGAACGTCTCCTCGATCGCGGCGCGGGTCTGCTCGAGCCGGGCAAGGATCCACCGCTCCTCGAGCGACCCCGGGCTCTCGTCCGGCTCGACCGAGCCCGCATCGGTCAGCAACAGGCGAGAGACGTTCCAGAGCTTGTTCGTGAGCTTCCGCCCTTCCTCGAGCATGCTGTCCGAGAAGCGGACGTCCTGCGTCGAGGACATCTTCAGGAGGCCGTAGCGGGTCGCGTCGGCCCCGTGGGTCCCGATCACCTCTCGCGGGTCGATTCCTGTGCCGAGGCTCTTGGACATCCTTCGCCCGTCCCGGGCGAGCACGGTCGAGTGGATGACGACGTCCTCGAACGGGATCTCGCCCATCAACTCGAGCCCCGCGAAGATCATCCTGTTCTCCCAGAGCCGGATGATCTCCCGTCCGGTTGTCTGGAGGTCGCCCGGGTAGTAGCGGGCGAGCTCCGGGGTCCGGTCGGGCCAACCGAGCGTCGCGAACGGCCAGAGTGCAGAGGAGAACCACGTGTCGAGGACGTCCTCACTCCGCGCGAGCTCGGGCGAGCCGCACTCCGCGCACGCGTCGGGATCGCTCTCCTCACAGGTGACGTGGCCGTTCGGGCACTCCCACAGAGGCAGCTGGTGGCCCCACCAGATCTGGCGGGAGATGCACCAGTCCGGCGCGTTCTCGAGCGAGTCGATCGCAAAGCGGTGCTGCGACTCGGGGTGGAACCGGACGCGGCGCTCGCGGAGCGCCGCCAACGCCGGCTGCTTGAGCTCGCCCATCGCGCACCACCACTGCAGCGAGATCAGCGGCTCGATGCGGTTGTGACAGCGCTCGCAGAGCGCGACCGAGTGCCGATAGTGCTCGCGCTCCTCGAGCTGACCGCGCTCCTTGCACCAGTCGAGGATTCGGCCCTCCGCTTCCTTCTGGGTCAGGCCGGCGAGCTCCGGGACAAGGTCGCTCATCAGCCCGTCAGGACCGATCGCCATCGGCTCGGGAAGCCCGTGGGCCCGGCCGATCTCGAAGTCCTTCGGATCGTGGCCGGGGGTGATCTTCAACGCACCGGTGCCGAAGTCGGGCTCGACCCGCTCGTCGGCGATGATCGGCACACGTCGCTCCACGAACGGGACGATCGCCTCCTTGCCGACGAGGTGCGAGTAGCGCTCGTCGTCCGGATGCACCGCCACGGCCACGTCCCCGGGGATCGTCGCGGGCCGCACGGTCGCGATCGCGATGTGCCCGCTGCCGTCCGCGAGCGGATAGCGGATGGTCGAGAGGGTGTCGTCAACGTCGGCGTGGATCAGCTCGAGGTCGGAGAGCGACGTCCGGTGGTGCGGGCACCAGTTGATGATCCGGTTCGCACGGTAGATCCAGCCCTTGCGGTAGAGATGGACGAAGAAGCGCATGACCGCGCGCGTGTACTCCGGATCCAGGGTCATCCGCTCGCGGCTGTAGTCGAGCGACGCGCCGATCCGCCGGAACTGAGTCATGATCGTGCCGCCGTATTCGTGCAGCCACGCCCAGGTGCGCTCCACGAACGCCTCCCGGCCGAGCTCCTGACGGCTCGTGCCTTCCTTGGCGAGGTGCTTCTCGACCGCGTTCTGCGTCGAGATCCCCGCGTGGTCGTACCCGGGCTGGAAGAGTACGTCGAAGCCCTGCATCCGCTTCGTCCGGACGACCGCGTCGCCGAGCGCGAGCTGGAGCGCGTGGCCTGTGTGCAGCTCCCCGGTCACGTTCGGCGGAGGGTGTGCATCGACGAAGGTTTCCTCGCGCCGCGCGCCGGCGCCGGCCTTGTAGAGGCCCTCTTCCTCCCAGGTGCGCTGCCAGCGCTCCTCGACGCCCTGCGGTGTGTACAGCGGCTCCATCGGCCGATCGTATCGGCGGTCAGCCGAGGATCAAGCAGGTGGTCGTCCCGTGCGCGAGCAGCTTTCCGTTCGCATCGACGACCTTCCCCTCGGCGGTCGCGATCCGCGAGCCCGAGTGGAGCACCGTCCCCTCGGAGCGGACGAGGCCCGTCTCGACCGTCATCGCGCGGACGAAGTTCGTCTTCACCTCGAGCGTCGTGTAGCGGACGCCCGCGGCCAGGGTCGAATGGATCGCGCACCCCATCGCCGAGTCGAGGAGGGTCATCGCGACCCCACCGTGAACCGAGCCGATCGGGTTGTAGTGCTGCGGGCCGGGCTCGAACTCGAAGACGGCGTGGCCGAGCTCGACCTCGACGCCGGTGAAGCCCATCAGCTCGGCGATCGGCGGCGGAGGGAGCTCTCCCGCGAAGATCGCCTTGATCGTCTCGAGGCCGGAGAGCTCCAC
>DATLXM010000133.1:0-3839 GCA_035575835.1 Gaiellaceae bacterium
CTGCGCGGTCGCTGGTACCTCGCTGCGATCCGGCCGACCGGACGCGGGGAGCGCACGTGGGCGCTGCCGAAGGGCTGGATCGACGCCGGCGAGTCACCGGCGGAGACGGCCATCCGGGAGGCCTTCGAGGAGACCGGCCTCAACGCCCGCCTCGACCGGAAGCTCGGCGACGTCAAGTACGCCTACACCCGGCGAGACGGCACCCGCGTCTTCAAGGTGGTCAGCTTCTTCCTCCTCCGCTACCGGAGCGGCCGCATCGGGGCGATCCCGCCCGGGATGGAGATCGAGGTCGCCGAGGCGCGCTGGCTGCTGCTCGAGGAGGCACCGCGGCTCCTCTCCTACGGGGGCGAGCGACAGATGGCGAAGAAAGCGCTGGCCGAGCTGGACGAGGGCTGAGAGCTCCGAGCGCAGCAACGCTCTGGGCCGCGAGGCATCAGCACGCTCGAAGCTCTTATGATGGCCGCGCGGTGGCCACCTTCGCGCTCAACTTCTACTCCCCGCTCGTCGCCGACCAGCTGCGGACGCAACGCAAGACGGCGACCATCCGCCTCGGCGACAAGTCCGGGAAATACAAGAAGGGGATGATCGTGACCGTGCTCGTGGGCGTTCGCTACGGGCAGCGGGAGAAGATCTTCGACGCCGTGATCGACAAGGTCGAGGTGAAGGAGCTCCGCGAGCTCTCCCCGCGCGAGATCGAGCACGACAACCCCGAGATCCGCCGACCGGACGAGATGGCGCGCTTTCTCGGCCAGCTCTACAACCGCGAGGTCTCGGACACCGAGACCGTGACGGTGATCCGCTTCTCCTCGATCATCGGCAGCATGTTTTAGGCGCAAGCTCGAAATCTGCAGGAGCAGATTCCGATCGCGCAAGACCCCTGTTAGCGCAAGATCGAATCTGCAGGAGCAGATTCCGATCGCGCAAGACCCCTGAAGGGCCGCCCGCGGCCCAAGAGCATCACGCACCAACGTGGATCGTTGCTACTTGCCGGGTTTGCGGATCCGGACGCCGAGGACCTCGGGCGGGCGGATCGCGGCGCCGCACTCCTCGCACTCGATCGCGAACGCGGACGGGAAGGGCGCAGCGCAGGCGGGGCAACGGTGGCGGGTCTCACCGCCGCAGTGCGTGCACTCGGCCGGAAGCTCGGTCTCGCCCTCGAGGAAATAGCGCCACACGGAGCCGCAGCCGAGGCAGAAGCAGGTGTAGTCGCCGAGGGTCTTGCGGCGCTCCTCCTGGATCCAGTTCCGTTTGGGTCGCTTTCCGTCTGTCACGCCGGCTCCGCGAGCAATCGCCGGCCGCCGGAGCCGGGCTTTGCCCGGCGGGAGGCGCGTCGCGGATCCGGACGCGACTGCGACGAAGGAGGGAGCTCATGGGGGAACCACGGGTTCCCCCATGACGAGATGCAGGTGTGGTCGCCGAGGGTCTTGCGGCGCTCCTCCTGGATCCAGTTCCGCCCACCCTTCGAGCGCTGGGGCTTCGCCTTCTCGGCCATACGGTTAACCGTACCGGCCTTAACAGGTGTGCCTGATAGAACGACGGCATGGTCGCCAAGCCGAACCCCTGGCTCGTCCTCGTGCTCGTCTGCATCGCGCAGTTCATGGTCATTCTCGACGCGACGATCGTGAACGTGGCCCTCCCCTCGATCCAGCGCGACCTCGACATGTCGCCGTCCGAGCTTCAGTGGGTGGTCAACTCCTACGCCCTGATCTTCGGCGGCTTCCTCCTCCTCGGTGGGCGCGCGGGCGACCTGATCGGGCGCAAGCGGCTCTTCCTCGCGGGAATCGTCGTCTTCACGGTCGCCTCCCTGCTGAACGGCCTCGCGACCTCATCCGAGTTCCTGATCCTCGCGCGCGGGCTCCAGGGCCTCGGCGCAGCTCTCGTCTCGCCCGCCGCCCTCTCGATCGTCACGACCACGTTCGCCGAGGGGAACGAACGGACGAAGGCGATGGGGGTCTGGAGCGCGATCGCGGCGGGCGGCGGCGCGGTCGGCCTCCTCGTCGGCGGGATCCTGACCGACCTCTTCTCGTGGCCCTGGATCTTCTTCGTCAACCTTCCGGTCGGGATCGCCGCGTTCGTGCTGTCGCTCAAGTACGTGCCGGAGTCGAAGGACGAAGAGTCGCACCGGACGTTCGACGTAGCGGGAGCGGTCACGGTGACCGCCGGTCTGATCGCCCTCGTCTACGGGCTCGTCAAGGCGGAGGAGAAGGGCTGGGTCTCGCTCCACACGGCCGCTTTCGGGGCTCTCTCCCTCGGCCTGTTGTCCGCGTTCGTCGTGATCGAACACCGCTCGGCGGAGCCCCTGATGCGCCTCGGCATCTTCCTCCAGCGCACGATTCGCTCTTCGAATCTCGTGATGCTGCTCGTGGCCTCGGGTCTCTTCGCGATGTTCTACTTCAACTCGCTCTATGTGCAGCGCGTGCTCGGCTACTCGCCGATCGAGGCGGGCGCCGCGTTCGTTCCCTTCACGCTCGGGATCGTGATCGGGGCGGGGCTCTCCCAGTTCCTGATCCGAACGATCGGGCTCCGCTCGGTCGGGATCGCGGGCATGACGCTCGGCGCGATCGGGATGCTGCTCTTCCTCCGACTCGGAGTCGACGGCACGTACGTGACCGATCTCCTGCCCGGGATCATGCTGATCTCGATCGGAATGGGGATGACGTTCGTCCCGGTCACCCTGATCGCGACAAGCGGGATCGCGTCGGGCGATGCGGGCCTTGCCTCGGGTCTCCTCAACACCTCGCAGCAGATCGGCGGCGCGCTCGGACTCGCGGTCCTCTCGACGCTCGCAACCTCGGAGACGTCCAGCTCGCTCGCCGCCGGGAGCGACGAGGCGAGCGCGCTGGTCAACGGCTTCCACATCGCCTACATCGCCGGTGCCGCCTTCCTCGCCGCAGGTGCGGTGCTGCTCGCGTTGATGCTCAAGCGCTCCGACGTCGAGCAGATCGACGTCGACGAGGCCGCGGTGCTCCCCGCCTAGCGGGACTGCAGAGCGTCGAGCGCGATTCCGAGTGCGATCCCGAGGCGCCGGTCGATCGTTCGCTCGGCGTCGCCGGAGAGGTCGAGGTCGTACGTGTCGCGCAGCCCGAGCCGGCGGTTCAGGTCGCCCAGGTGGCTCCCGGCCTCGGTGTCGATCGTGAAGTGGAAGACGATCGGGATGAAGTCGCCGTACGGAACCGCGTCGATCACGCGGCGGAGGATCGCCATCGGCACCGAGCGCTCCTTCGCGATCGCGAGCTCCTGCTCGTTCGCGTCGAGGATCCGCCACGTCGAGCGGAGGAGGGACTTGCCGAACACCTTCTCCAGGACTCCGACCCGCTCTCCGGCCGGCGTCGTCACGTCGTAGCGGCCGCCAAACTCCATCAGCGCTCGTGCCTTGATCCGGAAGAGCTCCTCCGTCTGGCTCTCGTCCGCGTAGAAGCGGATGTCCTCCTTGATCGCGAGCTTCTTCTGGCGCACGAAGGCGATCGGCTGCGACCCCGCGGAGATGCGGTAGAGGTTCGCCATCGGCCGGATCAGCTGGTCGATCACGAACGTGTCCTGTGTGGCCCAGTCGGACATCCGCCCGCCATCCTACGCGCGTCGTTATCGTTCGGAACATGGCAGTGCGCGAGGCGGAGCCTGTGGGCTCGTTCAGCGAAGTGAAGGAGGCAGGTCTCGACCGCGAGGACCTCCTCGGGATCTATCGCAACCTTCTCGTGACCCGCGCGATCGAGGAGCGCGGCCACATCCTCTACAAGCAGGGCAAGATCCCCGGCTCCTTCTACACCGGGCGCGGGAACGAGGGCGCCGCCGTCGGTGTCGCGAGCGCGATGGGCCCGGACGACGTCGGTACCCCGCTC
>DATLXM010000134.1:0-1830 GCA_035575835.1 Gaiellaceae bacterium
GAGGTCCGTCTCACGGAGTGAGTCGCCGTTCAGCGCGAGGAACGGCTCGTCGATCCCCTCGGCTGCGAACCGGATCGCGCCGCCGGTGCCGAGCGGCTCCTCCTCCACCTTGTACTCGAGCTCGAGCTCGCCGTAGCGGGCTCCGAAATGCTCCTCGATCTGAGTCGGGAGGTAGCCGCAGGAGATGACCGCCCGGCGGACGCCGAACCGGCGCAGGTGCTCGAAGGTGTAGGCGAGCTGCGGCCGGTCGACGAGCGGGAGCATGTCCTTCCGCGTCCGGTCTGTGAGCGGGCGCAGGCGCGTGCCGAAACCGCCGACGAGGATGACCGCAGGGAGGCTCAAAAAGGAGCTGCGGCGTCGGGCTCCGGCAGCCCGGCGAACGTCGACCCGGCGCGCCCGACGGCCTCGTAGACGAAGCCGGCGTCATGTGCCGCGCGCGGGTCGAGCAGGTTACGTCCGTCGATGATCAGCGGACGGCGCATAGCGTCGCGCACCTCCGACGTGAGAATCGCGTTCAGCTGCGGCCACTCCGTCACGATCACGGCCGCGTCCGCGCCGCGGACCGTCTCGAGGGGCGAGCCGAACAGCTGGACGTCGCGCGGCATCAGCGGGGCCGCATCTGCCACCGGATCCCAGCCGCGGACGTGCGCTCCTTCGGCAACCAATCGGCTCGCGATCACGATGCTCGGTGCCTCGCGCATGTCGTCGGTATTCGGCTTGAACGCGAGGCCAAGAAGCGCGATCGTCATCCCGCGAAGCGGTCCGAGGTAGCGCTCGAGCTTGCCGATCACGCGCCGCTTCTGGAGCTCGTTGACCTCGATCACCGCGGAGAGGAGCTGGAAGTGATACCCGGAGTTCCCGGCCAGCTGCTTGAGCGCGGAGACGTCCTTGGGGAAGCAGCTGCCGCCGAAGCCGATACCCGCACGCAGGAAGTGCGGGCCGAGCCGGTGGTCGAGGCCGACTCCGCGAGCGACGTGCTCGACGTCCGCCCCCACGAGCTCGCAGACGTTCGCGATCTCGTTCACGAAGCTGATTCGCGTGGACAGGAAGGCATTTGCGGCGAGCTTGACCATCTCGGCCGAGTTGATGTCCATCCGGACGACCGGAGCGTCGATCCCGGCATGGAGCCGCTCGACCGCGTCGGCGTGCTCCGGGCGCGAAGACCCGATCACGATCCGATCCGGCTCCATGAAGTCCCGAACCGCCGATCCTTCCGCGGTGAACTCCGGATTCGAGACGTAACCGACCTCGTTGAGTCCGCGACGGTGCAGAGCCTCGCGGACTTTCTCGCCCGTACCGACCGGCACCGTCGACTTCATCACGACGATCGCGTCGGTGCCGTCGGGCAACTCGTCCACCACCGTCCAAACGGCGGAGAGGTCAGCGTCGCCGGACGCAGTCGGCGGTGTCCCGACCGCGACGTACACGAACTGCGCGTTCACCAGGGCTTCCGCCACATCCAGGGTGAACCGGAGCCGCTCACGGTTTCGTTCGATCAGCTCGGTCAACCCCGGCTCGTAAATCGGTACCTGTCCGGCCCGCAGAGCCTCGATTCGTTCGGGTACGACGTCGCGAACGATCACGTCGTGACCGAGCTCGGCGAAGCACGCGCCCGTGACGAGACCCACGTAGCCGGCACCGAAGATTGCGACCTGCACGCCCATCGTGCGATCTTACTTGAGCGTCGAGAGCGGCTTGAGACCCTTCGCGATCGCGAGCATCGTCTCGTTCGAGAGCACGTCGAGCACGGAGTTGACGACCCAGTAGGTCGCGCCACCCTCGCGGAGGACGACCATGTGCAGCTTCGGGCCCGAGTAGTGGAGCTCGTAG
>DATLXM010000135.1:0-5233 GCA_035575835.1 Gaiellaceae bacterium
CCCGGTCGAGCCGAACCGCTTGCCACCAGGGCCCGTGATGTGCCCGCCGACGACGAGACTGAGGAGCTGGAACTCGTCGATGACGCGGGAGCGATACCCCTTCCGGATCGCGTTCTGCGTCCAGAAACCGAGGTTGAGATCCCAGGCTGGGCTGTAGTCGAGCGCGACGGTCGGCAGGCCACCGACGAGGTTGAGCGGCGGCAGCTTGTCCTTGAGCGCGCTGTTCAGGCCCTGCCGCTGCGGGTTGTTGCGGCCGGTGGGCCCATTCGCGATCACGAACAGTCGCTCGATTGCGCTGAAGACGCCGTCGTCGCGACCGACCGGCAGGTCACCCATCGCGGGTGCCATCGTGCCCTGGTCGAGAGCCGCAACGACGGGATCGGAGGCCTCCATGCTCATGTAGAGCGACGGCTTCGCGAAGCTGAAGATCGGGGTCAGCTTGATCGTGACCGTGCCGCCGCCGTTCCCGAGCGGGCAGATGTTCGCGACGCGATCGTGGACGAGGTTGTAGTTCGGACGCGTCTTGCACGCCCGGATTTCCTCGGCCGTCTTGTCGAAGGCCACCACCGGCGCGTTGTAGACGTGTCCGCCCGCGTTCTCGATCCGGACGAACGGGGTGTAGTCCGCGTCGCCGACCGAGCCGGGCTGGCCGACTCGCGGCGGGAAGGACGTACCCTGGACGATCCGCCGCGGTGAGAAGTCGACCGCGCCCTTCTCGAAGATCAGGCCCGCTTCCTTCGTCAGGGTCGCGCTGCGCGTCGCCCGTCCCACGTTCGCGTAGTGGAGCTTGCCGGAGTGATTCAGACCCAGCGCGTCCGCGTTCTCCTTGTCGGAGGTGTCCGTGAGGATGTACCAGACGTTTCGCCCGTCCCTCATGTGCCCGAGATAGAGCGGGATCTTGATCGTCGCCTTCCGGACGTCGAGCGTGCCGGAGCGGAGCAGCTGCACCGGCCCGACGAGCTTCCGGTCGATCTGGGAGGGAAACGGCCCGAAATAGCTGGCCGGAACGTTCGTCCCCACCGACGGGGGCGGCGGCGTGATCTCTTGCGCGGATGCAGAGCCTACGGCCGCGATCGAGACCGCGAGCACCCCCAACAGGCCGAGCAGCCCCTTGCGTTTTCTCCCAGTCATCGACCCGCTCCTTTGGCTACCTGGAACCGCGAAGGATTTCGCGCGACGGATCGTGAACCTCCGATGTGAGTGCTTCGTGAGAGCGGAGTTAAGGTGTCTTCACGAGGGCTCGAGATTCAGGTTCGCTCACATCCCCGCGGTTCAGGCCGGCGCCGTGTACTGTCTTCTCATGGCTGCGAATCACGAACTGGGTTCGGTCCGTGATCGTCGCTTCGCTGCCAACCAGACGGTGTTTCGTCGTTCGAACGAGCGGCTGAGCCGGCGCCTCGACGCTCTCGGGACGGGATCCGCGCGCTACGTCTGCGAATGTGGCGACGACTCGTGTCGTGACCGCATCTCGCTGTTGGCGAGCGAGTACGAGCACGTTCGCTCGAGCTCGACCTGGTTCCTGATCGCTCTCGATCACGAGATCCTCTCGGGGGGATTCGAACGGATCACCGAGACGCACGAGCGCTACCAGGTCGCGGAGAAGAGCGGTGCGGCCGGGGCGCTCGCCGAAGCAATGGATCCGCGCACGGCGCTCACATCGCGCAGCAGCTAGCAATGCGTGCTGAAGAACGAGACCGACCGAATGCAATCGGGGATTACGGGTTCGTCTCCGACTGCCATTCGGCGGCACTGGTCGATCGTGCTGGCTCCGTGGACTGGTGGTGTGTTCCTCGCTTCGACTCCCCCTCGGTCTTCGGCCGGCTACTCGACCCGACCGCCGGCCACTGGTCGCTCTGCCCGTCGGCCGCCTTCGAGTCCACGCGCCGGTACGTTCCCGATTCCCTCGTCCTCCGGACCGTCTTCACGACTGCGGGCGGCGAGGTGACGGTCACGGACGCGCTCGGGCTCGAGTCCGGGGCGCGGGGCCACGAGATCGGGCTCCGCAGCCCCCATGTGTTGCTCCGCCGCGTCGAGGGATCAAAGGGCTCCGTCGAGATGGTCACCGAGTTCGCTCCCCGCATGGAGTACGGGCTGACCGTGCCCAACATCCTCGCCTCCGAGGCCGGGATCTCGGCACGAGGCGGGCCGGTCGTTCTTGCGCTCAGCGGTGGGGTAACGCTCTCTCCCGAACCCGGGTGCGTCAGGGCCCGCTTCACAGTCCATGCCGGCGAGCAGGTGGGCTTCAGGGCTGCTTACACGCCTTCGTCCGAGCCAGACGCGGCCGGTGGGGACGATCCGACCGCTCTCGAGGACACGATCGCCGGCTGGGAGTCGTGGGCCCAGCTGCACGATGGCTACCAGGGTCGTCACCGGGAGGCGGTTCGGCGCAGCTCCCTCGTGCTGCAGGGATTGACCTACCAGCCGACCGGCGCGGTGGTGGCGGCTGCGACGACCTCCCTGCCGGAGAAGGTCGGCGAGGATCTCAACTTCGACTATCGCTACGCCTGGCTGCGTGACCTGAGCCTGACGATCCGGTCGCTGTGGATCGCGGCGTGTCCCGACGAGGCGAACCGGCTCTTCCGGTGGATCGCGGACGCGGGAGGTCACCTGGCCGAAGACGAGCGAGTCCAGATCATGTACGGCGTGGCAGGCGAGCGAGACCTCACCGAGCACGAGCTGACCCACCTGGCCGGCTATCGCGACAGCCGGCCGGTCCGGATCGGGAACGCCGCCTGGGATCAGGAGCAGCTCGACGTGCTCGGCGAGGTCCTCGACGCGGTCGAGCAATTGCGCGACGAGCTCGGAGAGCTCGGCGAGCCCACCCGTGAGCTCCTGATCACGCTGGCGAACCGCGCCGCCACGACCTGGCGCGAGCCGGACGCCGGGATGTGGGAGGCCCGCGACCAGCAGCGCCAGTATGTGTCCTCCAAGGTCATGTGCTGGGTCGCGCTCGACCGCGCAGTCCGGCTGGCCTCGCTCCTCGGCGACGGCGTCCAGCTCGAACGCTGGGAAGAAGCCCGCGAGCGCGTGCGGACGGCGGTGCTGGACAAGGCCTGGAGCGAGCGGGCGGGCGCCTACACCGGGGCGTTCGGCTCGGACGACCTCGACGCCTCGGTCCTCCTCCTCCCGCTCGTGCGCTTCCTCCCCGCGACCGACGAGCGGATGTGGGCGACGATCGAGGCGATCGAACGGGAGCTCGGAGACATCGGTCTCGTGCGCCGTTGGCCCGAAGACCCCATGGGCTTCCTGATCTGCACCTACTGGCTCGTCGAGTGCCTCGCCCTGGGCGGCGAGGTCGGTCGCGCCGAGGAGTGGTTCGAGCGGGCGACCTCATACGCCAACGACCTCGGTCTCCTGGCCGAGGAAGCAGACCCCGACCGGAAGGAGCTCCTCGGCAACTACCCGCAGGCGTTTTCGCACGTCGGGCTCATCAACGCCGCGTGGCGCCTGACCGAGGCGGCGGCGCCAGCACCCAAGAAAGCAGCCAAGGAGGCGTCATGAGCGGACGGCTACAGGACAAGATCGCCCTGATCACCGGATCCGACTCGGGGATCGGCCAGGCGACGGCGATCGAGTTCGCCAAGGAGGGCGCCGACGTCGTGGTCCACTATCTCGAGGACGCAGACGGCGCCGAGAAGACCCGTCGGACGGTCGTGGCGGAGGGCAGGCGCGCGATCGTCGTGCAGGCGGACATCTCCGACGAGGAGCAGGTCGGCCGGCTCTTCGACGCCGCGGTCAAGGAGTTCGGGCGGATCGACATCCTGATGAACAACGCCGGGGTCGACGCCTCCGGCGACGAGGTCGCAGACCTTGCCACCGCGACGTTCGACAAGGCGATTCGAACCAACCTCTACGGGGCGTTCTTCTGTTGCAGGCGCTACGTCCAGCTCCGCAAGTCGGGCAGCGAGACGGGCGGCAAGATCATCAACGTCACCTCGGTGCACCAGAACATCCCGAACACGGGCGGAGCTGACTACGACTGCTCCAAGGGAGCCCTGCGCATGCTCACCCGGACCCTCGCGCTTGAGCTGGCTCCGTTGCGGATCAACGTCAACAGCCTCGGTCCCGGCATGGTCCTGACGCCGTTCAACCAGGCGGCGATCGACGATCCAGAGTTGCTCGCGGAGCAGGTTCAGAGCATCCCCTGGAAGCGGGCTGCCGAGCCCGCCGAGATCGGGCGGCTGGCGGTCTTCCTCGCCTCGGCCGACAGCGACTACGTCACAGGCACCACGTACTTCATGGACGGTGGCCTGATGATCAACCTCGGTCAGGGCGCCTGACCGAGGTCGTGGCCGCCGCCGCGCCCTCGAGTCGCTCGTCGACCATCGCTTCCAGAGCACGCTCGCTCGGGCAGTACCCCGTCACGACGGTCACGAACGAGGTCTTGTCGAGGACGTCCAGCCTGCAGGCCGAGCGTGCGGTCACGGTCGCCATCCGCTGTGCGTTCCGGATCAGCGCGATCTCGCCGAAGCAGTCGCCCCGGCGGAGCACGTTCACGTGCGTCCCTCCGACGGTCACCTCCACCTCGCCTTCCGCGACGACGTGAAGCGGTCGCCGACCTCGCCCTCTCGGACGACCGCCGTTCCGCTCGGCACCTCCAGCGGCTCGAGCGACCGCGCCAGCGATTCGAGGTCGCGTGCGGCCAGCGGCGCGAAGAACGGGATCGCCCGCAAGCGCGCCATCTCGACGACGGGGAGGACGCTCCCATCCGCCTCGAGCAGGGCCCGGAAGACGAACAGGATCGCGAGCGGGTGGAGGAACGCGACACAGACGAAGGCACCGCGTCCCCCTGCGAGGGCGACGAAGAGCGGCACGGCGAGCGAACCGAGCGCGAGGCCCACCGCCGAGACGCTCTCGAGCAGGCCGAAGACGCGACCGAGCACGTCCGGCGGCGCGAGGCGCTGGAGGAGGGTCTGGCCCGCGACGTCGAGCACGGTTCGGCCGACGCCTGCGAGCGCGAGCAGCGCGAACGCGGCGAGGGTGGACGAGCTGACGCCGATCCCGACCAGGGCGATCACCCAGAGGGCGAGCCCCGCGAAGAGCGAGGGCGCAAGCCGCTTCCTGCCGACGAGCGCGAGCGTGGCGAGGACGCCGATGACCCCGCCGGCCCCGAAGGCGGCGTTCAGGTAGCCCGCCGCCTCCCCTCCGAGACCGAGGACCGCCACCGCCAGCACGACGTAGAGCACGTCGAGAGCGCCGATCGCGACCGACTGGAGCCCGAGCAGCCAGATCA
>DATLXM010000136.1:0-17699 GCA_035575835.1 Gaiellaceae bacterium
GGGGTTCAGCACGGGCATCGTCTCGCCGGAGGAGGACTCGACCCACTCGCCCCCGACGTAGTTCTTGTACTGGGTGATCGCCACGCTCACGCTCGGCCTCCGTTTCCGGGATCGTCGGCGTCGAGCCTAGTCGCCATCGACTCCGTGGACAAGTTCGATCGACTCGACCGCGCTCGACTAGGCCACCGTGTCCAAGAACCGGCCGGGTGCTCTGGCCTCAACGACCATTGCAAATCGGGTTTCCTGTGCCGCATGGTACGAGCGACAGCTTCGTCATCAGGGGATGAGGGGGAACGACGAGATGGCACGCACACTGCTTGCACGCGGGCTGCAAAGCGCAGCCGGAACGATCGCCGAAGCGTCGGCGCGCAGGATCTCGGTCGAACAGGTGCTCGAGGAGCGGCGGACGACGCGGAGCCGCTTCGTGCGCGACGCGGGTGTCGCCGCGATCGGGCTGACCGCGTTCGGCAAGCTCGCCTCGCCCGCACGGGGCGCCGGGGCGCCGAGAATCGCAATCGTGGGGGCTGGGCTCGCGGGGCTCAGCGCCGCGTACTCGCTCCGCCAGGCCGGTTACACAGCCGACGTCTACGAGGGCTCGGATCGGATCGGCGGCCGCTGCTGGACGCTGCGCGGCGCGTTCCCGGACGGCCAGATCGTCGAGCACGGCGGCGAGCTGATCGACCAGAGCCACGGCGCGATCCGGAACATGGCGCAGGGCCTCGGGCTCAAGCTGGACAACCTGCTCCAGGCCGAGCAGAACGGAACCGAGCTCATGGGCTACTTCGACGGGAAGCCCTACTCCTACGCGGAGATGACCGACGATCTGAAGGCGGCCTGGCAGAAGATCCACAAGGACGTCTCGGCCGCGAGCTACCCGACCACGTTCGAGATCTCGACGGAGCGGGGGCGCGAGCTCGACCGGCTCTCGATCGTCGACTGGATCGAGGAGACGTTCGAGGGAGGGATCCGCTCCCGGATCGGCCAGCTCCTCGACGTCGCCTACAACATCGAGTACGGCGGCGAGTCCTCCGTCCAGAGCTCGCTCAACCTGCTCTACCTGCTCGGCTACTCCGGCCAGGGCCAGTTCCGCGTCTTCGGGCCCTCGAACGAGAAGTACCACGTCGCCGGCGGGAACGACCAGATCACGGATCGCCTCGCCGAGCGGCTTCCCGGCCAGATCCGGACCGGAATGGAGCTCACCGCAGTCAAGCTGAACTCGAGTGGCGGCTACTCGCTCACGTTCGCCCAGGCGAGCGGGACGACCACGGTCACCGCCGACCGGGTGGTGCTCGCGATCCCGTTCTCGATCCTCCGCTCGTCGGTCGACATCACGCGCGCAGGCTTCGAGAAGCTGAAGCTGACCGCGATCCGCGAGCAGGGGATGGGGACGAACTCGAAGCTGCACGTCGGCTTCAAGAGCCGCTTCTGGCGCGCCCTCGGGTCGAACGGCGACACCTTCTCGGACACGGGCTACCAGAACACCTGGGAGGTCTCGCGCGGCCAGGCCGGAGCGAACGGGATCCTCGTCGACTACACCGGCGGGAACATCGGGGCGAGCTTCGGCTCCGGAACTCCGGCGGAACGCGCGAAGCAGTTCCTCGCTCAGCTGGAGCCGGTCCTCCAGGGCGCGACGAAGCAGTGGAACGGGCGGGCCGAGATCGACTTCTGGCCCGGCAACCGCTGGGCGAAGGGCTCCTACTCCTACTGGAAGGTCGGCCAGTACACGAAGTTCGCCGGGATGGAGGGCAGGCGCCAGGGCAACTGCCACTTCGCGGGCGAGCACACCTCGATCGACTTCCAGGGCTATCTGAACGGCGCCGTCGAGACTGGCCAGCGGGCCGCCGCGGAGATCCTGGCCGATTACAAGTAATCGGCGCAAGATGTGGGGATCCGCAGCGGCGGATCCCCATCACGCGCTCAGTCCTTGAGTCCGCTCGAGTCGACGTGCTCGGGGGTGATCCGCACGTTGACGCGCTGCTCGTCCGCGCTGCGGTAGGGGTACTCGTCCACCCCGAGGTACTTCTTCGCCAGCTTGTCGATCTGCGCGTCGGCGCCCTCGTGGCTCAGCTCGGCCGGGCCCGAGACCGAGATCCACTTGAAACCGTCCTGCGGGTCGACCACCGTCATCGCGGCGCGCGCGTCCTTGCGCAAATGCTCGGGCTTCGCGCGGCCCTCGGCGGTGTTGAAGATGACGGCGTCCTCGTCGACGTCGACCCAGACGACGGTGTTGTGCGGGGATCCGTCCTCCCGGAGCGTCGTCACGATCCCGAAATACGGGTTCTGCAGAAAGTCGTGTTGCGCGGATGTCAGCTTGGCCATGCCGTCTCCTTGCTCTAGGCTCACGTCGGTGGGCGTCCTTCTCCTGATTGGAACGCGCAAGGGGCTGTTCCTCATCCGCGGATCCGAAAACGACTGGGCGCTCGAAGGCCCGCTCCTGCCCGGCTGGTCGATCAACCACGCGGTCGCCGACCCGCGCAACGGCTCCCTCTACGCGTGTTCGAACAGCTGGGTCTACGGCGGCTGCGTCCACCGCTCCACCGATGGTGGCGCGACCTGGGAGCGCTCGGAGGGGCTCGGCCTGCCAGAGGAGAGCGAGCTCAAGCTCGCCTCGACCTGGCACCTCGAGCCGGGACACGCCTCGCAGCCGGGCACGCTCTGGCTCGGCGGCGAGCCCGGCGTCCTCTTCCGCTCGGACGACTCGGGCGTGACCTGGGCTGCGAACGAGGCGGTGCTCGGCCACTCGACCCGCGACCGCTGGAGCGCGGGCGCCGGCGGGATGATCACACACTCGATCGCGGTCGACCCCGAGAACGCGGAGCGGCTCTGGATCGGGATCTCGGCCGCGGGCGTCTTCCGCAGCGTGGACGGCGGCGCGAGCTTCGAGCCCGCGAACGTCGGAACCGAGGCGTGCTTCTTCCCGGACAACCGCTTCCCCGACGTCGGGCAGTGCGTCCACAAGCTGCTTGTGCACCCCGCCCGACCCGACCGGCTCTGGCAGCAGAACCATTGCGGCGTCTACCGCTCCGACGACGGCGGCACGAAGTGGGAGCGCCTGGACGAGAACGGCCTTCCCTCCCCGTTCGGCTTCGCGCTCGCCCTGGACGCAGCCGACCCCGACGTGGCCTACGTGATCCCCGAGGAGAGCGCGGAGAACAGGGTCACGAGCGACGGCAGGCTCGGGATCTACCGGACGAGCGACGCCGGGGCGAGCTGGGAGGCGAACGTGGCCGTCGATCCCGCCTGGGCCGCGGTGCTCCGCGAGGGCATGGCCTACGACGCCGAGGGCGGCGTCTACGCAGGTACCCAGAGCGGCTTCGTCTACGCGCTCAAGGACGGCGAGGTGCAGGAGGCGGCACGGCACCTGCCGCCGATCCTCTCCGTCGAAGCCACCGCGTGGCAGTAGTCCTTCTTCCCGGCTTGCTCGCGACGGAGGCCGGCGGGCAGAAGGAGTTCGAGGTCGAGGCGGAGACGGTCGGTGCGGCCCTCCGGAGCCTTCCGGTCGCCGACCTGCTCCTCGACGAATCGGGTGCCGTCCGACCACTCGTCCACGTCTACGTGGACGGCGAGCGGGAGCGCGACCTCATGGCGCCCCTCGCCTCTGCGGCGACGATCCGCGTCGTCGCCGCGATCGCCGGCGGTTAGCTCTTGGCGACAGCCGTCGGGATCTTCGTGATCTCGCCGGCCGCGATCTGCTTGCCGATCTCCTTGACCGCGTCGAGGTCGGCCTTCGGCACGTCCGGGCTGACCGTTCCGAGCCCGACCCCATCCTCCTTGAGCCCGAAGGTCGCGTTGCGGCCCCCCTGCCACGTGCCGTCCTTGATCGACTGGATGGTCAGGAAGACGGCGGAATCGACGCCCTTCTTCGCGCTCGTGAGGATGTGCGCTCCGAGCGCAGACTGATCGGCGTCGACGCCGATCCCCCAGCGCTTGCGCTCGCCGGCGGCGTTCAGGGCACCGAGCCCGCAGCCGCCTGCGACCTGGAAGACGACGCCCGAGCCGGCCGCGATCTGGTTCAGCGCTATCTCCTTGCACTTCGCCTGGTCGTCCCAGTCCAGCGAGTAGCCGACAATCGTCTTGACCCCGGGGTCGGCCTTCTTCGCGCCGGCGAAGTAGCCGGCAATGAACCGGTCGACCGGCGGCTCCTTCATCCCGCCGACCGCGCTGATCACGTCCTCCCCGTCGCGCCGCTTCTCCTGGAGCGCGGCGAGATAACCGACGAGATACCCGACCTCCTGCTCGCGGAAGAGGAGACCCTGGACGTTCGCCGGCTTGCCGGGGACGAAAGCGTGGTCGACGTCGATGATCGCGAACTTCGTCTCGGGGAAGCGCTGCGCCACCTTGCCGATCGCGTCACCCTGCGCGAAGCCGACGCCGATCACGAGGTCGTACCCCTGGCGCGCCAGCGAGGACATGTTCGGGATGTAGTCCGCGGCCGACGCCGATTCGATCACGCGGCCCTCGACCGCGAGCTCGGCCTGCGCGCGCTCGAGCCCGTTGAACGCGAGCTCGTTGAAGCCGTTGTCGTCGAGCTGCCCGAGATCCGTGATCAGGCCGACCTTCAGGGCCGGCGGCTCGTTGACGCCGACACCGTCGCCGTTCTGGTCGCCGCCCCCGCCGCAACCGGCGAGTGCCAGCGTGGCGAGAAGCAGCGGCGTGGCGAACACGAGAGCCAGGGAGATCCGACGCATCGAAATGCCTTTCGCTAAGGTTTTAGACTGTGAGGCGGAAACCTGAGCGGGAGTCTACCACAGCGCCTGCTCAGATCGTCCTCGCCGTGGTCTTCCAGGTGCGCGAGGGAGACCTCCAGGCCCTGCTCTGGCAACGCGCGCGTGAGCCGTTCGGGGGCGCATGGGCGCTTCCGGGCGGCGCTCTCTCACCCGACGAGACGCTGGACGAGTCGATCCGCCACCATCTCGCGGCGAAGGTGGACGTGCGCGAGGTCGCCCACGCGGAGCAACTGGGAACGTGGAGCGCGCCCGACCGCAACCCGACCCGCCGGGAGCTCGCGACCGCCTACCTCGAGCTCGTCCCGGCGGACGTGGACCCGGCGCTGCCGGAGGACACCGCCTGGCACCCGGTCGACGGCCTGCCGCTCCTCGCCTTCGACCACGGCGAGCTCGTGCTCGCGGGGCGCGAGCGCCTGCGCGCGAAGCTCTCGTACACGAACATCGGCTTCGCGCTGGCTCCACCATCGTTCACGCTTCCGGAGCTCCGAGACGTCTATGTGGCCGCGCTCGGACACGAGGTCTCCGCCACGAACCTGAAGCGAGTCCTGCTGCGACGTGATGTCCTGGAGGCGACCGGCGCCCGGCGGGACCCGGGTAGGACGGGCGGCAGGCCTGCTGAGCTCTACCGTTTTCGCTCCGGCGAGCTCGAGGTCACGGATCAGTTCGCAGCGCTTCGTCCTCCCGCCTGAGAAACGGGTGAAGGCGCACCCGTTTCGGGTGACGAAGGCGAAGCCGATTCGGCTCTCCAGGAAGCGGGAGCGAGGATCCGCGCGGGGGCCGACCCGGCCGACGAAGGGAAGGTGTTGCGGCGGCTCCTTCTCATTCTCGCGGTCTTCTGCTGCGTCCCGGCGTCCTCGGCGCTCGCGGCCGGCGGAAACTACGGCTTCGAGGGAGGTACGCCGCGCCAGCAGGCGCAGGTTCGTTCGGCGCTCGCCACGAGCTCCTTCGACTTCGGAATCGTGCCGCAGCGGGTCACCGTCCACATCGGCGGCTTCGGTGTCTCGCATTCGACCCCTGGCCACGTCTGGCTGGACGGTGGGCTCCTCGACGCCGGTCAGTTCTCGTGGCCGACCGTGATGGACGAGTTCGCGCACCAGGTCGACTTCTTCGTCCTCGACGCGCCCCGGCGCGCGATCCTCCAGCAGCGCCTCGGAGCGTCTGCCTGGTGCTACGAGGTCGGCGATCTGAATCACGCCACCCAGGGCTGTGAGCGGTTCTCCTCGATGATCGCCTGGGCCTACTGGCCCTCGAAGGACAATGCGTATCGCCCCACCGCGGCCACGGACGAGACGGCGGCGATGCCGCCAGCTGACTTCCGCGCCCTGCTCGGTGACCTGATCGGGGCGCCACGCGCGCTCGCCGCCGCCAAGCGTCGCTAGGCGATCAGACTCTGCCGCAGCGCCGTCGCAACGGCCTGCGTGCGCGTGTCGGCGTCGAGCTTCGCCATCGCCTTGCGCACGTGGGTGCGCACGGTCTCGGGCGAGATGAAGAGCGCCTTGCCGATCTCCTCGTTCGCGAGCCCATCCGCGAGAAGGCGAAGCACGTCGCGCTCACGCTGGGTCAGCTTGGACATCTTCTCGGTCGCAGCCGAGCTGGAAAGGACTCCGGCGAGCACGGGATCGACATAGGTGCGACCGGCGGCGACGAGCTCGACCGCGCGCACGACCTCGGCGAGCGGGGCCTCCTTGAGCACGAAGCCGCGTGCGCCGGCATCCATCGCCTCGGTGAGGAGCGCGCGGTCGCCGAACGCGGTGTAGAGGATCACTGCGGTCTCGGGTGCGGCGCGCACGAGCTCGCGCGCGACCTCGATTCCGGAGAGGGCCGGCATCCGGAGGTCGAGCAACGCGACCTGCGGCTTCGTCGCCACGATCTTCTCGAGCGCCTCGCGCCCGTCGCGCGCACGCCCGGCGATCTCGATCCCGTTCTCGGCGAGCACGTCCGCGACCGCCTCGACGACGGCCGGGTGGTCGTCGGCGACGAGACAGGTGATCGGAGTGCGCTCGCTCATGGTCTCCGTATGATCGGGTCGACCTGGCCCGCTCTTGAGCGCCCGCCGGTGCGACTGTCGTACGATCCGCCGGTCGAGGACGAAACAGGGCTGATTAGGAACTGCAGTGCGATCCTCCACTCTCCAATCGGAGCTGCTGCGCGATGTGCTCACGGATATTAGAGCGGTGACAGATGACGGCGGCTCCTCGCACGAGCTCGACCCACACCTGACGACGCTGGGCAGACTCACCCGGGGTGCGCTGCACGAGATCGCCAACCCCCTCCTCGCCCTGCTCGGGAGCGCCGAGTTCGCGCTCGCCGACACCGAGCCCGGGACGAAGCTGCATTCGCGCGTCGGCACGATTCAGCAGACCGGAGCCGAGATCGCCGACATCGTTCGCGCCCTCCAGGCCTTCGCCCGCAGCGCCTCACTCCCACCCGAAGAGCTCTCGCTCGCCGCCGCCGCCGAGACGGCGATCACGCTCGTGCGGCGCGTCAGCGCGGTTCGCGACATCGAGCTGACGACCAGGATCGACGCGGAGCCGATCGTGCACGCGGGCCCCGGCGACGTCCAGCGGCGCCTCGTCGAGCTCCTCCTCGGTGGAATTGCGGCGGCCGAGCGAGGCGACACGGTCGAGCTCGTCGTCTCCGAGCGAGCGAGCGAAGCCGTTGCCGCCGTCGGAGACTCGGAGCTGACGCTCCCGCTGGTGCGCGCATCGTGAGAATCCTCGTCGTCGACGACGAGGAGATCGTGCGCGCGCTGACCGTGCAGGTGCTCGAACGCACCGGCTACGACGTGCTCGCGGTCGCGAGCGCCAAGAGCGCACTCGAGCTCCTGACCGCGGGCGAGCGCGTCGATCTCGTCGTCAGCGACGTCGTCATGCCGGAGCTCTCCGGGGTCGATCTCCTCGCGGAGCTCCGCGAGCACATGCCGGACCTCCCCGTGATCCTGATGACCGGCGGCTCGCCCGAGCCCGAGCGGACGGCTCAGGCGCTCGTCCTCGGGGCCTGCGCGATCGTCTACAAGCCCTACACGCACGCCGAGCTGCGCGACGCCGTCGAGGCTGCGCTCGCACCTCAGGAACGGACGCGCTCGCCCTTCGGGTCGTAGAGCGGTTCCTCGGCCACGACGCCGCCCACCCACTCGCCGAAGATCTCGACCTCGACGGTCGTTCCCGGCTCACTGCGTTCGACCGGCAAATAGGCGTAGGCGATCGAACGCTCGACCGTGTAGCCGTAGCCACCGCTCGTGACCCGGCCGACCAGCTCTCCGCCGACGCGGACCGGCTCGGAGCCGAGGGCGACCGAGCGGGGATCGGCGAGCGTGAGGCAGCGCAGCCGCCGAGCGGGCTCGCGGAGCGCGTCCTTGCCGACGAACTCCTTGTCGAGCTTGAGCGCGAAGTCGAGCCCCGCCTCGTACGGCGTGTCCTCCGACGTGATGTCCGAGCCCCAGACGCGGTAGCCCTTCTCGAGTCGCAGCGAGTCGATCGCCTTGTAGCCGCCCGCGAGAAGGCCGTGGCCGCGGCCCGCTTCCCAGATCGTGTCCCAGAGCGCGAGTCCGAGCTCGGCGGCGCAGTAGAGCTCCCAGCCGAGCTCGCCCACATAGGTCACGCGCAGGGCGAGACACGGGATCCGCCCGATCGCGAGCTCGCGGCTGCGCAGGTACGGAAAGTCGAGCGCGTCGGTCGTGAGCGGGTCGAGCAGCTCGCGCGCGGCCGGGCCCCAGAGCCCGAGGCAGGCGTACTGGGAGGTGACGTCGTCGATGCGGACTGAACCGTCGTCCGGCGCGTGCTGGCGGATCCAGGCCAGGTCGTGACGCCCGAAAGCCGTGCCGGTGACGATCCGGAACCGTTCCTCCCCGAGCCGCGTCACCGTGAAGTCGCACTCGATCCCGCCGCGCGGGTTCAGCATCTGGGTGTAGGTGATCGCGCCCACGTCGCGGGCGACCCGGTTGCCGCAGAGCCCCTCGAGAAGCTCCGCCGCGCCCTCGCCGGAGACCTCGATCTTCGCGAAGGAGCTCTCGTCGAAGAGGGCGACAGCCTCACGGCAGGCTCGGTGCTCGGCCCCGATCGCGGGCGACCAATGCTTCCCCGCCCAGCCGCGCGGGCGCAGCGACTCGTCCCCGCCCTCCGCATTCGACTCGAACCAGTTCGCCCGCTCCCAGCCGGACTTCTCGCCGAAGGCCGCGCCGAGCTCCTGCAGGCGCCCGAACGCCGGCGAGACGCGCAGAGGCCTGCCAGCCTGGCGCTCGTGGCCCGGGTATTTGACGTCGTAGTATGTCGAATAGACCTCCGTGGTACGGGCGAGCGTGTACTCGCGGCTGCGGTACGCGGCTCCGAAGCGGCGCGAGTCCATGTGCCAGACGTCGAGGCTCGGCGTCCCCTCGACGATCCATTCCGCCACGAGCTTCCCCATCCCGCCGGCACCGGCGAGCCCGTGCGCGCAGAACCCTGCAGCGACCCAGAAGCCCTCCACATCCGTCGGACCGAGGATGAACTCACCGTCGGGCGTGAACGCCTCCGGCCCGTTGATCAGCTTCACGACCTCCATCTCTTCGAGCGCAGGCACCCGGCGGATCGCGTTCTCCATGAGCGGCTCGAAGCGGGGCCAGTCCTCCTCGAGGAGCTTGCCGTTGAAGTCTGCGGGGATCCCGTCGAGCGACCACGGCAGCGGGTCGCGTTCGTAGCCGCCCATGATCAGTCCGCCCGACTCCGGCCGGAAGTACACGAGGAGCGACGGGTCACGCATGGTCGGCATCTCGAGCGGAAGCCCGCTCGGGCGGGTGACGAGGTATTCGTGCGCCATCGGCACGATCGGGACGACGACGCCGGCCAGGGCCCCGAGCTCCTGGGCGAAGATCCCGCCCGCGTTGATCACGATCTCGGTTTCGATCTCACCCTGGTCGGTGGTGACGCCCGTGACCCGCCCGTCGTGGACGCCGATCGAGAGGACGCGCGTGTTCGTCGCCACCTCCGCGCCGCGACGGCGCGCCCCTTCGGCGAGCGCGTAGGTGAGTTGGGAAGGATCGATGTAGCCGTCCGTCGGCAGGTACGCCGCCCCGAGCACGCCCTCGGTCGACATCGGCGGGAAAAGCGCCTGCGCCTCCGCCGCCGAGATCAGCTCGAGCGGCAGCCCGAACGTCTTCGCCCAGCCGGCCTGCCGCGAAATCTCTTCCAGCCGCTCCTGCGAGGACGCGAGCCGGAGCGACCCCACCTCACGCCAGCCGGTCTCGAGCCCGACCTCGTCGCCGAGCGTCCGGTAGAGCTCGACCGAGCTCATCATCATCGTCGTCAGCGAGAGCGAGCTTCGGAGCTGGCCGACGAGCCCCGCGGAATGGAAGGTCGACCCCGAGGTCAGGTCGGCCCGCTCGACGAGGACGACGTCGCTCCAACCCAGCCGGGCGAGCCAGTAGAGGATCGAGCAGCCGCCGACGCCGCCACCGATCACCACAGCCCTGGCCCGCTCCCTCATGGGGAGAACCTAACCCTCGAGCGCCTCCTGGAATGCAGGCTCGGCTGCCGTGGCGGCCAGGCGCTCGAAATGGTCGGCCGCGTAGCCGGCGAAGTCGAAGTCGAGCTCCGACACGGCCTGCTGAACGACACCCCACATCGCCTCGCGGAAGTCGGACATGAACCGCATCAGCCGGAGCGCCCGCTCGTGCTCCGGTCGCACGTCGCCGAAGTAGGCCTCGAGAAGCAGGGTCATCTGGGCGCTCGAGAACTCGTGGCTGATCGCGAAGTTGGCGAGGTCGAAGAAGACATCTCCCATGCCTGCGTACTCCCAGTCGACGATCCGGATCAGGTGCCCGTCGTCGATGAAGTTGGCGTTCAGGAGATCGTTGTGACACGGCCGCTCGGGCGTGGCACCTCGCGCTCTCTCCACGCGATCAGCGAGTTGCTTGGCCTCGTCGTAGGCGGGTGGAGTCGAGATCCCGTGGGTCGCGGCCGTGGCGCGATAGGCCTCGACAACCCTGAACGCGTCGAACCGAAACGGAATCGCGGGCCCGGCGTGAACCGCCCGGAGCGAGTCGGCGACGCGGGCGATCGCTGCTGGAGTCCGCATCGTCTCGACCGGGACGATCTCACCCTCGATGAAGCGGGTCACGAGGTAGCCCTCGGGCTCGATGAAGCTGACCACCTCGGGGCCGACGCCGACGGCGGCCGCCGCGAGCGACGCCTCGTGCTCGGCTCGGCGGTCGATCCCGAGCAGCTCGGTGTCGCGGCCTCCGATCCGGAGCACATAGACGTCCCGGCCCAGGGTGACCTTGAAATTGTGGTTCGTGATCCCGCCGCCGAGCACCTCGACCTGTGCGCGGCGGCCGGGCCAGACCCGCTCGACCATCTCGTCGACCCGCATCGGGGACGGAGATTAGCCCGCGAGCCGCAGAAGGGCTGCGGTGGCGGCGGCGATCGCCATCACGAGGACGAGCGGCGCTCGCAGTGCGATCGCGAGCCCGGCGGCGCCGATCCCCGCCAGGCGCGCGCCGTCGACGACGAGCTCACGGTCGCCGCCGACCGCCTGCGTGACGACGAGTGCAGCGAGCATCGCGGGTGCGAGCACCTCGACGAGCGCGAGGGCCCGAGGCGGCAGCTCCTTGCTCCCGAGGAAGACGGGGCCGGCCGCCTTGAACAGCACCGTCCCCGCCCCCACGGCGATCACGACGATCCAGGCGGCGCTCATCGGCGGAGCCCCCACAGGCAGGCCAGGCTCGCCGCCACGATCGGGACACCCGCGGGCGTGAACGGGGTCAGCAAGAGCGTGATCGCGGCTGCGGTGAGGGCGGCGGCCGGCGCGCGCGGGAGCCGCAGGTAGGGGACGAGCAGCGCGAGGAAGAGCGCGGGGAACGCAGCGTCGAGCCCGATCGCGTCCGGATCGCCGAGCGCGCCGCCGGCGAGGATCCCCACCGCCGTGCCCGCGATCCAGAGGATGTAGAGCACCGTGCCGGCTCCGACGAGCAGCGGGTACTCGAACCGGCCGCTCTTGCCCGCGAGCGCCCACGACTCGTCCACGATCAGCTGCGCCTCGGCGAGCCGGCGGCGACGCGAGCCGGGAAAGATCGCGGCGACGGCGACGCTCATCGGCGCGTAGCGCGCGTTCAGGAGGAGGGCGGCCACGATCGCCGCGACGGCGCCGCCGCCGGTCTCGAGGATCGAGGCGGCGGCGAACTGGGCGGAGCCGGCGAAGGTCGTGGCCGACATCGCGATCGCGGCAGCGGTGCTCATCCCGGCCTCCCCGGCGAGGAGGCCGAAGGACGCGCCGAAGAGCGCGGGCGCAGGACTGAGCGGGAGCGCAGTTTTGACGCCGTCGAGGAAGCGTGCGGGCACCGTCGGACGCTACAGAACGACGACGGGGCCGGTCTCCCGGCCCCGTCGCTCGTTCCTCGATCGCTCGATCTACCCGACGCGGGTGATTCGACCCTCGGTGGTCGGCGTCAGGGTGAAGATGTCTTCGATGTACGCGGCCAGCACGTCGGCCATGACCTCGCGGCTCGTTCCCTGGCCGTCGGCCAGCATCGTGTAGCCGTCGCCGCCCGAGTTCGTGAAGTCGTTCGTCGCGAACGAGTATGTGGTGGCGTCGCGAGCGATGGGCGTGCCGTCGGGCAGCTCGACCGAGAGAACCCTCGATCCGGGCGCGTTCGCGGTCGTATACGTGAACCGGAAGCCCGATATCTGCGGGAAGCGGCCGTTCGCAGACGGCATCGCCGCGACCCCATGCTCGAGCACCGACCAGAGCTGCGAGCCGGTCACCGTCCGCGTCACGACGATGTTTCCGAAGGGGAGCACGGTGAACGGATCCCCCAAGACGATGTCGCACGGCGTTGTCGCCGAGCAGCCACTTCGCGTGAGCGTCGTGTCACGAGAGACGTAGGACGATGGCATCGACGCCCGAAGCCCGCCGCCGTTCGTCAATGCCAGCTGTGTTCCGTAACGCCAGCGCATCGAGTCGGTGACGAGGTTGCCGAGGGCGACCTCCTGAACCCGCTCGATGTTCGAACCACGGACGAAGACGCCGGTGGTTTCGCCGATCACGCGGTCGAACTTCTCCGCGAGCTCATCGCGATAGGGCCGCAGCATGTCCTCGATCGCCTGGTCCTTGACCACGGCCGAGACGAGAGGCTGCACGAACGCGTTCGTGCGGCTGATGGTGCGACCGTTGCCCGAGTCGACGGAGAGGGTGGTGCGCGAGTACGTCTGCCCCTTGCTCCTGTTCTCGACCACGAGCGCGTTGTTGATCACGGACTGGTACTGCACGTCGGTGTGGTCGCCGAAGATCACGTCGAAACCACCGACGTTCTCGGCGAAGTCGACGAGCGGTCCCGTCCTCTCCCCGGTGACCAGATCGGTGCCCGTGATCCCGAGATGGGTGATCGCGACCACGACCTGTGCGCCGGCCTTCTTCGCTGCAGCTCGCGCCTTGTTCGCAGCCGGAACGGGATCGGTCGGGGCGATCGAGCCGAAGTTACCCGGGAAGACCAGGCTGGGAGCCTCAGGATTCGTGATTCCGACGACGCCGACCTTGACGCCGCCCACGGTGTAGACGCGCCAAGGCGCGGGGCCGTCGAGCTCGTCCTCCATGTTCCGCAGGTTCGCGGAGACGTAATCGAACTCCGCAAGGTCGATCATCTGCTGAAGATGGGTGAGACCCCGGTCGAAGTTGTGGTTCCCGAACGTGTCGGCAGTGAAGCCCATCAGGTTCATCGCCCTCACGGCCGGCACCTCGTCGAAGAACCCAGAGAGCGGCGGCGACGCCCCGTAGGCATCGCCGGCGGTGAACGTGAGCGTGTTCGGGTTCGCAGCTCTTTCGGCCTTGAAGTACGACGACAGAACGGAAGCCCCGCCGACACCGCTGATCGGGTCGAGCTGGGCGTGCCAGTCCGAGATGCTCAGGATCTGGATCTGGACGGGTGCCCTCGGTGCGCCGTCCGGCGCACCGAGCCCCATCGGTGCCACGACGAGCGCGAGCGCCGCCGCGAGCACCAGCAATGTCTTCTTCATTTCCCCTACTCCCCTTCGTTTCCTGATTTACAGGTTCCCTGCCAGCGCGATCAGCGTGGCAGCGTGCTCGGCGGTGAGGGCCTTGCCGCTCTGGGCCTCCACCTGATTGATGTAGTTCTTGAGATCGGCTTCCTTGCCGCGCGCGTCGGCCCTCTCGGCCGCTTCGAGCTTGGCGCAGAGCGCGTGCGCGACTCCGTCCTTGGTCACATACGCCTTCGTCAGCTCGCAGAGGCTCGCGAACGTGACGCCGACGCTGACGGTGTCGCGGTACTCGGTGACCCCGCCGTCGTCGTCACGAACCTTGCCGCCGACGCTCCGGGTCCCAACCGCAAGGGTCGGACAGGACGCCGTGGTGGCGGCCGTGAACGCTCCGTAGCCGGAACCGCAGTCGAACGCGTAGGTGAGCCCGGGCTCGTCCGCCGCCGCGGCGTCGTCCGGATTCGTGAACGAGAGCGTGAACGCCGAGCCCGCGAGCGCTGACTCGGGAGCGTTGAACGTCGCCGTGGGAGCGACGTTCGTCACCGTGACCGTCGCCTCGTCGGTCGAGCTGAGCCCACCGCTGTCGGTGACGTGGACGCGGACGGTCTTCGAGACGGGTCCATCGAGCGTCGCCGCCGAGAAGCTCGTGCTCGCGCCGGTCGCGTCGTCGAACGCACCGTCGTTGTCGAGATCCCACGCGTACGTGAGCGCACCGCCGTCGACGTCCGTCGCAGAGGCCGTGAGCGTGACCGCGCCACCCTCGGCGACGGTGTACGGGCCGCCTGCATCGGCGACCGGCGGGCTGTTCATGTGGATCCCGAGCACGACGGGGTCGTGATCGGAGGCCCGGTAAGGCGTCGGTGCGTAGAACGTGTTCACCTGGTTCGCCGTCTTGAACTCGACGTTGTAGTCGAGCACGATCGGCTCGTCCGGGTTGATGTGCCAGTCGGTCGCGCCCGTCACCTGCGAGGCGAGCGAGGACGTGGCGAGCGCGTGGTCGAGGTAGCCCGACTCGCCATTGAACACGTACGAGTAGGGGGCGAGGCCGCCGAACTGACGGAGGAGGTTCGTGAATCCGCCGTTCGTGAACGCCGTGATCGGATCCTCGAACGTGTAGGCGTTCATGTCGCCGATCAGGAGAAAGTCGGGGTCACCGCTTCCCGTCGGATCAGTTGCGATCCAGTCGACGAGGGCACGGGCCGCGTTCGTCCTCGTCTGGTTGCAGTTGCCCTGACCGTCCGCGATGTCCGGATCGCCGGCGCAGGGCGAGCCCTTCGACTTCAGGTGGTTGACGATCACGGTCAGCTTCCCGCCACTGGCGTTCTGGCGAAAGGTCTGCGCGAGCGACGGGCGGCTCCGCGTGTCGTCGAAGCGCGGATCAACGGCCGAGGTGATGATCCTGTGGAGGCCGACCGGCGAGACCGCCGCCGGCTTGTAGATCAGGGCGACCTTGATCGCATCGCCGCCGATCACACCCGTGTCGATGAACGCGTACGTTCCCGGCGCGGTGGCGTTGTTCAGCCCCGCGACGAGGTCTTCGATTGCGCTGTTGCCCGTTGCGTCGTTCTCGATCTCCATCAGCCCCACGACGTCGGCGTCGATCGCCTTCAGGGCCGCGATGATCTTCACGCGCTGACGGTCGAACTCGAACGCGGTGGTGGCACCGCGAGAGGTCGGGTACCCGCCGCCCGTGCCGTCACCGTTGAAGTAGTTGAGAACGTTGAAGGAGGCGATCTTGAGGTTGCCTCCGACCGCTTCGGGCGCGGCCGTTCGCGGGTTCGTCGGAGCGAACACGACCGGCTCGACGGGCTGAATCCGGTAGTTGCTGAACCGGAAGTCCATGACGCCGTTGAGGCCCGAGGTCGAGTAGCCGACCCGGAGCGTGTTGCTCGCGGAGAGGCCGCCAGCCGGATGCACGGTGGGATCGATGTTCTGGAAGTTGACGCCGTCGTCGAGGATGATCCGGCTTCGGTTGTTCTCGGCGAGCTGCGCTACCGCTGCCGCGCCCGGAGTCGTGACGGCCGTCGGGATGTAGAGACGGCCGACACCGGACAGGCTGACCTCGCCGAAGCGTCCCAGGCTGAACACCTCGGTTGCGGTGAGGGTCTGGTCGAAGTGCACGCGCATCCCCTCGAACCGCTCGAGGTCGGTGATGCTCGCGACGGGGAGACTGACTGAGGCGACAGCTCGACGACGCCACTCGGCTGCAACGGTGCGGCCACGGCGTGCTCCGCCGCTGCACTCACGCAGATCGTCGATCTCGTCGGCTGGGGCGCCGCTACCTTCTTCGAGGGAAGCGCCCCCGCTCCCGCGACCGCGAACGCGACCGCGTCCCTGCGCAACGGAGCACAGGCTGCGTCGACACCGATCAGAACGGCGCAAACCTCGTCACCGGCTCTCCGCTGCCTCGCAACCTCCTCAGCCCTCGCATCTCTGCGTGGCGGGGGACACGGCGCCTTCGGTCGTTTCGACGACCCCGACGGCCGGCGCGACGAACGTCTCCCCGTCCAGCGACATCACGATCACCTTCTCCGAGCCGGTCAACGTCAGTGGCAGCTGGTTCACGATCAGCTGCGCCACGAGCGGCGCGCACACCGCGACCGTCTCGGGCGGCCCGTCCGACTTCACGCTCGACCCGGCAACGAGCTTCCGGGCGAACGAGTCGTGCACCGTCAACGTTCTTGCCGCCAACGTGACGGATCAGGATGCGCTCGATCCCCCAGACAACATGGCGGCGGACTACTCCTTCGGCTTCCAGACCGCGGACGTCTTCCTGTGCGGAGAGCCGGCAACGGCGATCCACGACGTTCAGGGCAGCGGCCTTGCGTCGCCGATGTCCGGAATCGTCACCGTCGAGGCAGCGGAGTGATCGTGTTGCTCGCGTCCCCGAGGTTGTTCCCGGTCGAGCCCGAGCTTCCGTACTGGATCGACCAGCCGGAGAGGGACTGCGGAGCACCGCTCCGGTTGAGCAGCTCGACGTAGTCCTGCTTGTAGGTCGCGCCGCTGTTGCCGCCGCCGCCGTACACCTGGCTGATGACGACGTTGCCGGCCGCGAAAGCGTTCCCGACCCCAACAAGCGCGATGAGCGCCGCGCTGGCTGCGATCAGCCGCAGTCGAAAGTGAGACACGTGTATTCCTCCCCTGATTTTTTGACCAGCTCCCCCAGAACAAGGCGTGGCTCAAACGGCCCAGCGCCTAGCGGGACTCTAGCCCCTCTTCCGGCTGGTGCCAACCCCGGATTCGACTTCTTCACGGCCCGCAGGCATACTTCGAGACGTTCCGACGACGAAGGAGGTGCGACAGATGACCCAGTCTGCTCCCTTCGCCTCTAGAGCCTCGCGGCTCTAAGGCGCCGTCGGCCCACACCTTCGGCGACTCCTGAGCCCGCGAGCCGCACGGCCCTGCTCTCGACGGCGCGTGCCTTTCGCACCTACCCTTCTCGCTCAAGGAGACTCGCTTGTTCGCACTGGAAGACCTCGGCTGGACTGACAGCCACACGATCGACTTCGAGCCCCACGCCGCGGCCGGGCTCGTTCCCGGACGCGTTTCGGAGCAGCACCGCGGCGCCTACGTCGTCTTCCTCGAAGACGGCGAGATCCGGGCTGACACCGCCGGGCGCCTCTCGCACGAGGCGAGCGGCTTCGGCGACCTGCCCGCCGTCGGGGACTGGGTCGCGGTCGCGTTCCGCCCGTCCGAGAACACGGGCACGATCCAGGCCGTCCTTCCCCGGAGGACGAAGTTCTCGCGCAAGGTGGCTCTTTCGGCGAGCCAGGAGCAGGTGGTCGCGGCGAACGTCGACACCGTCTTCCTGCTCAGCTCGCTGAACGAGGACCTGAACCTGCGTCGGATGGAGCGGTATCTGACGCTCGCGTGGGAGAGCGGCGCCCGCCCGGTGATCATCCTGACGAAGACCGACCTCAGCGCCCACGTCGAGCCCCTGGTGCTCGAGGTCGAGGCGATCGCGTTCGGCGTGCCCGTGCACGCGATCTCGAGCCTGACCGGCGACGGC
>DATLXM010000137.1:0-9642 GCA_035575835.1 Gaiellaceae bacterium
CTCGGCGCGATCGAGCAGGACGGCGGCGAAGCCGCGGATCGCCTCCGCCGCCTCCGCGCAGGCGGCCGCAACGTAGAGCCGGAAGGCCGCGGCGACCTGGTCGTTCCGCGAGCGGCCCGCGTGGATCTTGCGCCCGACCGCCCCGAGCTTGCGCTCGATCAGGGTGTGCACGTCCTCGTCCCCGGGCTCCCACTCGAGCCCGGCGAGCGTCCTCGCGACCTCGTCCAGCTCCTCGGCCGACAGGATCCCCGCCGCCTGCAGGCGGCGTGCATGCACGAGCGAGGCCGCGCAGTCGTAGGGGAGAAGCTCCGCGTCGTCGGCACGGAGGAACTCCTCGACGGCTGGGTGCAGCCCCTGCCCGCTGCGAGCGGCCCAGAGGGTCACGCGGTCGCCTTCCTCCGCGCGAGCTCCGCCAGGAGCTCCGTCTCGAGCGCCCGGAGCTGGATGAAGCCCGCGGCGGCCGCGTGCGGGAAGGTCTCTCCCTCCGCGTAGGAGGCGAGGGTCTCCGCGTAGAGCGCGTTCTCGGAGCGGCGACCGACGACGGCCGCGGCGTTCGGCCGCAGCGCCAGCCGGACCTCGCCGGTCACGCGCTCCTGCGTCGTGTCGACGAACGCGTCGATCGCGGTGCGCAGCGGGCTGAACCAGAGCCCCTCGTAGACGAGCTCCGTCCAGCGCACCTCGAGCCCGTGCTTGCAGCGCAGCTCGTCCTTCGTGAGCACGATGTCCTCGAGCGCGCGGTGCGCCTCGATCAACGCGATCGCGGCGGGCGCCTCGTAGATCTCGCGGCTCTTGATCCCGACGACGCGGTTCTCGATCGTGTCGATCCGGCCGATCCCGTACGCCCCGGCGCTGACGTTCAGGGTCGCGACGAGCTCCGCGAGCGAGAGCTCGACGCCGTCCAGCGAGACCGGGAGCCCCGCCTCGAAGCCGACGACGAGCTCCACCGGGGCGGGCGCGTGCTCCGGAGAGGCGGAGAGCGCGTACACGTCCTCGGGCGGTGCGACCCACGCGTCCTCGAGGATCCCGGCCTCGATCGAGCGGCCGAAGAGGTTCTCGTCGATTGAGTAGGGCGAGGCGGCCGTGTGCGTGATCGGGATCCCGCGCTCCTCGGCGTAGCGGATCTCCTCCTCGCGCGTCCAGATCGTGTCCCGGAGCGGAGCGATCACCCGCACGCCCGGGTAGGTCGCCTTGAAGGCGAGCTCGAAGCGCAGCTGGTCGTTGCCCTTGCCGGTGCAGCCGTGGACGACGGCTTCGGCGCCGACCTGCTCGGCGAGCGACGCGACGGCCTCGGCGACCACGGGCCGCGATAGGGCGGAGACGAGTGGATAGCGGCCCTCGTAGAGCGCGTTCGCCTTGATCGCGCGCGCCACCTGCTCGTTCGCGAACGCGTCCTTGCGGTCGATCAGGAGGACATCGTCGGCGCCCGCAGCGGTGCCCCGCGCCAGGGAGGCGGCGAGGTCGAATTCCTGCCCGACATCGACGAGCACGGCGATCACCTCGTCGAACCCGTAGTCCTCCTTCAGCCACGCGATCGCGCAGCTCGTGTCCAGCCCGCCCGAATAGGCGAGCACTGCATTTCTCGTCACGCTGCTCCTTCTCTCAGGTAGGCCCGCAGCTCGTCCCGGAGCTCGGCTCCGGAGACGCCCTCGCGGGCGGCGATCATGATCGTGTTGTCCCCGGCGATCGTCCCGAGGACGAGCGGGTGGCCCGCGCGGTCGAGCTCCTCCGCGAGCGCGCTCGCGAAGCCGGACGGCGTGGTGACGACGACGAGGTTCGCGCTCGACTCGATCGCGAGCGCCAGGCGGCGGAGGCTCGGCACGAGCTGTCGCGGGCGCGCCTCCTCCGGCGACGCGTAGACGAGCCGCCCGTCCGAGCGGCGAACCTTGACGAGCCCGAGTTCGCGGATGTCGCGCGAGACGGTCGTCTGCACGACGTCGTGTCCCGCGGCATGGAGCGCCGCAGCCAGCTCGGACTGGGTCGCGAGCGACTGCTCGCGGACGAGCCGCAGGATCGTGCCCTGGCGGTCGCGTCGATTCATGCGAGTACCTCCTCGAGGATCTCCAGTGCGGTGTCGATCTCGTCCGGCCCGACGACGAGCGGCGGAGCGAGGCGGAGCACGTGCTCCCCGGCGGTCAGGACGACGAGGCCGAGCGCGAGTGCGGCTGCGGCGATCTCCTGCGCGGGCCGCTCGCTGTCGGCTCCCAGCATGAGTCCGGAGCCACGAACGTCGGTGAGGCCGGGAAGCGTGGCGAGCCCCCGGCGCAGCCGTTCTCCCTGCTCGCTGACGTTCGCGAGCAGCGCCACGTCGATCGCGTCGACGACGGCGCAGGCAGCGGCGCAGGAGACGGGGTTGCCGCCGAACGTCGAGCCGTGGTGACCGGGCGCGAAGGCGCCGGCGGACTCGTTCGCGACGAGCAGGGCGCCGATCGGCAGGCCGTTCGCGAGACCCTTGGCGAGTACGACGAGGTCGGGCCGGACACCGAGTTGCTCCCATGCGAAGAAGGTGCCGGTGCGCCCGACGCCGGTCTGGATCTCGTCCAGGCAGAGAAGCGCGTCGTGGGCGCGCGCGGCGGCCAGGAACTCCGGCTCGAGCGGTCGGATGCCGCACTCGCCCTGGACCGGCTCGAGCAGGATCAGACCCGTGTCGTCGCCGATCGCGGCTTCGAGCGACGCGACATCGTTCGCTCGGGCGAAGCGGACGCCCGGCAGGAGCGGCTCGAACGGGACCCGCTTGGCGGGCTGGCCGGTCGCCGCGAGCGCCCCGGTCGTCCGTCCGTGGAAAGAGCCCTCGAGCGCGACGACCCCCGTCCTGCCGGTGGCGAGGCGCGCGTACTTGAGCGCCGCCTCGATCGCCTCGGCTCCCGAGTTGCAGAAGAACGCCTGGGCGCCGCCGAAGCGCTCGGAGAGCCGCTGCGCGAGCGCCGGCGCGGGCTCGGTACCGAAGAGGTTGGAGGCGTGCCAGAGCCGATCGAGCTGGGCGTGCGCCGCGGCGAGGGGAGCGGGGTGGCGGTGGCCGAGGCCGACCACGGCGATCCCGGAGCCGAAGTCGAGGTAGCGGCGGCCGCCCTCGTCGAGGAGCTCGAGCCCCGTACCCTCGACGAAGGTCAGGGGCACAGGCGGATAGACCGGGAGCAGCGCGGTCGCGTGCTTGGTGCTCACGCCGTCACCGCCGTGACACCGATCTCCGCCGCGATCCCGTGCCTCGCAGCCCGGGCCGCCGCGAGGAGCTTGGGGACGATCCCGCCCTCGAACGCACCTGTGCCGACCAGCCGCTCGGCCTCGTCGGCGGCGATCTCCTCCACGACCACGCCCGCGACGAGAACGCCGGGAACGTCAGTGACGAAGACGACCCGCTCGGCGCCGAGCCCGACTGCCAGAGCAACCGCGGCCTCATCGCCGTTCACGTTCAACGGGCCGCGTGCGAGCGGGGCGACGACCGGGACGAAGCCGAGCTCGAGCGCCTGCAGGACAGCGTGCGGCGCCGAGGGGTGAGGGGTTCCGGCATGGCCGAGCCCCGGAATTGCCGTCGCCTCGAGCACACCGTCCGGCAGAGGGAGCGCCCGAGGGCCGAGCGCGGCGCAGAGCTCAGCATTGACCGCGGCAACCGAGGCTCGAACGACCTCGAGCGCCGCCGCGCTCGTCACGCGACGCCCTCCCACGAACTCGACCGGCAACCCGAGCCGCTCCATCTCGGCGGTGATCTGCGGCCCGGCGCCGTGGACGAGCACGACTCTGTGTTCCTGGAGCACAAACCCCTTCACCGCCTGGGTCGAGCACTCGGCGGCGCGCCCTCCGACCTTGACGACGAGGAGGCTCACGAGCGGTACTCCGCGTTGATCCGTACGTACTCGTAGGAGAGATCCGAGGAGAGGTACGACGCCGTCCCGCTCCCGAGCCCGAGATCGAGCTCGATCCTGCAGACGGTGCCCTCGAGCGCCGGCTCCCGCGAGGTCGGGGCGCCGCCCGCGAACACCGGCGTCCCGTTGAAGCTGAGCGAGAGCAGGCGCTCGTCGAGGTGAGCGAACCCGCCGTTCGAGGGCGCCGAGCCGGCGGCGGCGAGCACCCTGCCCCAGTTCGCGTCCCGCCCGAAGGCGGCGGTCTTAACGAGCGGCGAGGTCGCGATCCGCTGCGCGATCGCGCTCGCCTCGGCCATGGTCGCCGCTCCCGCGACCTCGATCTCGAGCAGGACGGTCGCACCCTCGCCGTCGGAGACGATCTGGGCGGCCAGGTCGGCGCAGACCTCGCGCAGTGCCGCGACGAAGCTCTGATCGTTCCGCGCGCAGCCGCTCGCTCCGTTCGCGAGCAGGACGACGGCGTCGTTCGTCGAGCACTCGCCGTCGATCGAGATCCGGTTGAAGCTCTCGTCGACCGCGGTCCGGAGGAAGCCGTCTGCCTCGCCGCGCTCGAGCGGGTAGTCGGTCGTGACGATCGCGAGCATCGTCGCGAGCGCCGGGTGGATCATCCCGGCCCCCTTGGCCATTCCGCCGACAACAAAACCGTCGCGGCCCACGATCGCCGTCTTCGGCCGGGTGTCGGTCGTCATGATCGCCTCGGCCGCGGCAGCACCCCCGGAGGACGAGAGCGCGGGGACGGCCAGGGCGAGCCCGGCCGTCACCTTCTCGAGCGGCAGCAGCGTCCCGATCACGCCCGTGGAGAGCACGAGCACCTGCTCCGCGTCGAGGTCGAGCAGGCGCGCGGCCTCGGCCGCGGTCGCGACCGCGTCGAGCTCCCCGCGCAGCCCGGTCGCGGCGTTCGCCACCCCGGAGTTGATAACGACGGCCTGCGGCTCCGCCTCCGCGAGGTGAGCGCGGGAGACGACGAGCGGCGCCGCCTGGAGCCGGTTCCGGGTGAACATTGCCGCCCCGACCGCCGGGACCGTCGAGCGAAGCACCGCGAGGTCGGCCCGCTCCTTGCGGATCCCGGCGTGGACGCCCGCAGCGACGAAACCCGCCGGCGCGGTGACGCTCATACCGGTACACCCGCGAGCCGCAGCCCTGCCGTCTCGTCGAGCCCGAGCGCGAGGTTCGCGTTCTGAACCGCCTGTCCGGCGGCGCCCTTGCCGAGGTTGTCGAGGGCGCAGATCACGATCGCGGTCCCGGTGGCGCGGTCCGAGAAGAGCGCCACCTCCGCCGCGTCAGTCCCCTGCACGCGCGCGAGGTCCGGGGTCGTCCCTTCCGGGAGGAGCGTGACGACGACGCTTGTGGCGTACGCGGCTTCGAGCCGCTCCCGCAGGTCGGGCTCGGTCGGCGTCACGTAGCAGGTCGCGAGCAGGCCGCGTCGCACCGGGAGCAGGTGGGGCACGAAGCAGACGTCGAAGCCGAGCAGCTGGGCGATCTCCGGCTCGTGCTGGTGCGCGCCGACGCGATAGGGGGCGACGTTCTCGAGCACCGTGTTCGCGTGAGAGCTCTCCTTCAGCCCGCGGCCCGCGCCGGAGACACCGGACTTCGCGTCGACGACGACGCCGCGCGGCTCGATCGCCTCGGCGAGCGGGACGAGCGCGAGAAGCGCCGCTGTCGCGTAGCAGCCGGGGTTCGCGATCAGATCGCCGTGCGGGGGCGCGAGCTCCGGAATCGCGTAGGTCCAGCCCGCGAGGTCGTCCGGGCGCGGGTGCTCGAAGCCGTACCACTCGCGGTACGCGGCCCCGTCCTGGAGCCGGTGCGCGCCCGAGAGGTCGACGACGACCGTCGCCGCGGGCGGTTCGAGCGCCGCCGCCCGCTCAGCCCCCAGGCAGGAGAAGACGACGTCGGCGCCGCTCGCCAGCGCCTCGCCGTTCGTGACGAACGGCGGCAGCACGAGCCGGGTCAGACGCGGGTCGAGCTCGGCAGCGGGCGAGCCGGCGAGCGAATCCGAGCCGAGCGCCACGAGCTCCAGGCCCGGATGGGCGAGCACGCGGTCGAGCGTCTCCTGCCCGGAATAGCCGGAGGCACCGAGGATCGCGGCAGTCGACATTTGCGTAATATACATTTTTTTGCTTAACATGCACCATGCGCTCGGCTCATCTCATCCTCGAGGACGGCAGCGTCTTCGCGGGCCGGAGCGTCGGCGCGCCGGGCACCGCCGCCGGCGAGGCCTGCTTCACGACCGCGATGGCGGGCTACGAGCAGGCGGTCACGGATCCCAGCTATGCGCGCCAGGTGCTCGCGTTCACCTATCCCCTCGTTGGCAACTACGGCGTCGACGAGGCGAGGCTCGAGTCCTCTCGCGTCTGGACCGAGGGCGTCGTGATGCGCAGGGCGCGCCCCGCCTTCTCTGCGTGGCTCGGGAGCCGCGGCGTCGTCGCGCTCGACGAGATCGACACCCGGGCTCTGGTTCGCACGTTGCGCGAGAGGGGCTCGATGCGGTGCGCCCTTGGCGACGCGCCGCCGGAGCAGCTGCTCGCGCTCGCGCTCGCCGAGCCGCACCTGGACTGGGAGCGCGCGCTCCTGGAGCCCCGACTCGCGGCCACGGCCCCCGCGCTCGACGCCTGCGTGAGCGAGCCGTACTCCCTCGGCTCGGGGCCGCGCGTCGTCGTGCTCGACCTCGGCTGCAAGCGCTCGATCGTGCGACGCCTGGCCGAGAGCGGCGTCGAGGCGGTCGTCGTCCCCGGCACCTGGAGCGCGGAGGCCGTGCTCGAGCTCGAGCCGGCGGCGGTGCTCGTCGGCAACGGCCCCGGCGATCCGGCGCAGCTCGTCGAGCAGGTCGAGACGGTTCGGGCCCTCCTCGGCGCCGTACCGCTCTTCGGGATCTGCCTCGGCCATCAGCTCGTGGCGCTTGCGCTCGGCCTGCGGACGTACAAGCTCCCGTTCGGCCACCGCGGCGCCAACCACCCGGTGCGCGTGCGCTCGACGAACCGGGTGCTCGTGACCGCGCAGAACCACGGGTACGCGGTCGAGGCCTCGGATGCGGCAGCCGTCAGCCACGTCTCCCTGAACGACGGCACGGTGGAGGGGCTCGAGGGCGAGGGCTTCGCGACGCTCCAGTTCCACCCCGAAGCCGCGCCCGGCCCCCACGACGCGCTCCCGTTCTTCGACCTGATCGCGACCGGATGCCGAAGAGAACCGACCTTCGCTCGATCCTGATCGTCGGCTCGGGCCCGATTCGGATCGGGCAGGGCTGCGAGTTCGACTACTCGGGCGCGCAGGCGTGCCGCGTCCTCCGCGACGAGGGGTACCGCGTCGTCCTCGTCAACTCGAACCCGGCGACGATCATGACCGACCCCGAGTGGGCCGACGCGACGTACTTGGAGCCGCTCGACGCGGACACGGTGGCGGCCGTGATCGAGCGAGAGCGCCCCGATGCGCTCCTCCCCACGCTCGGCGGCCAGACCGCGCTGAACCTCGCGGTCGAGCTCGCCGAGTCCGGGCGACTCGGCGAGGTGGAGCTGATCGGCGCCGACGTCGATGCGATCCGCCGGGCGGAAAACCGGCTCACGTTCCGCGAGGCGATGTCCGCGGCCAGGCTGCCCGTGCCTGAGTCTGTCGTCGTCACCTCGCTCGCTCAGCTCGACTCCTGCCCCCTGCCGGCCGTCGTGCGCCCTGCGTTCACCCTCGGCGGGACGGGCGGCGGGCTCGCGGCTGACCGGGAGGAGCTCGAGTCGCGCGCCCGGACGGGTCTGGCCGCGAGCCCGATCGGCCAGGTGCTCGTCGAGCGCTCGCTGGCGGGCTGGCAGGAATTCGAGCTCGAGGTGATGTGCGACACCGCGGGCAACTGCGTCGTCGTCTGCTCGATCGAGAACCTCGATCCCGTCGGCGTCCACACCGGCGACTCCTGGACCGTGGCGCCGCAGCAGACGCTCGACGACACAGCCTACCAGCGCCTGCGCGAGGCGGCCTTCGCGTGCGTGCGCGCGGTCGGGGTCGCGACCGGCGGCGCGAACGTCCAGTTCGCCGTAGATCCGGCGAGCGGCGACTTCGTCCTGATCGAGATGAACCCACGCGTCTCCCGCTCGTCCGCCCTCGCCTCGAAGGCGACCGGGTTCCCGATCGCCAAACTCGCGGCCATGCTCGCGGTCGGGTACACGCTCGACGAGCTGCCGAACGACATCACCGGTCGCTCGAGCGCCGCGTTCGAGCCCGCACTCGACTACGTCGCGGTCAAGGCGCCGGGCTTCGACTTCGACAAGTTCGCCGGCGCCGACCGCACGCTCGGGACCGAGATGCGCGCGACCGGCGAGTCACTTGGGCTCGGCCGCACGTTCCCGGAGGCGCTGCTGAAGGCGCTCGACGGGCTGGAGGGTGCCGACAGGTTGCCGGAGATCCCCGGTCTGCACCCCTACTTCGCCGCCGAGCTCGAGTCGATCGCGGCGGCAGAGCGCGAGCTCGTGGCGACCGGAGACGTCCGCGCCGCGAAGCGCTTCGGCCTCCCCGACGCGCGGATCGCCCGCCTGCTCGGCCTCGACGAGCCGGAAGTCCGTACCCGGCGCGACCTGCCGGGCAGGCTCGCGGTCGACTCCTGTGCGGCCGAGTTCGAGGCGCGCACGCCCTACTACTACCTGTCGCACGAGTCGGGCGACCCGGTCGAGGAGCCGAGCGGCCGCGCGATCGTGATCCTGGGCTCCGGGCCGAACCGGATCGGCCAGGGAATCGAGTTCGACTACTCCTGCACCCGCGCTGCGCAGGCGTTCCGGCGGCTCGGCTACGAGGCGGTGCTCGTGAACGCGAACCCGGCCACGGTCTCGACCGACTACGACACGTCCGATCGCCTCTACCTCGAGCCCATCACTCTCGAGCGCGTCCTCGACGTCGTCGAGCTCGAGCGGCCCCTGGGCGTCGTCGTCCAGCTCGGGGGCCAGACGCCGCTCCGGCTCGCGCATGCCCTCGGAGCCGCAGGCGTGCCACTGCTCGGCGATCCCCTGCGCGCGATCGACGCGGCGGAGGACCGCGGGCGGTTCGGCGCTGCGCTGGCCGAACTCGGGCTCCGTGCGCCCCGCTGGGGGACGGCCGGGACGACCGCGGAGGCCCGGGCGGTCGCCGCCGACCTCGGCTACCCGGTGCTCGTGCGCCCCCACTACGTGCTCGGCGGTCGCCGGATGCGGGTCGCGCACGGCGCGGGTGAGCTCGAGCTCGACGAGCCCTCGCTCGTGGACGAGTTCCTGGCGGGCGCGATCGAGCTCGACATCGACGCGCTCGCGGACGGCGAAGGCGCCTGGGTGGCGGCGATCTGCGAGCACGTCGAGCGCGCCGGGGTCCATTCGGGCGACTCGGCCTGCGTGATTCCCGCTCCCTCGGTGTCCCCGGCGCTCGAAGCGGAGATCCGGGACCTCGTCGACCGGCTTGCTCGCCACATCGGCGCCCGCGGCCTCCTCAACCTCCAGCTGGCGCTCCGGGACGGGGAGCTGCACGTCCTGGAGGCGAACCCGCGGGCCTCGCGGAGCGTCCCCTTCGTCGCGAAGGCGCTGGGGCTGCCGCTCGTCGACCACGCCTGCCGGCTCCTGCTCGGCGAGCCGCTCGCGGCGCTCGGGCTCCCCGAACGGGCCGTGCCGGCGAGGGCCTGGGCAAAGGAGGCGATCTTCCCGACCGACCGCTTCGCCGCCGCGGCCGACCGCGGGGTCGAGATGCACTCGACCGGCGAGGTGATGGCGGGCGGCGAGAATGTCGTCGATGCCTATCGCCGAGCACTACGCGCTGCGGGCCATTCGCGCGCGCGCGGAGCGGTTCAGCCGCT